>JBOHPP010000081.1:0-22801 GCA_050731755.1 Candidatus Rokuibacteriota bacterium | reverse complement strand
GGCTGATACTGCTCATGCATCTGGGTCAGTCGGCCGAGGTGCTGGGCATCCGGCGCGTCGATTTGGGCAAAGGTGACGAAGAATTCAAGAGAAGTTTCGCCTCCGGCTCGGTCGGCGTGGCCGAAGGCGCCGTCGACATGCGACCGCTGGCTGGAGCGGTCCGCGGCAGTTGGCGAACCGCGCGCCGCTGGCTCAAGTCCTCGGCGCGCGGGCCCGTCAGGGTGCCACTGATCTGGCTGCGTAAGATGCGTGATT
Organism: Candidatus Rokuibacteriota bacterium; assembly: GCA_050731755.1. Lineage (GTDB taxonomy): Bacteria > Methylomirabilota > Methylomirabilia > Rokubacteriales > CSP1-6 > JBOHPP01. The sequence goes on along the minus strand of JBOHPP010000081.1, from coordinate 22,546 downwards.
GGTGGGCGTTCCGCTAGCCTCCGTAGATCTCGAGGTCTACGAGGGGTCGTCGAGGCGGGCCCTCGAGCGTGGCGACCGCAGGCGGGTCTCGGGCGTGGCATGCGGTTTGCTCCTTCGGCGCCCGCATGCTCTCGCTCCTCGGAATCCTGGCGCTCGCCGTCGTCGTAGGAAAGGTCGCTCGCCGGATCACACCCGCCGTCGAGTTAGCGCTGCTACTGCTCATTGCCGCCCTCGTGGTGGCGGAGTTCGTGTCCTGGTCCTGGTGGGAAACCGGAAGCACCGAGGCTCTGCTCGGGCGCCTGACCAGCACCTTCCGCTGACGCTGCCGTGGAGATCCTGGTTCTCGCGCCGTACCCGCCGCACCCGCACTACTTCGGGGCATCCATCCGCACCTACTCCCTCGTGCGAATGCTCGCCCGGGAGCACCAGGTGACGGTGCTCTGCTTCGCCTCTCCCGAGGAGCGAGCGGCCCTCGGCCCGCTTCGGGAGCTCTGCGCCGGCGTCCACACTGTCGACCATCCGCCGGGGGCCCGGCGCAAGCGCCTCTACCAGATCCGCGCGCTCCTGGCCCGCCCTTACAGCTACTACGCCACCTACTCGCCGGTGATGGCGGCCGCCCTGGCGAGGCTCCTGGCCCAGCGGCGTTTCGACCTCGTGCAGCTGGAGGGCGGTGACATGGCCCCGTACTACAAGCTGCCCGCCACAATTCTGAAAGTGCTGGACGAGCACAACATCGAGTACCAGCTCCTCGAGCGGACCTGGCGGCAGGTGCGGTCGCCGCTTCGTCGACTATACAACCGGCTCGAGGCCCAGAAGCTCCGCCAGGCCGAGCTGGCGGCGTGCCAGCGCGTCGACGCCGTCCTCGCCACCTCCGACGTGGACCGGGCCGCGCTCGCGCCCGACGTGCCGGAGGTCCCGATCCACGTGATCCCGAACGGGGTGGACACCACCTTTTTCATGCCGGACGGGGCGCCGGAGGACCCGAGGTCGGTCCTGTTCACCGGGGCCATGGACTACCACCCGAACACGGACGGTGTCCTGTACTTCGCCGGCGAGATCTGGCCCCGCATTCGCACGCAGGCCCCCGAGTCGGTGCTCACGGTGGTGGGCAAGAGCCCGCCGGCACGGGTACGGGCGCTGACCCGGGACGGGATCGTGGTCACTGGCACCGTCCCCGACGTGCGACCGTGGATGCGGCGGGCAGCCGTGTTCGTCGTCCCTCTGCGGGTAGGGGGCGGCACCCGCCTGAAGATCCTCGAGGCGCTGGCGAGCGGGCGCGCCGTAGTCTCCACGTCGCTCGGCTGCGAGGGGCTGGAGATCACGCCAGGCGAGGAGATCATCGTTGCCGACGCTCCCCAGGCCTTCGCGGATGCCGTGGTCCGGTGCCTGCGCGATCCCGTCCTTCGCGCACGGCTCGGGGCGCGCGGGCGAGCCCTGGTGGAGCGACGATATCGCTGGGAAGCGATCGGCGCCACGCTGAACGACCTCTACCGGGAACTGGCCGGCCGACATGGCAGGGCACAGGCCGAACCGGGATTGGTCCGGCGCTCGTGAACGGGGTGCTTCGGCCAAGCCCGCCGGGATGGATGTGGGTAGCGGGGCCGGCACTGGCGCTCCTCGTGGTCGCGCTGGTCGGAGCGCACGGGTTCGGCGGTCAAGGGCCGGCGATCCGCGTCGATCAGCTCGGCTACAGGCCCGGCGAGACGAAGCTGGCACTGGTGGCCGCCGCGCCCGCCGCTTTTGCGGTCCGGGAGGCCGCCACCGGACGCATTGTGTTCGAGGGGCAGGCCGCCGCGCCGGGTCCGCGCGATCCCGCCTCCGGCGACCGCATCAGCGCGCTCGACTTCACCGCGCTCACCATCCCCGGCGAGTATGTGGTGACGGCGCCCGGCGTCACGGCGTCTCTCCCGTTTCGGGTCGACAACGCGGTATACGTGAACGCCCTGCGTACAGTTCTCCGAACCTTCACCTACCAGCGCTGCGGGACGGCGATCCAGGACGGCTCGCCATTCGCTCACCCGGCCTGCCACCTCACCGATGCCCGTGAGTGGGGCCCGTCAGGCGCGCGGCGCGATGTAACGGGCGGCTGGCACGACGCCGGCGACTACGGAAAGTACGTGCCGGCAGCCGGGATCACGCTCTGGCACCTGGCGGTCGTCCACGACCTGGCGCAACCACCGGGGCTGCTCGACGAGATGCGGTGGGAACTCGACTGGCTGCTTCGGATGCAGCGGGAAGACGGCGGGGTCCACCATAAGGTTGGGCCGGCGCGGTGGACAGCCGACCGAGCGCCGCACCAGGACCACGAGCCGCGCTACCTCTTCGGCGTCTCCTCCGTGGCCACCGCCACCCTCGCCGCGACCGGGGCGCGCGCCGCGCGCTTGTACGCGGCACGCGACCGCGGGTACGCCGCCCGGCTCCTCGGCTCGGCCGAGGCTGCCTGGCGCTGGCTCGAGCGGCATCCGGATATCGTGCCGGCTGGGGGCTTTTCAAATCCCTCCGGTGTCGAGGGCGGCGCCTACGACGACGACGACGACCGGGACGAGCGATTCTGGGCGGCCGCGGAGCTGTGGCGGGCCACCGGGGACGCGCGCTATCGGGCGGCCGCGCTCGGGAGCTTCGACCGCTGGCCGCCGTTCGACTACCCCGCCTCCTGGCGCCGGGTCCAGAACCTCGCCTACCTCACGCTGCTCGAGGACGGGAGCCTGCTCGATGCCGGCACCGGAAGACGGCTGCAGGCGACGCTGGCCGAGCGCGCCGGCTGGGTGACCAACGCCGTGAACCAGGGCGGTTACCGGGTGGCCTTGACGCTCAAGGATTACTACTGGGGGTCGAACGGTCTGGCGCTCGAGCGAGCGGTTCAGCTCTTCGCGGCGTTCCGGGAAACGGGCCGGCGAGCGTTCAGGGACGCAGCGCTCGATCAGCTCCACTACGTCCTCGGGCGGAACGCGCTCGGCAAAAGCTTCGTGACCGGACTCGGTACGGATCCGGTACGCCGCCCGTATCACCAGCCGGCGATCGCTCACCCGGCCCGCCTCGTCGTACCCGGCCTCCTCGTCGGCGGCCCCAATGCGCAGCGGGAAGGCCTCGTGGTGCCGTTCCCGGCCCAAGCCTACCGGGACGACGATCGCCTCTACGGGGTGAACGAGCACGCGATCTACTGGACCGCGGCGCTCGCCCACATCCTCGCCGAAGCGAGCCGCTGATCGCCGCGGCTAACCCACGCGGCAGGGGACGAGAGTGCGGTAGAGGCCACGCATTGCCGGGTACGCCGGGAACAAGCGGAGGCCAAAGCGCCACCACGGCCCCCGCGCGGCGTCGCCGCGGACGAGCGTGTATGGCGAGCGAAGAATTTCGGCCCCCGCGACCGCGTCGTCGTAGCCGGCGGCGGCCACCGCCTCCAGGGCTCGGCGGTCCACGCGGTTGAACGGGTAGGCGAAGGAGCGCACCGGCATCCCGAGCCCATCCTCCAGTCGCGCCCTGGAGGCCACCACCTCCTCGCGCAGCGCGGCGTCGCCAAGCATCGTGAGGTCGGGATGGGTGAGCGAGTGCGAGCCGACCTCCATTCCCCCTTCCAGCCAGGCCCGGAGGTCTGGCCAGTCCATGAGCGACGCCGGGGCGGTCCAGCCCGAGACCTGGCCGACCGCGCCGGCCACGACGTAACACGTCGCCGAGAAGCCGTACTCGCGCAAGAGAGGCAGCGCGAGGGTGAGCGCGTCCAGGTAGCCGTCGTCGAAGGTGATCACGACCCTCCGCGGCGGGACGGGCGTGCCACGCCGCATGTGCTCGGCGACCATGCGCGGCGGCAGGGAGCGATACCCCAGGACGCGCAGATAGGCGAGCTGCCAGCGGAAGCGGGCCACGGCGATGCTGCAGGGATGGCTGCCGGTCCGCGGGGTGAGCCGATGATACATAAGGATTGGGGACTGGCGGTACCCGAGCGGCATCATGGTAACGAGGGCCGTGAGGCCGGCTTGCGCCGTGGCAGTGCGAAGCCGCAGCGCGTCCGGCGCGCGAGGCGAGCCTGAGTGAGTCGGCCTGAGCGAGGCGGGCCGTGCTTCATCTATACCACCCGGGCTGGCGCCCGCCACGGGACCACTGCCAGGATCCAGCGAGTGGCCTCGGACGGCAGGATGGCGAGGCGGATAACGAGGGCGAGGTAGGCAAGCCCGCCGCCGACGGCGGCCAGCATCCACGGCAGATCGAGAGCCCGACCGAGGAGCACAATGAGTGCCATAGCCACGCCAGCGCCGGCCACCTGCACTGCGACCCGCCGCGACTCCACCCCCAGGGTTCCCGCCGGTAGGAGGCGCAACGCGCAAGCCATGATGAAGACTTCCGTCAGCAGCGTGCCGAGGGCTGCCCCGATGCCGCCGTTGTTGTAGCGAGACTCGGCCAGCGGGATCAGCAGACGGCTCAAGAGAGGGCTCAAGACACAAGCGGCCGCGGCGACCGCGATCCAGGTCCGTTCACGACCGATGGCCATGAGAACGCCGACCAGGAAGAAGTCGACGAACAGGACGCCGAGCGTGACGGCGTGGACCTGAAGAATAGGCACGGCCGGACCGAACGCCTCCAGCGTGAAGAGCAGGCTCACGATCTCCCGGGCCAGCGTCAGGAGAGTCACCACCACCGGCACGGTGACGACGAGCAGGACGTGGAGCGTCTTGCGGATGGTCGCGCGGAACTCGTCTGGCGCCGTCACCCACAGGCGCGCCGCGACCGGGAACGTGGCCATCGTGAGGACCTGGGGCACGAAACAGAGGGCGTCGAGCAGCCGGGAGGCGATCCCGTACCACCCCACGGTGGCCTCGGTCGTGAGCCAGCCGAGCATCACGACATCCATCCGGAAATAGAGATTTCCCAGCGCCTGCCCCACCAGGAACGGCAGCCCGGCCGCGAGCAGAGCGGATCCGGCCGCCGCCGCCGAGGCCGGCCGCCGGAAGCCCTCCAGGCGCCGGACAGCCACCGTGTTGACGGCGACCTGCAGGACCACCGCGAGTGCCATGACGATGGCGACGACCTGGACCCCTTGCCCCTGCAGGAGCAGCGGGACTGCGACGGCCAGCGTGAACGCGTTGCCCGCGATCCGGGCCAGAACCGGCACGAGCATCCGTTCGTGGGCCTGGAACACGGCGCGTAGCACCTGACAGAGCGCCTCGCCGACCATGACGATTCCAAGGATCATGGCCAGTTCCAGGGTGCTCGGGTGGTGTCCCAGGAGGCGGACGGTGCCCAGGAGGGCTACGTAGAGCGCCGCTCCGAGTATCGCGATCGCCACCACCGCCGTCCGGAGGTACGGTCGAGCCAGTCCCCGCTGGCAGGCGATCGCGCGGGCCAATACCTGCGTGAGGCCGAACTCGACCGCGACCCCGAACATCATGGTGAGCGACAGCACCAGGTGCAGGCGGCCGAACTCGACGTCCCCCAGAAAGCGCGGCAGGAGGACGACGAGCGCCATCCCGATGAGACTCGAGCCCGTCTGGGCTGCGAGCAGGAGCGAGGAGTTGCGGAAGATGCTCTTCAGCGGATCCACGGCGAGGCTGGTAAGAAACTGACCGGTCTTCCACGCGGCATTCGCGACGGGTTGAGCACGGCCCTACCTATAAACGGTAGATGGTGGGGAGCTCGCTGGTTCGTCCTGCCTTCAGTAGATCGTCGGCGACTCAGAGAGAGCAAGCTCGTGCCCTGAAGTGGTATGGGCCTTCCAAACCGAGGCCCCCCGGCGGCCCGGACGCGCCGCGCGCAGATCACAGTTCCGTCCGTCTCACAGCCGCCAGCGCGGCGTGGCGGCGGCGAGCCCGCCCCACTCCTGGATCGGGCGGAGGAGACCGATGAGCGTGCCGAGGTAAATCATGTTGCGCGAGTACGTCAGCTGCAGGTCGTAATAGGAGGCGACGAGCTGGTTCACCACGGCAAGGCCGATGACGACGGCCACGGCGCGGAGCAGCGGATCGGGGAGGTAGCGGTAAGTCCACGTCGAGTCAGCCACCACCCTTGCGAAGAAGAACATGACGAGGATGAAGCCGATCGTGCCGGCCTTGACCCAGATCCACATCACCTCGTTGTGCGGGATGTACTCGTAAAGCGGGAACCCGAGCTTGGGCAGCGAGCGGTGCATCTCGTACGGGTGGCCGAAGCCGATGCCCCACGGATGGGTCTGGATCGTGTACTGGAGGTTCTCCAGCTCGAGAATCCGATAGAGATTGGAAGACTTTGCGGGATCGAGAAGGGACAGCGCCCGTTCGATCGGCCGGGCCCACGGCGAGCTCGACCCGGCGAACGCCAGGGCGTAGGCGGCGGCCACCAGCAAGCAAGGCACCAACAGGCGCAGAAGCTTACGGCGCGCGACGGCCGACACCGCGAGGGCGAGAAAGGGGGCGCAGACGCCGAAGCTGACGTAGGCGGCGCGGCGCTGGGTGAGCATGAGCGCCAGCAGCATGACCGGCGCGCTCACCAATATCGCGCGTCGGAGCACAGGGGTGGCGCGCTCGTGGATGAGCACGATCCCCAGGAGGAGCAGCGGCACGAACATCACCGGGTCCTCATGAGCCATGAACGTCTCGTTCAGGTCTAACTCCGTGCGCAGGATGACGAAATAGCGGTAGAGGCCCTGAAGAGCCTTGAGGCCCAGGGCCAGCGTGACGACCCAGAGGATCAGGTGCAGATCGCTCCGGCGCTGAACGATCTGCGGAACCAGCCAGGCGAGCCCGAGCAGGTACCCGAGCGCCCGCACCTCCCACAGCGCGGGCTTGACGTCGCCGCCGGCCGCGATGCCGATTCCGAAGGCGAGGGCGATCGTCAGGACCGCCAGGATCCACGCCACCGTGCACGGCGGCGGCGCCAGCCGGAGGCGGTGGGCCAGAACGCCTTGGATGAGCCAGGTTCCGACGAGGAGAACCACCCAGATTTCGACGGCGTTGGCCGCGATGCCGGTGAACGGCGTGTAGTCCTTGAGGTTGCGGAAGATCGGGAGCATCTGCAGCGAGAACGGCTGGATGGTCCCCGCGAGGGTCCCGATCTCGAACTCCTCGGTGATGAGGGCCAGACCGAGAAGCAGCGCGAAACCGTAGACCGGACGCCACCATGTGACGCCAACGATGATCGGGAGCGCGATCACGAGGTACGCCACGGGCGTTTGACCCCCGATGGTGAGCCCCGTGACGAGAAGGAGTCCGGTGAGCCCGATCAGGAACGCTTCGTCGGGCCGCACGCAGACGGCGGAGATCGCGGCGCGCATCGCAGTAACCGCACGACGCAAGGCAGATGCCAGAGCCGAGGATGGGTGACCGACAGTCGACGATGCGGAGCGTGAGCTCCGCGCGGACCGGCACACATCTTGCGATGCTGCGGATCGCGATGCGACGCACGCTGGGGCTCCTGGTCATTGTCTTACCGGCCGCGTGGGCTGGTTGCGCCAGCGCTCCGAGCGGCGCAGCGAGCGCGTTACCGCAGCCGCCCGCTCTCGCCTCGTCCGCAGCAGGTGCGTTACCGCAGCCGCTCGCTCTCGCCTCGCCCGCAGCAGGCGCGTTACCGCAGCCGCCGGCTCTCGCCTCGCGCTGGGCGCCCCCGCCCGCCGTCTCGCTCGAGCGGCCGACCGGCGGCGATTATCGGCTCGCGCCGAAGGATCAGATCACGATCCACGTCCACGGCCAGGATGACCTGACCCGCACCGCCCGCATCAGCGAAGCCGGGACGGTCGCGTTGCCGCTCCTGGGCGAGGGACAGGCGGTGGCCGGACTCACGCTGGCCGAGGCGGAGGCGAAGATCGCGGCCAGCCTCAAGGGCCGGTACCTCGTCAACCCAGGGGTGACGCTGACCGTGGTCGAGTTCGCGGGACGGCAGGTCGCCGTGATGGGCGCCGTCCAGCAGCCCGGGTCGTACGCGCTCAAGGGGAACGCCACGACGGTCCTCGTAGCGCTGGCCGAGGCGCGGGGGCTCCGGGAGAACGCCGACCGGGTGGCGTATGTCGCGCGCGCTCGGCCCCGGGCAGGAGAGCCACAGCCGGTGGTGGTGGATCTGGAGGCGCTCCTGCGCACCGGAGACGTCCGCTACAACGTCGTGGTCGAGGGCGGAGACACGGTGTTCGTGCCGGAAGCGAACATGTACTACGTCGCCGGCGAAGTGGAGAAGCGGGGGGCGTACCTCCTGCGGCGGGGCACGACGGTGTCGAAGGCGCTGGCGGAGGCGGGGGGAGTGACGAAGGTGGCGGCGACGCAGGAGATCAAGATCGTGCGGACACTGCCGAGCGGGGAGAAGCGGGAGATCACGGGGATCGACCTGAAGGCGGTCATATCCGGGGACGCCAGCCAGGATCCGCCACTGGAGCCTCACGACATGGTGATGGTGCCGGCGAGCGGAGCCAAGGTCGCGGCCCACGGGATCCTGGACTTCTTCAGGGGCGTCTTGAGCCTGGGCATCGGGCCCTGAAGGGCGAGGAGAATTCGAATGCGGCAGCTCCCACACCGGCCCGTCGCGGCGTTACCGGGCGAACGGGTCATCGACATCGACGCGGTCCCACTCGACGGCGAGCGCCCGCCCCGCAGTCTCTCGGGCGCGCTGATGGGCCGCTACCGGTTGATCCTCGGCTTCACGGCGGTCATCGTGGCCGCCGTGGCCGTGTGGACGCTCGTCGCGAATCCCACCTATGAGGCCTCCGCAGTGGTACAGGTCGATCCCGAGCGGCCTCGCGTGGTGTCTTTCACCGATATCATGCCTCCCGAAGAGCCCTACAACGAGCGGGTCGTCGACGCGTACTACCAGACGCAGCTGGAGCTCATCAAGAGCGGCCCCTTGCTGGAGCGGGTGATCGAGGCACTGAACCTGCGCCAGCACCCGGCCTTCGCTGCTGGCGTGAGCGGCGCCGGGCCGTCCAGCCTCACCGATGCGGTCGAGCAGCTGGAGCGCCGGCTCAAGATCGAGCCGATCAAGCGGAGCCGACTCATCCGGATCACCGCCAAGCTTCCCGACCGGGAGTTGGCCGCCGCCATCCCGAACCAGATCGCCCAGGAGTACATCGCCAGGACGAACGCACAGCGGCGGGAGGCCTCGGCGGCGGCGAGCCGATGGCTCGAGGGACAGCTCGTGGGGCTGCGCCGGCGCACCGAGGAGGCGACCGGCACGGTCCAACGATTCGTCAAACAGCACGACCTGGTGCCGACCCGCGAGGGGCGGGCGGAGTTCGTGCTCCAGCAACTGGACGACCTCAACCGGGCGTATACCGACGCCGAGAACGACCGGATCCAGCAGGAGGCCCGCTCCCAGATGCTGGCCGGGGCCGATTCCGACACGCTGGCCGCCGCGCTGGGGAGCGAGCTGGTCCGCACTCTCAAGGCCGACTACTCGCGGCTCGAGCGGGAGATGGGCCGGGCCAAGACCATCTACGGGCCGGAGCATCCGAAGATGATCGCCCTGGAGGCCGAGCTCTCGCAGGCCAAGCTACGCCTGGGCACCGAGATCGATAAGGCCAAGCAGGCGGTCGAGCAGAGCTACCAGGCCGCGGTGCGGCGGGCCGCAGAGCTGGGCCGGCGCCTCGATGCGCAGCGCCAGACCGCCATCTTCCAACACGCCCGTCAGATGCAGCTGCAGCTCCTCCGGAAGGAGGCCGACGCCACCGAGGGCATCTACGCCGACCTGATGAAGCGGCTCAAGGAAGTCCGGCTCGCCGGCGAGTTGCAGGTGACCAACGTCAGGATCACCGCCCCGGCCCGAACGCCGACCCGGCCGGTGAGCCCGAAGCCGGCGCGGGACCTCGTGCTGGCCACGATCGGGGGCCTCATCGGCGGCGTCGCGCTGGCCCTCGTCCGCGAGGCCGGCGACAAGACCCTCCACACGCCGCGCGAGGTCAGCCTCCTGATCCGGCTGCCGAACGTGGGGATGGTGCCCTCCGTCGGCGGCCCTGTGCGGCGGGCCCTTCCCGTGGTGGAGGCGCTCCCGGCACGCGCGCGCCACGACGACACCGCCTCGGGGCAGCAGTTGGCCGGCGAGGCCTTCGGCTACATCCGGGCCCTGGTCCGCCACAATCACGCCCTGTCCCCGGCGCGCGTCATCCTGGTGACGAGCGCCCAGCCTCAGGAGGGCAAGTCGTTCACCGCGGTCAATCTGGCCGTCGCCCTCGCCGAAGGGGGCGAGCACGTGCTCCTCGTCGACGCCGATCTCCGACGGTCGTCCTGCCACCGTGTTTTTGGCCTGGAGAAGTCGAGCGTGGGACTGTCCTCGATCCTCTACGGCGGCTTGGCGCCCGAGCTGGCGCTGCTCGCGACCGGCGTGACCAACCTCACCTTCCTGCCGGCGGGGCCACCGCCGCCTGGACCGGCAGCCCTGCTTTCCTCGGAGCGGGCCCGGGCGCTGCTGCAGACGCTCCGGGAACGCTACCCGTGGATCATCATCGACTCGCCGCCGGTCCTGGCGGTCTCCGACGCCGCCGTGCTGGCCTCCCTCGTGGACGGCGTTCTGCTCATCGTGCGCGCCCACGCGACCCCGGTCGAGGCCGTGCAGCTCGCCCGCGACGCGCTGGAAGCGGTCGGCGCGCGGATGCTTGGCGTCGTTCTCAATGACGTGCGCCGGTCCCGCAGCACCTATTCCTACGGGAACTACGGCTACCAGGACCTCCAGGGAGAAGGCGAACACGATCTCGATGGTGGAAATCACCACCTGCGCAACCTCGCCAGGGCCTTGAACCGGACGATCGCGGACGCGTCGGAGCGCGTGGGCCGGGTATGGATTGGCTGACGCTTCCGCTCGCCGCCATCGCTGCCGTCTTCACGGGGTATCTCGTTCTCCTGACGACGGCGGCCATCGCCGCCCGGCTCGTCCGCCGGCCGGCCCTGCCGCCCGGCCCGCCCCGTCACCGGTTCGCGGTGGTGGTGCCGGCCCATAACGAGGCCGCGACGCTGCCCAGCCTCCTGCCGGCCCTCGCGATGATGGAGTACCCGCGCCCGCGCTACGAGGTGGTCGTCGTCGCCGACAACTGCGCCGACGACACCGCGGCCGTCGCTCTCGCCCACGGCGCGCGCGTCCTGGCCCGCACCGATCCCGCCCGGCGCAGCAAGGGCCACGCGCTGGCCTGGGCGTTTGCCCGGCTGCTGGCGGAGTGGCGGCACGACGCCTTCGTGATCCTCGACGCCGACTGCCGCCCGGCGCCGGACCTCCTGCACCGACTCGATGCCGCGCTTCGCGCTGGCGCGAGCGTGGCCCAGGCTCATTGCGTAGTCGGCAACCCCGAGCAGAGCTGGCGCACCGCGCTCATGGCGGCCGACATGGCGCTGATCAACTACCTGCGGCCCGCGGGCCGCCAGGCGCTCGGCGCCTCTGCCGACCTGCAGGGAAGCGGGGTCTGCCTCAGTGCCTCGTTGCTCCGCCAAATCCCCTGGCAGACCGTGACTGTGGCCGAGGACCACGAGTACCACGCTCGCCTCCTCCTCCACGGGATCCGCGCCGTCTTCGTCCCCGACGCCGTGGTCCACACGTTGGTGGAGCCGACCATGGCGACCGCGCGCGAGCAGGAGCTGCGCTGGGAGGGCGGCCGGCTCGCGCTCGCGCGCCGGTACGTGGGCCCACTCCTGCGCGCCGCGTGGTGCCGCCGGCGTGGCCGGTGGTGGTCCTGCCTGGCCGCCGCGCTCGACCTCACCACGCCGCCCTTCGCGCTCCTCGCCGCCGGCACGGCAGCGATGACTGCGGTGCACACGGTGATCTGGGCGGCCGGCGGCGCTGGCTGGCCGATCGTGCTCTGGGCGGCGCTCCTGGCTGGCCAGGCCGCCTACGTCTTCGCCGGCTGCGCGCTCGCCGGCGTGCCGCCGCGGGCCTATGCCGCGCTCTTCCTCTACGGACCGCTCTATGCGGTGGCCAAGATCGGGTATTACGTCGCCGTCGCCCGTGGCGCATCGGCCGGCTGGATCCCCACCCCGCGGGGGGCGGCTTCCTGGAGCGCGCGTCCCGGGCGGCCCTCCAGACCGCCCGCCCGCCCGAAGTACCGGAGGATCCCGGCATGACGGCGGAGCGGGTGCGCCTGCTCGACGAAACGCACCGACGACTCGCCTTGGGTGGCGTTGGTTGGGCCCGGCGGCGGGAGCTCGCGCGGGTCGCCCTCGTGCGGGGTGTCTGGCGCTTTCGCGTCGGCCTCGCGCCCAGGCTCAAGCGGGCGCTCGACGTCGGCGGCGCACTGGCGTTGCTGGTGGCTGTCGGCCCGCTGTTCGCGCTGATCGCGTTGGCCCTGAAGCTGGAGGACGGTGGCCCGGTCTTCTTCCGGCAGTGGCGGGTCGGCCAGCATGGCCGGCGCTTCCTCATGTACAAGTTCCGCTCGATGGTCCCGAACGCCGAGGCTCTGCAGGTCCAGCTCCTGGCCCAGAACGAGATGCGGGACGGCATCCTCTTCAAGATCCGGAAGGACCCCCGCGTGACGCGCGTCGGGCGGCTTCTTCGCAAGGCATCGCTGGACGAGCTGCCCCAGCTCCTGAACGTGATCCGGGGCGAGATGTCGCTCGTCGGGCCTCGGCCGCCCCTGCCATCTGAGGTCACCCTCTACGACCCCGCGCATCGGCGGCGACTGACGGCCACCCCGGGGATTACGTGCCTCTGGCAGATCTCGGGACGGAACGACATCGACTTCCCAGGGCAGGTGCGGCTCGACGTGGAGTACATCGAGCGCCAGACCCTCGGGCTGGACCTGGCGATCCTGCTCCGCACGATCCCAGCAGTGCTCTCGGGGCGGGGGGCCTCGTGACCCCTGTCAGGCCGCTTGCGCGCGTGGAGCTGACAGCGCGACCGATCGGGGCCGTGACCGTGCTGACGCCCCTCGGCGAGCTCACCGTCCCGACGGCGCCCGTGTTTCTGCGACAGGCCCGTGAGCTGGGAGCATCGGTGACGCAACTGCTCGTCGCCGTCGACCTCTCCGGCGTGCGGCGAATCGACTCGAGCGGGTACGCCGCGCTCGTCGCGCTGCTTCGCCATGTTCAGCGCCGAGGCGGCGAGCTCTGCCTGGCCGGGCTCGATCACGAGGCGCGCCTGCTCCTGGAGATCATGCAACTCCACCTGCTGTTTGACGTGTGCGAGGACGTGCCCGCGGCCGTCGAGGCGCTGACCGCCGCCCACGCCAGCGGGGAGTTCCGCGAACCTCTGACGGCATGAAGGCGATCATCCTGGCCGGGGGGCAGGGGGCGCGCCTGCAGCCGCTCACCCTCGACCGTCCCGCGGCTCTCCTGCCCGTCGCCAATCGCCCCCTCATCGAATACCTGCTCGAGCACCTCGCTCGTCACCGCGTGAACGAGGCCACGGTATGCCTTCATCACCGGCCGGATCGCCTCGAGGCGCATCTCGGCGATGGCACCCGCTGGGGGTTGCGACTCCGCTATGCGCTGGAGCGCCACCTGCTCGGGACGGCGGGCGCGGTCCGGGCGGTGGCGGACCCGTCGACGGATCCGGTGGTGGTGGCCTTTGCCACGGCGCTCTCCACCGTCGATCTCGCGAAAGCGCGCGCGTTCCATCAGGCTCGCGGCGCGGCCCTGACACTCATCGTGGCCCCTGCGGCCGGCGCCGGCGAGATCCAGCTGGACGACGAAGCCAAGATCACTCTCGGACATGCGGCAAGCTCCGTCACCTACGACTTCATCGGGCTCGGGGTCCTTGATCCGCGCGTCTTGTCTCTGGTGCCGGCCGGCGAGCCCTGCGACCTCATCGGGGACCTCGTGCCGGGTCTCATCGCGGCAGGGGCCGCCGTCCACGGCTACGTGGCGGCCGAGCCCAGCGTGCTCGTGCACACGCCAGCCGATCTTGGCCTCGCCAATCGCAGCGCCCTCGGCGAAGCCTTGCCAGGTCTCGTCCTGCCGGGCTTCGAGGCGCGTCGGGGCATCCGCATTTCGCGCGGGGCCGTCGTGCACCGGAGCGCGCGCCTGGTTCCGCCGGTGCTGGTCGGCGCCAACGCCGAGATCGGCCGGGGCGCGAGCGTGGAAGCGACGGTCGTGGGCGACGACGTGATCGTGGGCGCGGGTTCGACGATCCGCAACTCGGTGCTGCTGGCGCGTACCTACGTGGGCCGCGGCCTCTGGCTGGACGGGGCGCTGGTGGACCGCGACCGGATCCGCCGGGCGGAGGCCGGGACCTGGACGACCGTGCGCGATGCCCGGTTGTTCGGCGACACCCGGGCCCCGCTGCTCGTGGGCCAGATCGCCGCCATGCTTCGTCGACGCGTCGGGACCCGCCCCGCCGCGGGCTCACCGAACGGCGCCGGGCATGCGCTCTCCACGGAGAGGTATACCGATGCCACATCCGGCGTTTGAACCGGTAGTGGCGGCGGCCGGCCTGTTCCTCGTGGGCTGCCAGTACGCGACGCTCTTCGCCGCATCGCGGGACCGCGGAAGCCGGGTCGTGCACCTGGTCATGCTCGCATGGTGATCGCTGAGGAACGTCGCGCCGTGGGCCTGGCCCGTGCCTTCACTCGGGTCGTGTGGACCGACTGGACGGTGCCGCAGCGCCCGTGCCGCGACCCTGAGCAACATCTGGCCGCCGCGATCGCCTGGCTCAAGCGAGCGCACGACCAGAGCGGTGACGGCGGCGTCAGCTACGGCTACTCGTTGAAGGGCGGATGGCGGCCGTCGTACCGGGAGACGTCCGGGTACATCGCCGTCACCTTCCTCGATCTGGCCCAGCATCTCGGGGACGATGACGCCCGGGTGAGGGCACGACGGATCGGCCGCTGGCTCCGCGACGTGCAGAACCTCGACGGGTCGTTTTCGAACCCCCGCTACCACGAGCGGGGGATCGTCTTCGACACCGGCCAGGTGCTCTCAGGGCTCCTCCGGGCCGGTCAGGAGACGCGCTATCACAGCTTGCTGGAGGCGGCCAGGCGGGCGGCCGACTGGCTGGTCGGCGTGGCCGATGCGGACGGGGTGTGGCGGCATCACGACCACCTCGGCGTCGTGCATGTCTACAACACCCGGGTGGCTTGGCCGCTGCTCGCCCTGAACGCACTCGAGCCACGGCCGGAGCGGGAGCGCATCGCCCGGGCCAACCTCGAATGGGCCCTGGGTCAGCAGCGAAATGGCTGGTTCGAGCACTGCGGCTTCGAAGCCGGGGCCCTGCCCTTCACGCACACCATCGCCTACACGCTGCGGGGGCTGCTCGAGTCTGCCGTCCTGCTGAAGGAATCGCGTTACCTCGACGGCGCCGTCCGCGGCGCCGAGGCGGTGCTCGGCCATCTCCGACCGGACGGCTTTCTGCCGGGCCGCATCGGCCTCGACGGCCGGGCGCGGGGCCGCTTCGCCTGCCTGACGGGCAACGCACAGATGGCGACGGTCTGGTTCCGACTCTTCGAGTTGACCAGTGAGCGCCGATTCCGCGCGGCGGCCTGGGCCAGCCTGCGTTACGTCATGGCCTCACAGGACCTGACGACCGCCGACCCTGATGTCCGGGGCGGCATCAAGGGGTCGCAACCCATCTGGGGCGGCTACGCGCCGTTCACCTATCCAAACTGGGCGACCAAGTTCTTCATCGATGCGCTCCTGCTCTGGCGGAAGGTAGCGTCGTGACCCGCGTGCGCGTCCTCAACGGCGACTTCGACTCGCTGACGCTGACGGAGACGGTGGACTGGGCCGCGACCTGGATCCGAAACGGCGGGCGCGGCTATCTGTGCACGGTGAACGTGGCCGTCCTCATGATGATGCGTCAGGATCGGCGGCTGCAGCGGATCGTCGACCAGGCGGCGCTGGTGGTCGCCGACGGCCAGCCCATTGTCTGGGCCTCGTGCCTCGCGGACCGACCCCTGCCCGAGCGTGTGGCCGGCATCGACCTTGTCGATGCGCTGGCCGCCCGGGCTACCCGCGAGGGCTTCGGCGTCTACCTCCTCGGCGCCCGGCGGCCGGTGGTGGAGGCGGCGGCTCGCCGTCTCCGTGCCGCGCACCCTGGCCTGTCGATCTGCGACGTCGCGGATGGCTACTTCGGCGCCGCCCAGGCCCGAGAGCGCGCTCGCGCGGTCCGGCGCAGCGGCGCGCAGATTCTCTTGATCGGCATGGGCGTGCCGCGGCAGGAGTTCTTCCTCGAGGAGCAGTGGGCCGAGCTGGGCGTGAGCCTGGCAGTGGGCGTGGGCGGGAGCTTCGAGGTACTGGCGGGCGTTCGGCGGCGCGCCCCGCACTGGTGCCAGCGGAACGGGCTCGAATGGCTCTGGCGCCTGGCCCAGGAGCCCGGGCGCCTCGGATCCCGCTATCTGGTCACCAATACCCAGTTCATTCGCGGCGTGCTCCAGGAGCTGCTCCTGCCACATGGCCGGCCTTCGCGGAGCGCGGCGAGGATGCCCCCGGCGTGAGCGCCGAGGGCCGTCCACCCTTGCAGCTCATGGTCGTTCTCGGAACACGGCCCGAGGCGATCAAACTTGCACCGATCATCCTCCAGGCCCGCCAGGCGGCCGACCGGTTCGAGACCCTGGTGGTGACGACCGGACAGCACCGGGAAATGCTGGACCAGGCGCTCGGGCTCTTCGACATCCGGGCCGATGTCGACCTCGGCATCATGCGACACGACCAGGAGCTCAGTCAGGTGACGACCGAGGCACTGGCGGGCCTCGACCGCGTGATCGGCGCTCATCGCCCGGACTGTGTGATCGTACAGGGGGACACGACAACCGCCTTCGTCGGTGCGCTGGCCGCGTTCTACCACCGAGTCCCAGTGGCGCACGTCGAGGCGGGCCTCCGCACCTACGACCGCTATCAGCCCTTCCCGGAGGAGACCAATCGGCGGCTGATCAGCCACATCGCCGAGTATCACTTCGCGCCGACCGAGACGGCCCAAGCCAACCTTCTCGCGGAAGGCATCAGCAAGGAAGTCATCTGGGTGACCGGGAACACCGGGATCGATGCGCTGCTTCTCACCCTGGAGCGCTACGGCCGGCAGCGCCTGCCCCTCTGGCCGGGCCGAACCCTCCTGCTCACGATGCACCGCCGGGAAAACCACGGCGCCCCGATGGCGAGGGTCTGCCGGGCCGTGCTGCGGCTCCTGGCCATGTTTCCCGATCTCCGGGTCCTGTTTCCAGTCCACCTCAGCCCCCGCGTGCGGCAGACGGCGCTGCCGCTCTTCCGCGGCCAACCCCGCGTCGACCTGTGCGAGCCTCTCGACTACCGTGAGTTCGTCCTGGCGATGGATGAGGCCTCCGTGATCCTCACGGACTCCGGCGGGGTCCAGGAAGAGGCGCCATCCCTGCACAAGCCTGTCCTGGTCCTCCGGGACAAGACCGAGCGGCCGGAGGCCATCGAAGCCGGCACGGCCGTCCTGGTCGGAACCGACGAGGAGGCGATTGTGGCCGAGGCCGCCCTGCTTCTGCGGAGTCGTGAGCGATACGAGCGCTCAGCCGGCGCAGTCAACCCGTACGGCGACGGCCAGGCGGCCGCCCGGATTCTCGAGGTCCTGGCCAGGCTTGGCGGCGCCGACGTCCCGCCTGTCGGGAACCCTCGGGCGGCCATGGACGTCCGCGAAGCCCGAGGCCACCGGCTACCGGACGGCGGCTTCGGCCACGTCGGGTCTCGGGCGTCTTGCTGACAAGTGAGATGTCCGCCGCGTGGGCGGCGGCGCTGTTTGGGGGTGGTCATGCTTTCCTTCATCGAAAGGCACTTCTCGGGCGACGGCGTCATCGAGGACCCGTTGCAGCTCTATACGATGGTCGCGACGGCGCTGCTGGTCTGCGCGCTGCTGGTCGGACTCGATCTCAGGGCCCGCCGCACCGGGAAGTCGCTGTTTCGGCGCATCACGCTTCCTCCGGCCGTGAGCCGCGAGCGACAGACCCTGCTGGCGCAGGCGACGCTCCGTGCCTCCGCCGTCCTGATCCCGGTGCTGGTCATTGCCCGCGTGCTGCACGAGCGACTCCTGCCGATGCAGTGGTTCTTCGGCGAGGACTATGGCGAGGACGGCCTGCTCGAGAATCTCACCGTCCTCGGCTTCGTCGTCGCGGCCGTGCTCTTCGCGGCCGCGTGGCGTCGGCGCCCGGCCGGCGCGACCGGCCGGATCTTCCTGGCCATAGCTGCGGCCTCGCTGCTCGTGGCCATGGAGGAGGTCAGTTGGGGGCAGCGCATCTTCGGCTGGTCCACTCCTGCAGAGGTCGTCGCAGTCAACGTCCAGAGCGAGACTAATCTGCACAATCTCGTCGACAACGACGCGGTACGGATCGCCTATCCGATTATCGGCATCGGGATCTTCCTGGTGCTCTGGCTGTCCTGCATCCTCGCCATTGCCGCTCCCGGCCATCGCGCCCGAGCGGTGCTGCCGCCGCCGAGTCTGGTGCTGCTTGCCGCCGCCATTGCCGTCGGCGCCCAGAACTTCTTCTTCCAGGAGCTCGTCGAGCTCCTGGCCGCGATCTTCGCCGGCGTGTTCGCGGCTCATGTGCTGGCCGAGGCAGATCCGCGCAACCAATTCGCCGCTGCCGACGGGCGGCCGCCTGCCGCCGGACCGCCGTGCCTCTAGGCGGCCGCGGCGCAGAAGAGATTCTGGACGTGCTCGCCGGGGCACTCGGTGCCGATCCCGCGCGGGCCGCGAAGCGACGGGCCGAAACGGCAGCCGCCCAGCTTCCACCGGCGCGAAGTTATACGTTCCACCAAGGTCGCCAAAGGGAATAACGTATAGGAGCAGTGGTCTGCTGGCCCTGGTGGGTCTTGGTCATCGCCCTCATTGGCGCAGGCGTGCTCGGATTTATCTTGCACTTCCTGTGGCACTGGTGGCTGCTCTCGCGGCCCGACCCGCGCCGCGGGGGCCCCCCTGTGCAGAGGCCCCAAGGCTAGGCGGCCCGTGGCTGCGTCAAGCTCCCGATTGGCGGATCAGGATGTACGAGGCAAACCAGCGCGTCAAGGTTGACCTCTCGCATCTGAGGCGCGCCGGTCAGCGGAGTCGATCGATAGGCGCCATAAGCCTCCTCGCGATGCTCATGCCTCTCTACCCGGCTCTCAGCGTGGCTCAGCCGGTAGCTCTCGCCATCGTGCAAGATCGCGTCTATCGCGCCGGTGTGTTTCTGGTCGTCGATGCGCTCGTCGCGAACCGATCTCCCCGCCGCGTCGAGGCAGCTGACGTATCGGTGGAGTTCTGCGACTTCTTCGATGAGCTGTTCCGGGTGGAAGTGACCACTCTCATCCCGGCGACGCTCGGACCCGGCCAGGCGGCCGCGCTGCGAGTCGTAACGCCCTATAGCGACGCGGTGAGAAAGATTCGCTACCGATTCACGTGGAGGCAGGACGGCGAGCAGCGGCAAGCGGTTGAGAAGCGGGATATCTGGGCTCTTGGCTCCCCCACGCGGGCCCCCGGCCGCTGGTGGTGAAAGCCGCCCGCGCGGTCAAAAAAATGCCGCGAGGGCCGCCGTTACTCTCGTGTTTTAGATTTCTCCTCGGATGAACCTTGGAGTCCTCTTCGCACTTTCAGTTGCCGACTTCCCTCGCGACGCCAAAATAGAGAGCAATTGGAATGCCAGGCAATAATATGGGAAATCCTTGGAATCCTCCGTGGTCACGCCCGGTCGGCTTATGAACCTACCTTCATGATCGATACCTCTTTGCACATAGGAGCCGGAGGATCATCCGGTCCGGGGAGCCCTCGGCGGGCTCCTCACCCGCCGACTCCCCGACCACGCCCTGACCGATGACTCACGGACCGAAACGGGGTCGGCCCTCGCCTCCCGCTCTGCAGCTTGGAGAAAACGTGGAGCGCACTACACCGCTTCCGGGTGGCGCAGCCGCTCGCGCCCTGTAAGCATGCGATACTGAACATGATGGAGGGCTAGCCTCAACTGGTAAGGCAGTGGACTTGAAATCCACCGGGGCGCAAGCCCCATGGGGGTTCGAATCCCTCGCCCTCCGCCACACAGCTTTACGCGGTAGACGATCTCAACTCGACCTCGATCGGGTCAGGGTTCACCACTTGAGGGATGCGGCTAAGCGCGCGTTAAATCGGCGTTGCGTCAATACGCGTACGCCGGACGGAGTACCGGCACACGGCCTGCACTGCCATCCGCTGGATCGCTTGCTACGGCGAGCGGGACCACACAGGGAGGCACTACCGATGACAACGCACCTCAAGCGCATCGGCGGCTCGTTCGTCTTCATCGTCGCCCTGGCCTTGGCAACGGCCGCGCCTGTGGCCGCGCAGGACTTGACGAAGGATGACGCGGCGATCACGAAGGAGGCGAAGCAGCGTCTGGCGAGTGAGTTCTCGACCGTCAGGGTGAAGTCATCAGCCTCGGACTCAGGGCGGCCGTCAGCCTGGGCGCGATGAAGCACGACCTCAAGCGGACGAGCAAGGCCGTGGACGAGGTATCCCCACCCTTGGCAACGGCGGAGAAGGCTCGCCGTTAATCGTCGTCTCAGGATAGGAGCCACACATAGAGTGCGGTGTAAACAGAGGGCATCAAGCCGAAGAACACCAGCAGGATTACGACCGCAGTTGCAAGCAGAAGTTCTCTCATCGCGGCGCCGCTAGGGTACCGACAGCCCCGTTGTCGACACGATCGCCTCGATCGTGGCCGTCAGCTCTGAGGTCGTGGACGACAGCGTCGACTGGGCCGTCGGCACCGGGAAGGCGGCCGTGAAGTCGAGCGTCACGTCGCCGCTCGCCGGCTTCATCCTTTGCTCGGCCCAGTTCACGAGGCGGGAGAAAGTGCGGGCCACCTCGGCCGGGCTGACGTTGCAGTGCCCGTAGCGCTGCACGGACTGCCGACCGCTTGGCCGCGGCCACGATCTTGGCCAGGGCGGCCTCGTGGACGAACGGCACGTCGGGGTCCATGGTCGTGTGCAGCGTCAGGAGCGGAATCGTCAAGTTGCCGCGTGGACGGTAGAAGTCGTCGAGGTAACGGATCCCCCCGTCATCCGCGTGGACCCGCTGGACGCCCGCGTTCGCGGCCGGGTTGAGGAGTAATCCGAGGCCGGTGTACCGGGTGCCGACGTTGCCGAACGGCACGTCCCCGCCAGTCCGGGCCAGGAGATCGTTGGTCCCCCGGACGTGGTAGCCCAGCACGCGGACGATCGAGTTGATGAGCTGCCCCGGGGTCGTGTATGGCAGCTTCACCTGGTCCACCGAAGCGAGCTGGACGGCCGATACCGGGTCGGCGAGGATGGCCGCGATGATTTCCTTGACAAGCGGACTGTCCGGGGTGAACTCCATCGGCGGGACGTTGACGGCGTCGCCTGGGATCACGCCGGGATAGAAGTAGTCGAAGAGCACCCGAACGTTGCCGACGTAGTCGATCTCCAGTTTCCCGCCCCCGACCGGCCCGCACAGCGCGAGCGCGCCCTGATAGGCGCCGGGAAACTTCTCGGCCAGCATCACGGTGATGAGCGCGCCCAGCGACCGGCCCATGATGTAGACGTGAGTGGGTACGCCGAAGCGGGCGACGAAGAGCTCGCGCAGCTCGTGCGTCCGCTCGGCGCCGTCCTGCACCGCCCAACCGTTCTCGGCATAACTGGAGTAGGCGACCGCGTAGCCGGCGCCCAGGAGGGTCTCCCGCAACTCGACGACCCACGGCGCGACGTCGGCGGGCGCGACGTCAGGCAGGGCGATGGGGGCCTCGGGGTCGATGAAGCCGTGGGCGTAGATGGCGAGCCGGCCATTCCAGGCCGCCGGAACGAACAGCGCGTACTGCGCGCCGTTGCTCGCGCCGATCTCTTCGGCGGCCGCGTGCGGTGAGTGGCCGGCGAAGACCGGGGTGGCGGCGGCGATCACGGTAACGGTGAGGACGGCAATCAGAAGAGTCCGCGTCATCAATAATCTCCTTGCGGTCAGGCGAGGTAGCGAGTCCTGCGTTCGAAGGCAACGGAGAGGCCAAGATCCCAGGCGAGTGAAATCAGGCCCTTAAACCGCGGATCGTGAAGGGGTGGTCATTACGAAAGCGGAGATACTCCGGCACCGAGTCAGAAGTTCCGTGGGTCGTCCGATACACGGGACGGCCTGGCGGCCCAGGACCTCTTGTATCTTCCGCCGGCTTCCCGTAGAGTCTCGCCTCACCACAGGCCGGGCGTAGAACCACCGACTTCGGGGAGGTGGCCATGCCACGTCGTCGACACCTTGCCTCGCTCCTGGCTCCAACCAGCATCCTCCTGCTCGGGCTCCTGACCGTGCCGGCGCCCGCCCAGGCGCCCAAATACGGGGGCGTGCTCGTCGCCGCGCCGCTCAGCGCGACGCCGAGCCTGTCGCCCCACGAGGAATCGACGATCGCCACAATCCAGCAGGCCAGCCCCTGCCTCAACGGCCTGCTCTATTTCGACCCCGCCAAGAAGCAGGAGAGCGCCGACACCCTGATCCCGGAGCTGGCCGAGCGGTGGTCGTGGCAGGACGGCCACCGGAACCTCGTCTTCTTCCTCCGCCGGGACGTCAAGTGGCACGACGGCAAGCCCTTCACGTCCCAGGACGTGAAGTACACCTTCGATGCGGTGCGCGGCGCGCCCGATGCCAAAGCCAAGCTCCGGGTGAATCCGCGCAAGCTCTGGTACGAGAACGTGGAGGCGATCGAGACGCCGGACCCCCATACGGTAGCCTTCCGGCTCAAGCGGCCGCAGCCCTCGCTGCTCCTCATGCTGGCCTCGGGCTACTCGCC
>JBOHPP010000080.1:0-15582 GCA_050731755.1 Candidatus Rokuibacteriota bacterium | reverse complement strand
GGCCCTGGCTGCGCTGCCCGGCGTCCGGGTAACGGCCGCCGTGCCCGACCTCCGGCCCAGCATCTGGGGCGCGGCGATCGCGGTGAGCCCGCTGCGCGCCGGGTTCGGCACGAAGAACAGGGTGCTCGAGGCCATGGCCTTGGGTACGCCGGTCGTGGCGTCGCCGCGCAGCCTCTCCGGCCTGACCGAGGTCGTCGCCGGCCAGCACGTGCTCGCCGCGGCGAGTGACGACGCGATGGCCGAGGCCGTGCTGACCCTGCTGGGCGATCCGGCGCTGGCCGACCGGCTGGCGCACGAGGCTCGCGCGCTCGTGGAAGCGGCCTACGGCTGGCCGGCCATCATCCGGCGCTATGAGGCTCTGCTGGGCCGGGTCGCCGGGACGGTGCCCGCAGAGAGGGCTGCGTGATGCCCTATGTGGTCGGCGTGGCGGGCGGCAGCGGCGGCGGCAAGACGGCGCTCACCCGGGCACTGGTGGCCGCCCTCAGCCCTGGACGCGTGGCCCTGCTGGCCCACGACGCCTACTACTGCGACCGTGGGGACACCAACCCCGCCGAGCGGGGCGCGCTGAACTTCGACGTGCCGGACGCGCTCGATCAGGATTTCTTCCTGGCCCACCTGGCCGCGCTCCGCCAGGGCCGGGCCATCGAGGCGCCGCGCTACTGCTTCGTCACCCATCGCCGCCTGGGCCGGGGCCAACGGGTGGAACCGCGCGAGGTGGTGCTCGTGGAGGGCATCCTGCTGCTTCACGACGCGCGGGTGCGCGAACTGCTCGACTTCCGCATTTATGTCGAGGCTCCGGCCGATCTGAGATTGGCCCGACGCGTCACCCGCGATGTCACCGAGCGTGGCCGCACGGCGGAGGCCGTCCTCGCCCAATGCCGAGACACGGTGCTCCCTGCCCACGTCCGCTACGTCGAGCCGACGAAGGCGTGGGCCGATCTGGTGCTCGTCAACGCCGGCCGCCTCGAGGCCGTGGTCGAGGTCGCGTCCGCCGTGATCCGGGCGCGGCTCGCCCAGCAGGGGTCCCCGGGAGGAGCGCGCGCGGCGTGAATCTCGAGTTCCCCCTGTGCCGCCAGCCGCTGCACGAGGTGCCCATCCGCCAGGCCCTGGCCACCTGCGTGAGCGTGCTCACCGATCGCGTGCCGGCCTCGGATCTGGTGGCCGTCGTCCTCACCGGCAGCTTCGCCCGGGGCGAGGGCACGGTGCTGCCGCTCGGCGACGGGCTCAAGATCCTGGGTGACTTCGAGTTCTTCGTGGTTCTCGCCCGCGCTCCCAACGACCGGTTGCGCCGCATGATGCCGGCCTGGGCTCGCGAAGCCCGCGCGCGGCTCGCCGCCGGCGGAGTGCGCGTCGACGTCGAGTTCGGCCCCCTCGGCCTGCCGTTCCTGCGCCGCCGCGCGCGTCCTTCGATCTTCGTGTACGACCTGCGCCATCACGGCAAGGTGCTCTGGGGCGACTCCGACCTGCTGGAGCTCATCCCCCCCCTCGGCGCGGAGGCGATTCCTCGCGAAGACGCCGTGTACCTCCTGTTCAATCGGCTGATCGAGCAGCTGGCAACGTGGGAGCGGATCGGCGGCCTCCGCGGCGACGGCCTGATCGACGCCGCCTACCAGCGCTTGAAGCTGACGCTCGACCTGGCCGGCTCGGCCCTCGCCTTCGCCGGCATCCACACGGCGCTGTACCGGGAGCGCCCGGCCGCCTTCCGCCGGCTCGTGGCCGAGACGCCGTCGCTGGAAGCCTCGCTTCCGTCGGGCTTCCTCGAAGACCTGGCGCTGGCCGGGCGGGCCAAAGCGGACCCGACCGGATACTTCGAGCGGCTGGGGGCGGCGGCGGCCCTGGAGGAGCAGCGGACGTGGCTTCGCCGCCGGATGCTTGCCGCCATCCCCGCGGTGGCGGCGGTGCTGCGGTGGGAGCTGGAGCAGCTGCTCGGACGGCGCGCCGAGCTGCCGGCCCTGCTGGCGCGCTGGGCGCGCACGCCATCGTTCACGCAGCGGGCGTGGGACTGGGCCAAGCTCGTGCTCAACCCGGTGCCGGCACCCCTGCCCCTCTCGCACGTGCGAGCGGCGCGACTGTTCTGGCGCTCGACGCCGCGCGCCCTCCTGTACCTGGCCGGCAGCCGCGCGTATTTCGCGCTGGACCGGGGAGGGCCGGCCCTCGATGACGTGTGGCGGCTGCTGCCGCTGCCGGCCGCCGTCCGCTCCCGCGACGCCGCCGTTCAGCGGCGATCGATCGTGACCCTCTGGCAGTGGGGCATCCGAAACCGTTGAGGAGTTCGATGACAACACCGCTCTCGATCTACGTTCTCGTTGACGCGCTTGGCTGGGAGGTGCTTCGGGCCCGCCCCTTTCTGGATGACGCGCTCACCGACCGCCGCTGGCTGGCCACGATCCTTGGGTACAGCTCGGGGGCCATCCCCAGCCTGCTCTGCGGCCGTTATCCCAGCGAGCATGGTCACTGGAACCTCTTCTACCTGGCCCCCGAACGTTCACCCTTCCGGTGGACGCGGGCCCTGCGAAGGCTGCCGCGGCCCCTCGTCGAGAACCGGGTGAGCCGCCGCGCCATCAAGCACGTGTCGCGCCGGCTATCCGGCTACCGCGGCTATTTCTCCATCTACGCCTACCCGGTGGCTCACCTGCCCCTGTTCGACCTCACCGAGAAGCGCGACATCTATCAGCCGGGCGGGCTCGACGCCCCCTCGATCTTCGACGCGCTCCGGGCGGCCGGGATCCCGTACGAGTGCTACACCTACCACCAGCACACCGATGCCCAGATCCTGGATCTCGCCCCCGGCCGGGCCGCCGCCTCCGACCTGCGCGTGCTGTTCCTCTACCTGTCAGGGCTCGACCACTATCTGCACTTCAACATCCACGACGACGCCGGCGTCACCGCGCGCCTGGGCTGGTACGAGACCGCGCTCCGCCGCGTGTGGGACGCGGCCCGACGCCACCACGACGACGTCCGCATGTTCGTCTTCTCCGATCACGGCATGACGCCGATCCGCTGGACCTACGACCTCGGACGCGACGTGGCCACGCTGAACCTGCGCACTCCGGAGGACTACCTGGCCGCCTACGATTCGACCATGGCCCGCTTCTGGACCTGGACCGACCGCGGCCGGCGGCAACTCAGCGAGCTGCTCGGCGAGCACCCGTGCGGGCAGCTCCTGGACCGCGAGGAGCTCACCCGGCTGGGCGTCTGGTTCGCCGACGACCGCTATTACCAGCTGCTGTTCTTGATGAAGCCCGGCGGGCTGCTGAGCCCGAGCCACATGGGCTCGGTGCGGTTCGCCGGCATGCACGGCTACCACCCGAGCGAGCCCACCGCCGACGCCGTGCTGCTGGCCTCGGTGCCGGTGAACCGCGCCGTCGACCACATCACGGGCGTGCAGGGCGTTTTGCTCGATGATCTCGGCCTCGCGCCCATGGAGTTGGAGGGGGCAGAGACCGCGATTGTGAAGTTGGAGGGGGTAGAGGCCACGGCTATGAAACTGGAGGGGGCAGAGACCGCCCCCTCTAGACCTCCCCACTCACGCGAGGTGCAACCACCGTCACCCTCCAGACCGCCCGGGGCGCGAGGTGGAGTCGCGGCATGAGGACAATCCGCCTTCTGTTCGTCCTTACGTCCGCGGTCCGTGGCGGGGTGGAGGAGGTGGTGGTGTCGCTGCTCCAGCGGCTGTCGCCCGAGGAGTTCGATCTGGCGCTGGCCGCGCCGGCCACGCTGCTCAAGGACCTCGCCGGGGACCTGGCCGGGGTGCCGGTGGCGACGGCTGCCGTGCAGGCGGAAAGCTGGCAGCAGACCGACGAGGTGCGCCGCCTCAGCGCGCTCATGGCGCGCCTGCGACCCGACGTCGTCAACCCTCACCTGTTCCGCTCCACCGTCGTGGCGGCGCCGCTGGCCCGCTGGCACGGTGTTCCCGCCGTCATCGAGACCTATCACGGGCGCGAAGGATGGCGGCAGGGTCTCCTGAGCGGCTCCTTTCTTCCCGACCGCCTCGTCGCGCGGTGCCTGCACCGCGTGATCGCCGTCTCGCAGGCGGCGCGCGACTTCCTCGTCCAGGGCAAGGGCTACCCGGCGGGCAAGATCGTCGTCGTCCCCAACGGCCGGGACCTCTCGGCCTACGCGCCGGGCCGCGATCGCGAGGCCGTGCGCAAGGAGCTGGGCCTCGACGCCGGCACCCCGCTCGTCGGCGTCGTGGGGCGCCTCGAGCCCCAGAAAGGCCACCGCTACCTGGTCGACGCATGGACGAAGATCGTGCGCGAGCTGCCCGACGCGCGCCTGCTCATCGTGGGCGAAGGCAGCCTGCGCACGGCGCTGGAAGCACAGGCCCGGGCCCGGGGCGTGGCCGGCTCGCTCATCTTCGCGGGCTTTCGGGCCGACGTGCCCCGGCTGCTCGACGCCGTGGACGTGGTCGCGCTGCCCTCGCTCTACGAGGGCCTGCCGCTCACCGCCATCGAGGCTGCGGCGATGGCCCGGCCGCTCGTGGCCACGGCGGTCGACGGCACCCCCGAGGTCGTGCGCGACGGCTCGACCGGCGTGCTCGTACCGCCGGCCAATCCCTCCGCCCTGGCGCGTGGCCTGTTGGCGCTCCTGAGCGACCCCGAAGCGGCGCGCGGTATGGGCATCGCCGCCCGGGCGCTGGCCCTCGAGCGCTTCGACGTCCGGCGGAACGTGGAGGCGACCGCCGAGGTCTACCGGTCCGCGGTTCGCGGGCGCGCGTGATGCTGGAGCTGCTGTTCTGGCTGGCCGCGGGTGCGGTGGCCTACACCTGGATCGGCTACCCCCTGCTCCTGGCCGTCCTCGCCGCGCTGGCGCCTCACTCCCGGCGGAGGCCGGGGCCGGCGCCGCGGCTGAGTGTCATCATCGCCGCCTTCAACGAGGCGCACTGCATCGTGGCCAAGATCGCCAGCACTCTCGGCCAGCGCTATCCTGACGACCGTCTCGAGGTCGTCGTCGTCTCCGACGGGTCCACCGACGGAACCGACGAGATCGTGCTCGGCCATCCCGATCCGCGGGTGACCCTCGTTCGGCAGACGCCTCGCGCCGGGAAGTCGCCGGCGCTCAATCGGGGCGTGGCCGCCGCCAGCGGCGAGATCCTGGTCTTCACCGACGCCAACGCGCTGTTCGGGCCCGGGACTCTAGCTCGTCTGGCCGCGCCCTTCGACGATCCCCGCGTGGGCTTGGTGAGCGGCCAGGGCCTCTACGGCGCCGCCGGCGGTGCCGACGCGCGGGCCGTGAGCAATGGGTACGTCCGGTACGAGGCCTGGCTCAAGCGCGGCGAAGGCGCGCTGGGCTTCCTGGCCAGCGCCGACGGCGCCGTGTACGCGCTCCGGCGCGAGCTCTACCGCCCGCTCGACCCCGCCGAGGTCAACGACCTGCTCCATCCCATCCAGGCGGCGCTCGCCGGCCTCGCGTGCCGCTTCGATCCTGAGGCCTGCACCGTCGAGCCACCCTCGCGCGACGCCGCGCAAGAGTTCAGACGGCATGTGCGGATCATCGCCCAGGGAATGCACCTCTGCGGGCGGTGGCTGCCGCGACTCGTGGCGGCCGGGCGCGGGCGCGCGGCGTGGGCGCTGCTCTCTCATCGCGTGCTCCGCTGGGCGACCGGCGCGTTCCTGGCCACGGCGGTAGTGGCCAGCGCTGTCCTGGCCGCCGATGCCCCGTTGTACCGGGTGATGCTGGCCGCGCAGGGCGCCTTCTACGGTCTGGCGCTGGCCGGTCTGGTCGCCGAGCGGCGAGGAGTATCCCTGGGGAGGCTGGCGATCCCGTACTACTTCTGCGTGGTGGTCGCGGCCGGCGCGGCGGGCTTCGTCCGCTACCTGCGGGGCGGCGCCGAGGCGACGTGGGCTCCCGGCGGCCGCACGCCTGCCGCCGTCCGCGACCGGGCCGCATGAAAACAACCCGAGAGACGATCCTCCGCAATACGTTCTGGTACGGGCTGGTCACCGGCGCCGGCCTGGTGGCCGGGCTGCTCATGTCCATCGTGCTGGCCCGCGGCCTGGGTCCGGAGCGCATGGGAGATTACTCGTACCTGCTCTGGCTGGCGCGGATCTTCACCGCCGTCGCCACGATGGGCTTCGCCCTGGCCACCAGCCGCTACACCGCCAGTGCCCTGGGCCAGGGGGATCGCCCGCGGGCCCGCGCGTACCTGGGCGTGTTCCTCAGCCGCCAGCTCATCACCACCGTGATCGTCGTCGCCGCCGTCGTCCCCCTGGCCGTGGCCTTCGCGCCGGCCGACCTCCTCTGGCCGATGATCATTCTCACCGTCGGGCTGGTGCCGACCACGCTCGAGAGCATTTACGCCCACGCCGCCTACGGCGCGCAACGCTACGACCTCACCACCCAGGTCTCCACGATCAAGATGTCGCTCCACCTCCTGGCCGCGGTGGCGGCGCTGGCGGTGGGCGCCGACATTCTCGGCCTGGCCATCGGCGGCACGCTGGGGACCGTCATCTCCTGTATGCTCCAGCGCCGACAGGTGCGGCGGCTCTACCCCGAGCCTGCGGGATCCCTCCCTGTCGACGCGCAGGCCGAGCTCCGAGCGTATCTGCTGCCGCTCTCGGTCGTGGCGGTGCTCGAGTCCGTGGTGTGGGACCGATTCGAAATCCTCTTCCTGCGCCTGCACGCCACGTCGGCCGAGATCGCCTTCTATAGCGTCGCCTTCGGCCTCGCCACCCGCGGCATGGTCGCCGCGCAGGTGGCGGCCGGCACCCTGCTGCCGGCGCTGGCCGCGCTTCACGGTCAGGGGGCGCGTGAGGAGTTCGGACGCGTCTACCAGGCGGCGCTGCGCTGGGTGGCGCTGGTGGGCGCGCCGCTGGCCGCGGTGGGCGCCGCCCTGGCGCCCGCTCTGATCATGGTGCTCTACGGCGAGCCATACCTGCCGGTGGCCGTGCTGCTGGGACCCATGCTCGCGGTGGGTCTCGTCGGTGTCCTCCGGCAGGTAGCGTGGACGGCCCTCCGAGCCACCGGCGACCGCCGCTGGGCGCTTCACGCGACCTGGATCAGCGCGATCCTGAACGTGGCGGCGGCGGCGATCCTCATCCCGCGGCACGGCGTCTGGGGCGCGGTGGTGGCCAACGCCACGGCCCAAGTCGCTGCGTCTGCGCTGGCCTTCATGGCCGTCGCGCGGCACGAGCGCTGCGGCTTTCCCACCTTCGGCCTGGTCCGGATCGCCGGCGCGGCCGTGCTGGCATTCGTCGCCATCCGCCTGGTCGCGCCTGACGGCACGCAAGTACCCGGACTCATCGCGGCCGCCACGCTGGGCCTGGCCGTCTTCGTCGTCGCGGCCGGCGCTCTGGGGGTAGTGGGCTGGGGCGACTGGCGGCTCCTCACGGGCGTGATGGACCGGCTGCCTCGCCGCGCCGGCGTGGTGGCGCTCGTGGTGACCGCGGCCATCCTGCTCGTGGCGCTCTATGCGCCGGTGATGCGGGCGCTCGTCGAGGTCTGGGCGACGATTCCGTACTATTCCTACGGCTTTCTCGTCCCCGTCTTCAGCGCCTGGGCGCTGTGGGACAACCGCCACCAGTTGGCCCACCCGGCGCCCGCCTGGTCGGCGGGTGGACTGGCCCTCCTGGGCGGCGGCCTCGCGCTGCTCGTCGCGGGCACGTCGCTGCGGAGCCTGCCGCTGGCCGCGCTTTCGATTCCGGTTGTTCTCGCAGGATTGGCCCGCCTCGTCCTCGGCCCATCGCGCTTCGGCGTGGCGGTCTTTCCCCTGGCCTTCCTGGCGTTCATGGCGCCGCTGCCTGACGGTGCTCTTCCCGCGCTGTCCTTGCCGCTCCAGCGCCTGGCCGCATGGTTCGCTGGCCATGCTCTCGAGGTCCTCGGCATTCCCGTCGTACGGGAGGGGCTCCGCATCGAGCTGCCGAGCGTCATCCTGCTCGTCACCGAGGCCTGCAACGGGCTGCGGTTTCTGCTGGCCATGATCGTCGTCGGCACGGCCTTCGCCTGGACGACCCAACCCAGCCCTGCTCGCCGGGCCGCCGTCGTGGCCCTCGCCATCGTCGTGGCCATCGTGGCCAATCTTGCCCGCGTCACCGGCACCGGGCTGCTCGCGCACTACTGGGGTCCGGAGGCGGCGATGGGGTTCGTCCACATGGCGTACGGAAAGCTGATCTACCTGGTCATGCTCCTGCCGTTCGTGGCGGGCGTCCTGCTCCTGCGCCGAGGACGCCTGAGAAGCGCCAGGGATGTCGCCTGACACGCGTGCCGCCCCAGTCACCCTCTAGGGAGAGGTGTCGGCTCCACCCGCGCCGCCTGAGTGTAAAGGTTGCCGCGCGGGCCAGTGGCGTTGACGGCGCGGAGGTTGCACACCCAACGCGGACACATATGGAGGTGGAGTCATGACGTACAGGACCCTCACTCAGCGGGCAAGTCGGATGATGAATCGTGACATCCCATCGGACCCGACAATCCCGATGGCCGCGATCTCCGTGGCGCTCGGGGTGGTCGTGCCGGCGCTGTGGCTCTTGCTCCGGCGCAACGGCGGCGCGCGCGGCCGGACCGTCGGGGATGTCATGGTCGAGCAGGTCATGACGATCGACAGCTCGGCCACGCTGGCGGAAGCCGCCCAGCTGATGCGCGACGCCAACGTCGGGGTCCTGCCGGTCGTGGAAGGCGGACACCTGCGCGGGCTGCTGACCGACCGCGACATCGTGGTCCGTGCCGTCGCCCGTGGCGTCGATCCGCGCTCCACACGCGTGACCGATTGCGCGACCGGCCACGTGGTGTGCGCCCGTCCGGAGTGGACGGCGGAGCAAGCCACTCGCGTGATGGCCCGCAACCAGATCGGTCGTCTGCCCGTGGTCGACGACGATGAGCGGCTCGTCGGCATCGTCACCCTCAGCTCGCTGGCGCTTCGTTCGCACGAGGAGGACGAGGCGCTGCACGCGGCCCAAGAGGTCGCCCGGCGCTCGGCCCGTCATGCCTGAGCACGGGCAGCCGGTGCCGCTGCGCGTCTATCGGACAGACGACCTTCTCGTGCTGGCCGCCCCCATGCCCGGCCTCGAGCCGGCCGACATCAGAGTCAGCATTACCGGCGACCGCGTGACGATCCACGGTGAGGAGCGTGGCCCACACCAGCGGGAGCGGGATCTCGTCCTCGCCGAGTGGGCCATCGGCCCCTACCACCGCGAGGTGACCCTGCCCCAGGCCGTGAACGGTGCGCTCACCAACGTGACGTATGGCAACGGTGTGCTCGTGCTCTCGATGCCCAAGGCCGAAGGGGGACGGCCGGCGACCAATGCCGAGATCCGCCTGGAGGTGATCGCCGCCACGCGCGGCGCGCGGGTGGCGCACACCGGCCGGAATATCCGGCCAACGACGACCACGGAGCACCGCCGCGCTCAACGGCAGGCCGCCGGCGGTGGACGGGACACGGCGGGCAGCGGCCGGTGATGGGCCAAGAGCTTCACGAGCTCGCGGTTTGAAAGGTCGCGCTGGCCCGGACGTTGCTAGGAAGGCTTAGGGGCGCGCCACGCCCGAGGTGTGGCAAGACTCTGCACGATGGAGGGTTGTAACCCATGGCACGCCCACAGAGGTATGTCGCCACCGAACCGCTCGCCCCCGAGACTCTCGAGTCGGAGCCAAAGACCGGCCATCCCGCCTACCAGGCCTACGTCCTCCTCTACCTGGGGTTCATCGTGGCGCCGGTCATCGCGGGCCTCGACAAGTTCGCCAATGTCCTCGTGGACTGGCCGCAGTACCTTGCCCCGATCGTCCCCGCGACCCTGGGGATCGCGCCCCAGACAATGATGTTCGCGGTCGGTGTCGTCGAGGTCGCGGCCGGCCTGCTGGTCGCCATGAAGCCCAGCGTCGGCGGCTGGATCGTCGCCGCCTGGCTCGGGGGCATCATCCTGAACCTGCTGCTGATCCCGGGCTACTTCGACATCGCCCTGCGGGACCTCGGACTGTTGCTCGGCGCACTGGCCCTGGCCAGACTCGGGCGCCATTTCGAGTCTCGCTAGCCGGGCCAGCGGATGAAGCGGACGATGCGCGTGCGCCGGCGCTGGATCGTGCTGGCCGTCGTCGGAGCCCTCCTGGTGGGCGCGCTCGTCGCCGCCGCCCTTCTCCTAGACGAGCCGCTCCGGCGGTCCATCGAGTCCCAGATGAACCAGCGCCTGGACGGTTATACCGTGCGGATCGGGCGCTTGGACTTCCACCCGCTCGGCTTCTCTATCGACTTCGAGGAACTCCTCGTGAGTCAGGACGCACATCCCGATCCACCCGTGGCGCGGTTCGCTCGCATCACCGCGAGCGTCCACTGGCGGGCGCTGCTCCATGGTCATCTGGTGGCCGACTTCGAGCTCGATCGACCCGTCCTCCACGTCAACCTCGCCCACATCCGGCGCGAGGCCGCCGACGACCGACCGGTGGAGAAGCGAGGCTGGCAGGACGCGCTGCAGGCCATGTACCCGCTCAAGATCAACCTGTTGAGGGTCCGCGACGGTGAGTTCACCTACGTGGACGAGGGACCTTTCAAGCCCCTGCGCCTCACCGAGCTGAACGCGCGCGCCTCCAACATCCGTAACATCCGGTCGAAGGACCGCGTCTACCCTTCCGAGCTGTGGCTGGGGACCGTGGTGTTCGGCAACGGACGACTCGAGCTCGACGGCAACGCCGACTTTCTGGCCGATCCGTACCCCGGTGTGCTGGCCATCGTCCGGATGGAGGGGATCGACCTGGAGCACGTCAAACCGATTCTGGCCCGATCCAACCTATCGTTGCGCAAAGGCACTCTGGCGGCGGTCGGTAACCTCGAGTACGGGCCCCGCGTAAAGGCGGCTCACCTCCAGGAGGCGGTGGTGCGCGGCCTGGAGGGCGATTACGTCTACCGCGCGCCGGCGGCCCAGGCCGGGGAGGTCAAGCGGGGGGTCGAGAAAACGGCCCGCAGCGCGGAAGCCGTCGCCAATCAGCCCGGGATCCAGATCCGTGTGGATCGGTTGCGGATCGTCGGGGCCAATCTGGGATTCGTGAACCGGGCCGCCCGGGCCGACTACCGGGTGTTTCTGGCCGACATGAATCTCGACCTCGAGAACCTCAGCAACCACGTCACCGAGGGCACGGCCACCGCCCGGCTGACCGGCCGGTTCATGGGCAGCGGCGCCGCCGTGGCCACCGCCGCCTTCCGCCCCGAGCTGTCGGGCCCCGACTTCGACGTCGTCGTGCGCATCGAGAACACCGATCTGAAGGCGATGAACAACCTGCTGCGCGCCCACGGACGCTTCGACGTGACGCGCGGGCTCTTTTCGTTCTATTCAGAGCTGACGGTGAAGAACGGCACGATCCAGGGCTACGTCAAGCCGCTCTTCCGGGACCTCGACGTCTACGACCCCCAACAGGACCGCCATAAGGGCTTCATCAAGAAGACGTACGAGCGCATCGTGGGCGGGATCGCCAAGCTGCTCGAGAACGTCCCGCGTGATGAGGTGGCGACCAAGGCCGACGTGACGGGCCGGGTGCAGGATCCCAAGGCCAGCACCTGGGAGATCGTCCTCCGCCTCGTTCAGAACGCCTTCTTCAAGGCGATCCTGCCCGGCTTCGAGGGCGAAGTGCGCCGCTCCGGTTGAGCGAGTTAACGCAGGCGCAGGCGCTTGACGGCGTAGGGACCGAACTCGACGGCCAGGCGCGTGCCGTCGCTGACCGCGGGCGGCGCGGCGCCGTCGAGATCCTCGACCGTGCGCGCCGGCTCGGCCAGCGTCCACGTCGCTGACGCCGGCGCGTTCGTGGTGTTGTAGGCGAAGAGGTAGCGAGCGCCGTCCGGCCCTCGTTTGCCGAGGGCTCGGATCGCGCTGCCGGCGTCGCCGGCCAGGACCGCTGCGTTCTCGGCGAGCAGCACCGGTTCCAGGACCTTGATCTCCTTGGTCACCCGCACCAGGTCGTGCCAGCGCTGCTCGCGCTCCCGCGGGTCCTTGACCCAGGCCAGCCCTTTGGTACCGAAGGACCAGTAGAAAAGACCCTGAGCGCCCTCGATGATGGCCATCCAGCTCATCGCCCGCAGCTCGTCCTGAGTGGGCCAGCCGCCGGCCGAGGTGAGCGGGAAGTACTGGATGACGATCCAGAGCGGCCGGCTCCGCTGCACGGCCTCCTGGCCGATCCGCGTGAACTCCCCGACCTCGGCCAGGTTGTTCTGCCCGCGCGGCTTGGTGATCGGATATGGGTCGAGCCCCATGACGTCGAGCGCGTCACGCCAGAGCGGGGCCTGCTCCTCCCACCCGTTGCCCAGCACGGCGTAGTTGAGCGTTCCCGGCGCCGCCTCGCTCAGGGCCCGGTGCTGGCGGAACACCTTGGGGATGACTTCGGCCGGGCGCTCGTCGGCGGTGTAGAAGCCGACCAGCCCGCGGTGGGCGCTCAGCGTCTTGGCCACCCAGCGGTTGAGGGCGTCGTCGCCGTCCTTGGCCGCGGGGTACTGGATCGTCCGGTACTGCGGGTCGTCCGCGTGATAGAAGTTCACCGTTTGCAAATAATAGATGCCGCGGGCGTGAAGGTCGTCCATGTAGACCTGCAGGGCGGGGATGGGCGCGGCGCCGAGCCAGTAATTGATGAGCATGTTCACCGGCGCCTCGGCGATGCGCGCGTTGCCCCACCCGTTACGGCCCAGCGCGTAGTCCTGGCGGGAGAGCGTGTAGCCGCTCGTGTTGTAGAGCCCGATGACGAACGCTGGCTTGCCTCCCAGGTAGGTGACGTTGCGCTCGTCATACCACGCGGCGAACCGCTCGCGGGTCTTCGTGGCCACCTTCATCACCCCGTACTCGGTGGCGCGCTCCAGCGCCTCCCCGCCCCGGCCGATCAGCTCGGCCCGCAGCCGGTAGGAGCCGTGGGGCAATCCGGCGGCATCCAGCTCGGCGACGAGGCGCCCGGACTTGCCCTCGTACTCCCGGGTGGCTCGCGCGGCGCCGCCGTTGTCGAGCAGGCTCACCCGAACATGGGCGCCGGCCTGACGCGCCTCCGCGTCATCGGCCACCACCACTGAGAGTCGCACCGTCTGCGGCCGGTCGTCGAAGAGCATGCCGCGGAAGTTCGGGTACAGAAGGTAGGCATCGAGCACGGGCCGCCGGACCTGCACCAGGCCGACGTCGTCGAACCACACCTCGCCATCAGGCAGGCCGTAGGCGCCGACTGTCACGCGGTACCGCCCCGGGTTCGCGACCGCGATAAGGGGCAGGCGGAGCAGCCGCCAATCGCCGGTGCCGCGAGCCAGGTCGGTGCACTTCCACCAGTGCAGGCGTGGCCGCCCGTCCAGGCAGAGCCTGACGCCGGTGCGCTCACGGGTCGCGCCGAGCCCGGCCATCTTCACCCAACCCTCGAGCGTGTAGAAACCAGGGGTCAGGTTGACGCTTTGCTCGGCGGCGGGCACCCGCGACTGTCCGTCGACGCCGGAAAGCTTGAGGCTGGTCTCGCCGCTCCGCGCCGCGGCGTCGACCGACCATAGCCCGGGCGCCACGCCGAGGGCCCACTTGGCCGGAGCAGCCCCGTCGGCCTTCGTCTCGAAGCCTCCGTTCTCGAGCAGGTTCGGTCCCGGACGCTCCGGGCGCGACAGCTCGGTGGGCCCCCCCACCTTCTGGGCGAACACCGTCAGCGCCCCGAACAGCAGCAGGGCGAGTGCGAGCGCCAGCCGGATCATGCCGGCTTCGGGAACGTGACGGGTGGGGCCGGGACGGTCAGAGCCGTGCTGGGCTCGGCGGCCGCCACCCGTTCGCGCTCCGTGGCCAGGCGCTCGACGACGATCGAGAGGAAGACGACCAGCCAGAACACCTTCTGGTACTCGGCGCTGATGAAGATGCCGGCGACGAGGAAGCCGGCCAGGCCGCACCGCAGCCCTTCGGCCCAGGCCGCCAGCTCGCGCGCCTCGCCACCGCCGGCGACGATGCCGCCCCGCAAGCCCCGGAACACCGAGGCGATCAGCAGCAGGAAGACGGCCAAGACCGGCAAGCCCAGCTCGGCGGCGATCTCGAGGTAGCTGTTGTGGGCGATGAAGCCGACATCGAGGCCGGTGTACTCGACGCTCAGCGTCTTGAAGTTGTACGGCCCCACGCCCGTGAGCGGCGCGTCGCCGATCATGCGCAGCGCCCCCCAGAACAGCGCCATGTGGGCCTCATTGGACGCCTCCAGGCCTGACGGCGCGGAACCACCCTCGAAGAGGGTCGCCAGAGCCCGCGCACCCAGAGTGGTGGGCAGCACGGCCAGGATCAGGGCGCCGACGAGAGCGAGCGCCGCTCCGGTGCCGCGGATCCGATAGACATAGAGCGTGGCGGCGACCAGCAGACCGAGGAAGCCTCCCCGCGAGGAGGTCAGGAAGAGGCTCGCCACCAACATGAGCGTCCCCACCAGCCACAGCGTCCGCTTCGACGGAGACACCTGGGTGGTGGCGATGGCCAGGGCCAGCGGGATGACCATCACCAGGTTGGCGGCGAAGTAGTTCGGCTCGTAGAGCCCCGTGCCGAGTCGCGCGTCGTACCGGAGCATCTGCCGGACAGCGTAGGGGAAGGTCAGGATCAAGCTGAGGGCCAGCGCGTAGAGCATGCGGCGGAGATCGTCGTGGGTGCGGACCGCCACCAGCACGAAGGGCAGGAACATCAGGAACGCCAGGTAGCGGGAGACGGCGATGAAGCCGGTTCCGCTCAGCAGGCCGGCCAGGATGACGCCGATGAAGAAGACGGCGAACAGCCTGGCCTGCCGGGAGGCGAGCACGCCCTCCGGCACCGCCCCCGCCGCCAACCGCATCAACGCCCACGCGAAGCCGAGGAGCCCCAGGAGCTTGATCACGGTGAAGTCGGGGACGATCCCCACGAAGCTGTCGGCAATATAGAGGTACGGGTTATTCTCGTACGGCATCACCATGATCATGAAGAGCAGAAGCCACATGGCTCAGGCCGCCTTCCATTCGGACATGGTTCGCCTCCCCGCTCCTGGTAGCGCAAGACCCGTACCCGGAAGGCAAAGCGTGGGAATCCATGGTCTTTACTGGCCTTTTCGCCGGTACGGCTGCAGCGGAGTGCGCGAAGCGGGTAGTTCGTTGCAGGACAACCTGGGCAGTCAGGACCCAGTGGAGGGGGCGGCGGCCTCCCCCTCCACTCTCAGCATCTTCAGACCATGGCCGGCCGGCTCTTCACGCTCGACCGCAACATGATTCGCGGTGGCGCCGCGGCCTCTTTAGAGCTTCCCGAGATCACCTGGCTGGCGCTGCCCCAGCGGCCGTCGGCGTCGATGACGCGGACGGTCAGCGCGCGGCGGGCCCCGGCCAGGCTGCAGGCGCGAAACTCGTAGATGTCGGCAACGCTGTCGCACGCGCTGGCTAGATCGCCGTCCACGTAGAGCAGCAAGCGCAGCGGCGCCCGCCCCCCGCTCACGTCGACGCGCAACGAGAAGGCGTCCGGCTCGGAAGGGTCGGCCGGCCGGGTGTCGAGGACCACCTCGAGGGCCATCACTAGGTCCTCACCGTCACGGTCACGCTCGCGGTGCCGGTCTTGCCGGCGGCATCGCGCACCGTGGCCGTGATCGTGTGGGTCCCATTGGTAAACCCCGTGGTGGCCCAGGGGAAGACGGTGTGCGTGTCCGAGATGGTCTTGGCCCCAATCACCCGGCCGTCGA
>JBOHPP010000079.1:0-3957 GCA_050731755.1 Candidatus Rokuibacteriota bacterium | reverse complement strand
GCAGGTGAAGATCAGCCGGAGCCGGTCGTCGGGGATCTGCTCGGGCTCGATCACGTCGGGGCTCTCGTCCATGGCGCTGAGAGCGGCCTCGTAGGCGAGGGCGTCGGTGCGCGCCCCGGCGCGCCGGGCGCTACGCAGGCGGTCCAGCGCGCGTCGCCGGGCCGTCGTGAGGAGCCAGGCGCCCGGGCGGTCCGGCGCGCCGCCGGCAGGCCAGTGATCGAGCGCCTGCGCGAACGCTTCCTGGACAACCTCCTCCGCCGCGTCGATGTCGCGCACGATCCGGAGCACGGACGCGACCACGCGCGCGTACTCCAGGCGGAACGCCTCGGCCAGGCGCGCGTGGACGCCGTCGTCCTGGATCTGCCCGCGGTCGATCGGTCCCACGGGCAGACATGGTACCCGACGCGCCGGCCGGCACGGAGGCTTCCACGAACGTGGCGTCCGCCGCCGCTCCGCGTCAGGTGCGCCTCACATCTGCCAGATCGGCCGCACCTCGATGAAGCCGCCTTCGCGGAGCGGGATCTGCTTGGCCCAGTCGACGGCTTCCTCCCTGGTGTCGCACTCGATCAGGTAGAAGCCGCCCAGGGCCTCCTTCGTCTCGGCGAACGGGCCGTCCATCACCTGGCGGTGCCCGGCCTTGACGCGGATGCGGCTGGCCTCGCTGTCGGGACGCAGGCGCTCGCTCACGACCATCTTGCCGGCCGCGCGCAGCTTCTCGGCGAAGCGCATGTGGCCCTGCACGATGGACTCCATGTCGGCCTTGGGCGGCGGGGGCGCGGCTTTGTCGTCTGAAGAGATGAATAGCATGTAGCGCATGGGGCCTCCTCGAGCGTGCGTGTCTAGCCGACTGGACCGGTACCGTCTCGGCGGCCATGTCCTGGCCACCTGGGAACGGTACCGGGCCCGGCGACCTCACCCATTACGACGCCGATCAATCACCGGAATCGACAACCGGAGCCGATGCCGATCCTTCTCCGGGCCGCACGGCGACCGTCGTCATACGGCGACCCATCCATACCAGCGGTGGCTGGGGGCGGCTCCGTCCTCGAGATACGCCATCTTCATCCGGCTCAGGTAGTCCTTGGGGATCTCGTTGCGCTTGGCGTTCACGTCGACCCCGAAGAGGCGGGCAGCGTTCAGCCCGAAGATCTGCTCCTTCATCGGGCGGGTGAGCGGCGCGTACCCGGGCTTGTCCACCAGCGCCCGGGGGATCTCGAAGCGCCGGAATGCCTCGATCTGCCACTGGGGTGAGCCGTACCAGATCGAGTCCGTCCCCCAGAGTACGTGGTCGGCGCCGAAGGCCTCGATGATCTGACCGAGGAGGTGGGCGCAGGCGGTGGGATTGGCGCTGACGAGCTGGCCGAAGGTCGACCCCAGCTCCATGTAGATGTTCGTGAGGCCGGGCTCCTTCTTCTTCATCTGGCAGAACTCGGTGGTCCAGGGGATCTCGCCCGACGGCTTGGCCGCCGACACACCGAGCAGCCCGGAGTGGTAGACGAGGAAGTCGATGTCCGGGAAGTCCTTGGCCGCCTTGATGATGTCGCGGGGGTGGTTGTAGTCCGCGACCGGCCCGAGCGGCAGCCCCTTGTGCAGACAGATGCGCCGCACGCCGAGCTTGCGGGCCCGCTCGAGCATCGGATAGGCGATCTTCTCGTCGTCGACGAACCAGCCGCGATCGAAGCCCCTGGGGGCGGCGCCGGTGTAGCCTTTCCAGGCGTCGACCTTGAAGGTCGCGGCCTGCTGATCCATGAAGTCGAGATCGGCCTGGCCCAGCTGCGGGGTGATGAGGCCGTGGGCGAGCATCCGGCGAGACTGGGTGATGCGGTTGATCTCATCGCGGATGTGGGTCATCTCTTTCGGGGGCACCACCGCCTCTTGCGGATACGGTCCGGGCGGGGTTGAGATGAGTCCGATCGCCGTCTCGCTGTCGAGGAAGACTTCCTTGACGAAGTTCTCCCACGACAGGTCGGCCAGCGTGCCGCGGTCGGAGGCGAGCGCCGGGTTCAGCCGCTTCGATCGCTGGCGGAGGCGGAGCAACCCCTGCTTGCTGACCGCGCCCGTGCGGTTGGCTTCCTCGTTGTGCGGGTCAAACCCCGCCCCGACGTAATGAACCTGGACGTCGAAGATGAAGAACGGGGCGCCCGTGCGCTCCTGGAAGGCCGCCGGCTCGACCGCCTCCACGGGGAGCACGTCGAAGAAGCGACCGAACACCGCGTTCATGGCGAGGAGCGACGTCGCCATTCCACCGCTCGTCCTCAAGAAGTCCCGGCGGCTGAGCCCGAGCCTCGGCGCCAGACGCGCGGCGTCGGCGAGGATCCGATGCTCCACCGACCGCTGCGCCCGCGTTTGCGGGAGGGGCGGAAACTCCTCGTTGGAGACGAGCCGTGTCGGAAGCGGCACCTCGCTGCGAAGGCCGCGGCGCAGGCCAGCGTGGATCCGGAAGGAATGGTGGTTCATGATCGGCTCCTCGGTGAGGGGTTGTCCGTTGGGCAAAGCCAGTATAGGCCTGCTGTACAATCCCGGCAGGCCGCCGGACGGCAACTCGTCGATAGCGCAAAGGAGCCCTGGCATGCACATCGTTGATTCGCAGGTCCATATCTGGGGCGCGGACACCCCCGACCGCCCGTGGCCGCCGGGGCGCGCGGCGGAGGCGCAGAAGCCCTATCCGATCTCGAAAGAAGCGCTGCTTTTCCAGATGGATCTGGCCGACGTGAGACGGGTGGTGCTGGTGCCCCCCTCGTGGGAGGGCGACCGCAACGACCTGGCGCTGGAGGCGGCGCGCGCGTACCCCGACCGGTTCGCGGTCATGGGCCGCCTGGGACTTTTGGATTTCAAGAGCCGTGATCTCGTCGCCGACTGGAAGAAGCAGCCCGGCATGCTCGGCATGCGCTTCACGTTCCACAACGAGCACAATCGCCACTTCCTCACCGATGGCACTGCCGACTGGCTGTGGCCGGCGGCCGAGCGACACGGCATTCCCCTCATGGTGCTGGTGCCGGGATCGCTCGACGTGCTCGACCGCATCGCCGGCCGGCATCCTGGCCTGAAGTTCGTGATCGACCACGTGGGCCTCAACATCCGTCAGAAGGGCCCGAAAGTCTTCGAAGATCTGCCCGCCGTCTGCGCGTTGGCCAAGCACCCGAACGTCGCGGTGAAGGCCTCGGGGATGCCGTCCCTGTCGACGGAAGGCTATCCGTTCCGCGACCTGCATCCGCATATCCGCACGCTGGTCGAGGCCTTCGGCCCGCGCCGGACGTTCTGGGGCACGGACCTCACCCGCATGCCGTGCCCGTACCGCGAGTGCATCGACCTGTTCACGAAAGAGCTGCCGTGGCTCAAGGGCGAGGATCTGGAGTGGGTGATGGGCCGCGGCGTGTGCGCATGGCTCGGCTGGCGCCTGTAAGGCTGGCCCTAGAAAAGGAGGAGGCACCCGTGATGGCTCAGCCATTTCCCCTGGGGATCTCGACCGCGACCAACGTCAACCTCGATGCCGCGGCTCTCGCCCGCCTGGACGAGCTGATCAACCGCCACATCGCCGAGGGGCGATACCCGGGCGCGCAGATCGCCATCGCCCGCCGCGGCCAGCTCGGTCTGGTGAAGACGTACGGTGACGCGCGGCTCGACCCCCAGCGCCAGCCCGCCCGCGACGACACGCTGTGGCTGATGTACTCCAACACCAAAGTCATCACGGCCTGCGCGGTCTGGCTGCTGGCCGAACGCGGCGCCCTTCGGTTCACGGACCGCGTGGCCGAGCACCTGCCGGGCTTCGAGGCCAACGGCAAGAGCGAGATCACGATCGTCCAGCTCCTCTCTCACCGCGGAGGCTTCCCGAACGCGGATGTCCCGAAGGAGGCGTGGGAGGACCACGAGCTGCTCCGGCGCACCGTCTGCGCCTTCACACTGGATTGGACGCCGGGCTCGCGGGTTCACTATCACAGTCGGGCCGCGCACTGGACG
>JBOHPP010000078.1:0-6840 GCA_050731755.1 Candidatus Rokuibacteriota bacterium | reverse complement strand
GCACTCGTGCACGAATTCGTCAGCACGAGTTGCTCGACACCGAGGAATCCCGCCACCGCCCTCTGGAACGCCGAAACCTGCACGCCCTCGTTAACGAAGCCCGACTCGAGCACCGTCCGCAGTTGGGCCAGGGCGCCCTCGACGTCCATGTGCACCTTGAACATGGGATAGTGTGTCATTCGCTCGGTCTCCTCGATGCGGGTGGGGCGATCTCCTCGATCTGGCGGCCGACGAAGTCGTCCAGGCTGCGGGCGAATACCCCGAGGCCGTCGAGGTAGATCTCCAGGTCGTCCTTGGTGAGCAGGTCGTCGGTCGACTGGTAGGCGAAGATCTTCGCGTCGGACGCGATCGTGGCGTGAGCCGGCGCTAGCCGGAAAATGTCTCCGTCGGCCGACACCCGAACCGATTCTGGCTCGCTGATCAGCGCCTCGTGCAGCTTCTCGCCTGGGCGTATGCCGATGAACTCGACCGGCCGATCGAAGCGCGCCGCGAAGATCTGCGCAAGATCGAGGATCCTCATCGAGCGCAGCCGCGGCACCCAGATCTCACCCGACATCGCGCCCTTG
The DNA here is from genome assembly GCA_050731755.1 of Candidatus Rokuibacteriota bacterium. Classification (GTDB taxonomy): domain Bacteria; phylum Methylomirabilota; class Methylomirabilia; order Rokubacteriales; family CSP1-6; genus JBOHPP01. Next base: position 6,274 of record JBOHPP010000078.1, on the reverse strand, counting down.
GCAGTCGTCGTGATGAGGTCGATGCTCTCGTCGAGCGTCATTAGGAATCGCGTCATCTCTGGGTGGGTGACGGTGAAGCTCTGTTTGCGCTCGGCCTGCCAGCGGAACAGGGGAATGATCGACCCACGCGAATCGAGTACGTTGCCGTACCGCACGCCGACGAACCGCGGCCGCGCGAAGGCCAAACACTGGCTCGTCACCAGCCGCTCGGCCACAGCCTTGCACATCCCGTAAACGTTTGTGGGCGCGCAGGCCTTGTCGGTCGATACCATGAGGACGGTCTCCAATTCGGGCAGCCGGTCGACCTGGCGACTGACGGCGTCGACGACGTTCTTGATGCCGAGGATGTTGGTCTGCACGCTCTCGAATGGCGTCATCTCGCAGACGTCGACCTGCTTGAGGGCGGCTGCGATGACCACGATCGTTGGCTGGAAGCGGAGCAGCGCCTCCTCGACCCGCGCGCCATCGCGGATGTCACCGACCGCGTAGCTGATGTTCGTCGAGCCGACCTGGTTCCGGATGGTCCAGTGCTTAGCCTCGTCACGCGAGTACAGCATCAGCGAATTGTGCGGTGACAGACGACGCACCAGGGCCCGACCAAGTGAGCCGGTGCCCCCGAGGATCAGGATGCGTTGATTGGCCAGTGGCAACAGCACGTGGTGAGACTGTTGGGTGGTCACGCCAAGCTCGGAGCCGGCGACGTGTGAGGACGCCGCAGGGTCAGGACCTTTGCCTGGGGAAGTCCCAGGGCCACCAGCTCGGCCACCTCTTGCTCCGGCCGCTCGAAGGTAGCCAGCACCAGCGCATCGAACTCTTCCGCGGCCAGATCGGTCACCGCGCGGACGGAAAACCCGAGAAAGCTACCGCCCGCCTGACGGGCGAAGACCCCCACCGGCTCCAGCCCGAATTCCTTGAGGGTCAAATACGCCAGCTCCGCTGGCTCCCCGGTCCCATAGAGCGCGATGCGCTTCAATCCATTCCGGGGGAGCAGGCTCAGGGACTCACGAAGGGTCTGGCGCGCACGCCGGTAGATTTCGACGGCGTAGGCGGTGTGGTCATAGGCGAGTCGGGTTTTCTCGGCGATCCCCTTGGGAGTGAGCAGATAACGCAGGCGGTCCCCGGCCGCCTCCTTGCGGGGGAACTCCACGATCTTGATATACCCCTTCTTGGCGAGCCGGCGGAGGATGAGGTTCGTGAGCCCCAGCGCCACGCGCAGCCGCTGGGCCAGGGCCCGCTGGGTCAGGGGCCGGCCTTCGGCGATGGCCGTGAGGATCTCGAGGTCGCGCTGGCGCTGCCGTTCCACTGGTGGCGATGTTCAAATGTTGAACATCGCCATGCGAGCACGGGGCCGACAGCCCTGTCAAGAAAAAAGTCCCTCGGACGCCGTCGGGCTGCGGGTCCAGAGGGCGGCGCCCACGGGCGGCGGTCTCGGACCGCCGACCGCGGCAGCCGCGCGCGCTACTCGCCGAAGACCTGGATGGTGACCTCCCGCTTCCGGGGCCCGTCCAGCTCGGCCAGGATGATGGACTGGAACCGGCCGAGCACCAGGTCGCCGTTGCTAATGCCCACGGCCACGCTGCCGCCGAGGAGCGCCGCCCGCAGGTGGGCGTGACCGTTCCCGCGCTCGCAGTCGGAGTAGCGGGCATCGTCGTGGCGGTAGCCCCCGCGCTCGGGCACGAGGCGCTCGAGCAGACGCTTCAGGTCGTCGACCAACGCCGCCTGGTACTCGTTGACGAACAGCGCGCACGTCGTATGGAGGGTATGAATGAGGGCAATGCCGTTCGTCAACGGGAACTGTTGGAGGGCGTCTTGCACGAGCTTCGTGATGTCGGCGACCTCGGTCCGCTCTTCACTCTGCCAGGTGAATACGGTAGTGAAAAGCTTCATGGTGTGTTGTCTCCGTGACGCGCAACGTGATGGTTTAGCTGGCGAAGCAGCCAGCGGGCCCGCGTCAAAGCCACGCGTACCATAACGACAAGTGTCGGCCGAAGTCAACTTGGCGGCAGGAATTTCAGCGCGCGGCGCCGCATCGGCGGCGCGAATTTCACTGCACCGTCACGCCGTCTTGGGGTCGAACAGGTCAGGGAGGCGAGCCCGTGGGGTGGGGCCCCAGCTCAACGAGCGTGATGCCGTCCCGCGTCATGCGATCGACCGTCACCCGGGCCGCCGTGTACTCGGCCTCTGTATAGAGGTGAGGCTCGAGCCGCGGGACACCGAGCGCGCGCTTCACTACGCCGTACGCGTCCGGCCGCGGTTGACCGCGGTAGACGACGAGCAGATCGACGTCACTGGCGACGGTGTGAGTCCCCCGCGCGCAAGAACCGAACAGGACGACCCTGACGAGAGGAAGCTTCGACCCAAGGCGGTCGAGGCCCGCCTGCAGCGTCCGGACTAACTCCCCCCTATCGAAGGCGGGGTAGAAGATCCGCACAGAACCTGAGGATCTCGTCGGCATAACCAATCAGCCTGACCGCCTCGCCTTTGGTGTAGCGCGTCCGCGGTGAGCCCGCGGGATGCGCGTTGGGGTACCGGGTCGGGATGTACGCCTTGTCGAGCTCCAGGCCGCCTTCGATCAGGGGCTCGGGGACCGGATGGCGCGGGCTCAACTCCGTCAGGAGGTCGGCCACGGCGTGGCCCCAGGCTTCGGCGCCCATCGCCTGAAAGACCGCCTTGACGGCCTTCTCAGCGGCCTGCTGGGCCGAGAAGCAGGCCCACTCATAGAAGCCGGCATCGAGGTCGCTCCTGGAATGCCGGAGGTCGCCCTCAGCCTGGTCGAACCAGTCACGGCTTCGCTCCAAAAGACGGCTCCTTCCCGCGCGATCGCGTGCATCCGATTCTAGCCCAAGGCTATGACGGTGCGATCCCCTCAGGCGCGGACGAACGGCCTGACCCCGGTGGCCCGGGCAGCGGCGCTCAGAGCGCGGTCCCTGGTGGCGAGGGGCAGCTGTTCCCGCATGGCAAGATGGAGGTAGGCGGCGTCATACGCGGACAGCCGATGCGTCGTCGCCAAGCCCAAGAGGCCAGGCAGCTCCCCGATCGTGATTGGGTTATCCACCACGAGTGGGAGCGCGCCGGTGAGCTCGAGAAAGCGCATCGTGTCGGCGCGGCTGAGGCGTCGGCGGCGCTCGGCCATGACCAGCACGTTCGCCACTTCAAGTGGCCATAGCGCGGGAACTACGGCCATTCCATCGGCAAGAGCGTCCAGCACAGCATCCGCGTAACGATCGGCTTCAGTCTCGAAACACCAAGCCATGGCCACCGAGCAGTCCAGAACGAGTCGAGTCACCGCCGCCCCTGAGCGATGAGGGCGCGAAGGGAGCTCCTGCCGAGACTCCGGCCTTTCCGGAACGCCCGGAGCGCGCTGATGACTTGATCCAGCGCCACGCGCCGGACGCCCGCAGCCGGAGCCAGGATGGCGACCGGGACACCGTGTTTCGTGATCGTGACCCGGGCGCCCTTGGCCACCTCATCGATCAGCCGCGGAAGCTGCGTCTTGGCCTCGTACACCCCCACCGTCGTCATGCAGTCATCTCCTCGGTTCAGACCAGGCTCAGACCAGAATAGGTGGAAGGGAGCGCGCCGTCAAGGCGTCCCTCACGACGTCTTGGGGTCGAGCAGATTGCGGAGCCCGTCGCCCAGCAGATTCAGCCCCAGCACGGTCAGGGCGATGGCGCCGCCGGGGAAGACGGCGAACCACGGATTCATGGACAGGAAGTTCTGCGCCTCCTTGAGCATGAGGCCCCATGACAGGTGCGGAAGCTGGGTGCCCCAGGTAGGCCAGGACAGCCTCGGCCACCCCTTGGCCCGGGCCGTGTCCGCGTAGTCGGCGGCCATTTGGCCGCAACCGGGCGGGGTGTGAGTCTGGGGACGAGTCATGGGCGAGCGCTCTGCCTCCGGCACCGACTTCATGGAGACCGTGGAACGCCTGCTTCGACAGGCGGCCGGCGCCGGGGTTGGTCTCGGCTTACCTCTTTGGAAGTCATGCCGAGCGGCGCGCGCACCGAGAAAGCGGCGTGGCCGTCCTGCTCAGTCGCGACATCCGAGCCAGCCCGCGGGCGAGATTCGAGGAGCGGGTTCGGCTCTCCACCTGGCTGGTCGGTGAGCTCCAGACAAACCTTGTCGACGTCGTGGTCCTCAACGAGTCCCCGCCGGGCCTCGCCAGGCGGATCGTCACCACGGGACGGCGCGTGTTCAGTGGCGACCCCGCCGCCGACCACACTTTCGTCCGCGATGTCCAGTTGCGAGCCGCTGACCTGGAACCGTTCCTGCGACGCACGCGACGCCTGAAGCTCGCAGCCCTCTTCCGGTGACCTACCTCGTCGAGCGGCTGGCCGAGCTGCGGAGGCCCCTCGACCACCTGGGAGAGATCCGCCCGAAGGTCGGCGTACGGCGCCTTTAACTCCGCCCCCGAAGCCGTGCGGAACGACGCCGGGCGGCCACCGTCGGCCGCAGGCGCGGCGGCGCAACGTCGGTCCTTCCACGCCGCCCTTGGCGGATGATTCTGACGAGTTCGTCGGTGGCTACGGCAGCTCGAACGCCAGGCACATTCAGTGGCGATCGGCCCGTCCGGACGGGCTGCACAGTGAAAAGCCGCCCATCCCGCCGCCGGATTCGGACTTCGCCCTCGCGCGACGCACGATCCAGAATCGATGCCAGCTCCTGACGTGCTCGCGAGTACGTGAACACCTTCATGATGGCACCTCGACAATATTCAGTCCGACGCGCGCCGCTGCCCGCCGCAGCGCCCGATCCAGTGTCAAGAGTGGCGCTCGCCGGGTGCGGGCTGCTTCAAGGAGGTAACCGTCATAGGCATACAGGCCGTGAGCACCAGCAAGATCAACCGCCCGTTCCAAGTCGATCCCCACGGTTTCCACCGGAATCGCTTCGAAGGACCGCACAACTCGCCGCGCATGCGCTCGGGTCAGCCGCCGTCGGCGCACTAAAGCCGTAAGCGCGTTGCCCACCTCCCACGGGACGCTGGGTGGCACGCAGAGTGTTGCGCCGGTCGTCACCTGGATCAGCGCCTCCCGCTCGGGCTCGTCAAGCAGCACAGCAAGAACCGCGGAGGTGTCCACGATTAGATCCATGTCTGCTCTGACATGTACAATTGTACTGCGAACAGGCTCCAGATGACTTTCCTGGTTTCAGCCTTGCCTGCCGTTGCACGGTGAGCGAAGGTCCTTTTCGGACACGAGCCCTGGGGGTGGCTGCCCCTCATGCCGTCCGTGGGTCCAGCAGGTCCCGGAGCCCGTCGCCCAGGAGGTTCAACCCCAGCACCGTCAGCGCGATGGCGCCGCCCGGAAAGACCGCGAACCACGGGTTCATGGACAGGAAGTTCTGCGCCTCCTTGAGCATGAGGCCCCATGAGGGGTGGGGCGGCTGGGTGCCGAGTCCCAGATAGGCCAGCCCGGCCTCGGCCAGGATGGCGACGGGAAAGCTGGTCGTGGCCTGCACGATGAGCGGGGGCAGCGTGTTGGGCAGGATGTGGCGGGCGATCAGCCGGACGTCGCCGGCCCCCAGCGCGCGGGCGGCCACCACGAACTCGCGCACGCGCAGCTCGAGGAAGCCGCCGCGCGTCAGCCGGGCGAAGGCGGGGACGAAGGCGATGCCGATGGCCACCATGCTGATGCCCACGCCGGGGGTGAAGACGGCCGTAAAGAGCAGCGCCGAGAGGATGGCCGGGAACCCCTGCACCGCGTCGATGAGCCGCATGAGGATCTCGTCGGGCCAGCCGCCGACCCAGCCGCTGGCGATGCCGATCAGCATCCCGAGGCCGGCGCCGATGGCCACCGCGATGACTCCGACGGCGATGGAGGTGACCGCGCCCACCATGACCCTCGACAGCAGGTCGCGCCCGTACTGATCGGTGCCGAAGGGATGTGCGGCCGACGGGCCCTGCAGCCGCCCGGCGATGGCCATGGCCAGCGGGTCGGCCGGCGTCCACACGGCGCTCAGCGCCGCGGTCAGCAGGAGCAGGCCGGTGATCACGGCCCCCAGAACGAACGTGACGTGCCGGACGGCCTGCCGCCCCGTCACGCCGCGCACCGATTCGAGGGTCGAGGCCCCCGTCGATCACGTGTCATATCGAATCCGCGGGTCGAGGACGACGTAGGCCAGATCAACCAGGAAGTTGATCAGCACGATCGAGGAAGCCACGAAGAGCGTGACCCCCTGCACCACCGGGAGGTCGCGGGCAGAGATGGCACCCAGAGCCAGGCGACCCAGCCCCGGCAGGGCGAATACGGATTCCAGGATGATGGTGCCGGCCATGAGC
>JBOHPP010000077.1:0-10989 GCA_050731755.1 Candidatus Rokuibacteriota bacterium | reverse complement strand
TCTCGGTGACCTCGTAGAGCACTGCGTTTTGCGCCTCGGCGAGCCCGGGACTGGCCAGGAGCGCCACGCTGATCCACAGCAGCCACCTGGAAACGGTCCGTTTCGTGCTCATCGTCCTGCCTCCATGGCCACGCCGGCTTCGCCGCCGGTGGCCGTCGCCACCGCGTCCTCGAAGGCCCGGGTGGCGCTCGAATACCCGCTGATGTCCAGCAGCCGCTGCCGCGGGATGGCCAGGAACGCCTCGGCTGCCGCGGGGTCGAACTGCGTGCTTGACCCGCGCTCGATTTCGGCGATGGCGGTCTCGAACGGCAGCGCCTTGCGGTACGGGCGGTCGGACGTCATCGCATCGAACGCGTCCGCTGTGGTGACCACACGCGCAATCAACGGGATATCTTCACCAACCAGCCCGTCCGGATAGCCCAGGCCATCGAAGCGCTCGTGGTGATGTCGAACGGCCAGCGCCTCGCGGTCCAGGAAGCCGAGGGGCTTGAGGATCTTGTAGCCGACCTCCACGTGGTCCTTCATCAGTTGGTACTCTTCCGGCGTCAGCACGCCGGGCTTGCTCAGGATCGGGTCGAGGATGGCCAGCTTCCCCAGGTCGTGCAGGATCGCGCCCCGGCACACGAGCAGCGTGTTCTCGGAGCCCAGCCCCATGACGGTGGCGATCTCGCCGGCATACAGGGACACGCGGGCCGAGTGGCCCTTCAGGTAACGGTCCTTCGACTCGATCGCGTTGACGAAGGCGGTGATGGTGTTGACCAGATTCCGCTCGACGTTTTGCCCCAGGCGCATGCGCTCCAGGGCCAGCGCGGTGTTCTGGGCGAACCCCAGGAGCAGCTCCTTCTCGTCAGGCAGGAAGGCGCGTGTCCGCGCGTTGCGGCCCAGGCAGAGCACGCCGGTCGGCTGCTGCAGGCCCGGAATCATGGCGGCCAGCGCCGTGTAGGGATCGCCCGGACCGGTGAGGGCCAGTGTCTGACGGCCGCTGGCGGCCACCAGCCGGTCCAGCGCCGGCCGCAAGTGGCTGAGCAGCTGCTTGACCAGCGCGGGCTCGCCCGCGTGGTGGGTGGTGAAGCCGGCCTCCCCGTCGCGGATCAGCATCACCGCCGCGTCGCCGGCCAGGCTCTGCAGGGTGTCGCGCAGCACCTGCTCCACGAACGGCTGGGGAGCCATGCCTTGCAGGGCCAGCTCGCCGATCCGGAGGAACACCTCCAGCCCGAGCTGCCGCCGGGCCAGGTCTTCGGCGAGACCGGCCGCCTGACTGAGCGGTCGGGGGAACCGCGCGCGATCCTCGCGCACGCGGTCCACCAGCGCGCGAACCTCCGGAGCCGAGAACGGCTTGGCCAGGTAGTCGTAGGCGCCGTGGCGCAGGCCGAACACCGCCGAGTCGACCGTCGGCGAACCGGTGATGAGGATGACCGGGGTCTCGGGTTGCCGCGACTTGATCGCTCGCAGCAAGTCCAGGCCGCTCAGCCCCGGCATCGTGATGTCCGAGATCACCAGGTCGAACGGCTCGCGGGCGATGAGCGCCAGCGCCTGCTCGGCGGTCGAGGCTCCCGACACCACGCAGGCCGGCCCGGACAACGCGGACTTCAGGAATTTCAGGATGGGCGCTTGGTCGTCGACCGCGAGAATCCGGAACTCCATCGCGCTCATTGCTCGGCCGCCAGTTGGTCGAGGAACTCCTGCCATTGCCGCGACACGCCGTTCTTGGGGAAGCGCAGCGACTCGAGCGCCGGGTGGTTCACGGGACGCTTCTCCTCGCTCGGGGCCGTAGCCACCGACGCAGGACGCGCAGGCACCGGCGCCACCGCCGCGGGCGCCGCCACCGGGGGTTCGGGCACCGCCGCCGAGGTCTCAGGCACCGCCACCGGGGCCGCGGGGGCCGCCACGAGGGCCGGCGGGACCGCCACCAGGGCCGGCTCAGCCGCGGCCGGTACCTTGACCGCCACTGGCGCCGGAGCCTCCTGAACGGGCTGCGCCGGCTGGCGGCCGAGGTCGACGGCAGCATGCTCGGTCATCTGCTCGACCTCCCGGGCCAGCTGTGCGAACACGTAGGCCCGCGACGGCTGGCTCTTTGCCGCCGCTCGCCCCGCGCGAGTGTTCGTCCCGGGCGCGGGCGCCTCCTGAGCGTGATTCGAGCGCCCGTTCGCGTGCCCGTTGACCGAGTGCCCGGTCGGGCCGTGGCCATTCGCATCCGGGTCGCTGGTCGGGCGCACGTTCGTCATGATCACCGGTGCCGCGGCTGGCCTCGGGAGGGCCTCGTCGGCTACGCTCACCGGCTCCGCGTGGGGCTCGGGCTCCATCTCGTTGCGTCCGGCCGCGCCCGGCTCGGCGGCCAGGAAGCTCTCCCACTGCCGGGCGACGGCCGAATCGAACCCCGCAGCCACCCGCACCGGCTCGGCAGGCGTCGGACGAGCGACCACCTTCGCCGGAGTTTCAATGGCGCGGGCCACGGACGCGGTGGTGACGAGCACGGCGGGCTGGCGCTCCACCGCCGGAGCCGCCGGCGCCGCGTCCATCGCTGCCTGGCCACGATCGGCACCGGCCAATCCCGACAACTCCTGGCACTCCACGTTGACGACGGAGAGGCGCTCTACGAGTTCCAGGAACGCGTCGGGCATGCTCTCGGCCACGAAGATCACCCGCGGCGGGCGGGTCGCCGCGATCGAAGCCGCCGGGTAGAGACGCCGGACGTTGTCCGGGAACGCCACGCACCACACGTAGGCGTCGAGGGTGCTGACCAGCAGCTTCTCGTCGGCGATCTCGCCGACGGCCACCAGGACCAGCGTCTGCTTGGCGTCGACCGCCACCACGTCGATCGTGGTGCGACCGAGGCGTAGCGACGTCTCGAGAACGCTCAACCCGGGCTCGAGCATCTCGAGATGCTCGGCGACGAGGGTCCTAATCCGGTCCTGCGCCGTGCCCTGCACCTTCCTGGCGATCACTGGCATGTGACACCCTCCAGGCGTCGCAGGCTAGGGTGAGCAACCGGAATACCAAACCACCAAGTGGGCGGAATCGCGGAGCTTTGAGGGAGCGGAAGACCGAAAACGTCGGTCGAGCGGGCCAGTTTCTCCCGGGAGAATCGCGGCGGGTTCGCAGACCTCCTCCCCCATTTGCACTAGCCGATCTTCTTCCGCAACGTCTGGCGGGTGATGCCGAGGATGCGGGCAGCGGCGCTGCGGTTACCGCGTACGGCACCCAGCACGGCGCGGATGTGGGCCCGCTCGACCTCGTCCAGCGTCTGGAGCGACGCCGGTCCGGTCGACGGCGGCGCCGGATCGCGGCCGGCCGCAGGCGTCAGTGACACGTCAGTCGCGTCGATCGTCCCCGAGGCGTTGAGGATGACCGCGCGCTCCACGACGTTTCGCAGCTCGCGCACGTTGCCGGGCCAGGGGTAATCGAGAAGCCGCTGCTCCGCCTCGGACGTGAAGCCCTTGACCGTCTTGCCCGCCTCCCGGGCGGCCAGGGTGAGGAAGTGACGGGCCAGGAGCAGGAGGTCCTCTCTGCGCTCCCGCAGCGACGGAACGACGATGGGGATGACGCTCACCCGGTAGAAGAGATCCTCCCGGAACCGCCCCTCCCGCACGAGCGCGTCGAGCGAACGGTTGGTGGCCGCCACGACCCGCACGTCGACCTTGATGTCCCGCAGTCCCCCCACCCGGCGCAGCGCCTGCTCTTGCAGGGCGCGCAGGAGCTTGACCTGGCAGGACGACGCCATCTCCCCGATTTCGTCCAGGAAGAGCGTGCCGCGGTCGGCATGCTCCATGAGGCCTTTCTTGAGCTTCAAGGCATCGGTGAAGGCCCCCTTCTCGTGGCCGAACAGCTCGCTCTCGACCAGCCCTTCGCTGATCGCGGCGCAGTTGACTTCCACGAAGGGGAACGCCCGGCGCGGGCTCTCGTCGTGCAGAGCGCGGGCCACCAGCTCCTTGCCGGTGCCGCTCTCGCCCAGCACCAGAACGGTCCGAGCCTCGCTCACGGCAATCTGGACCACCACCCGCCGCAGCCGGCGTATGGCTTCCGACTCGCCGATGAGGGCCTGCACGCCGCGGACGCTCTGCCGCTGGTGGAGACGCACCAGCTCGCGGCGGGCTTTGACCTCTTCCAGGGCGCGGCGGACGCTGAATCGAAGCTTGTCGTGATTGCCGAACGGCTTCTCCAGGAAATCGGTGGCGCCCTTGCGGATGGCCTCCACCGCCCGTTCCACCTGGCCGAAGGCGGTCATGATAATCACGCCGGTGTCGGGGTGCCGCGATTTGAGCGCCTCGAGCACGCTGACGCCGTCGATGTCGGGAAGCCGAAGATCGAGGAGAACCACGTCCGGTCCGATCTCGTCGGCCATAGCCAGCCCCGCGCGGCCGCCGTCGGCGGTGTGAACCTCCACCGTTCTTTGCGCGAGCAAGCGCACCAGCAGCGCGCGCGTCGCGTGGTCGTCGTCGATGACCAGAACCTGGTCCATTTGACTTCCTGTCCAGAACGTGGCCGGTTGGGTGGTAAGTTGTCAATGAGGCAAACGCCCTAGCAACCCCCTATCGCCAACGCTTTCAGGTACTTGCCTGTTGTCCCCCTTTGGCACGTCTCTTGGATCGCGTCCCGGAGCATGGTGAGAGAACCCGACCTGCCCGATCTCCTGCGCCAACTCATCGACATCGGCATCGCGCTCACCAACCAGCGCTCGCTGCCGGCGTTGCTATCCCAAATCCTCACCGAAGCCCGGCGCTTCACGCGCGCCGAGGCCGGCACGCTCTTCATGCGCGAGAGCGATCACCTGCGCTTTGCCGTCGTCCAGAACGACGTGCTGGCCGGGCGGCTCAGCCCCGAGGAGGTGGACCGGAAGTTCCGCGACGAATGGCTGCCCGTCGACGGATCGAGCCTGGCCGGCTACGCGGCCCACCGGAACGAGATCATCAACATCGTCGACGCCTACGCGCTCGGCTCCGACCGTCCTTACGCGTTCAACGATCTCTTCGACAACCGCTTCGAGTACCGGACCCACTCGGTCCTGGTGGTCCCCATGCAGGACCTCACGGCCCGAGTGGTCGGCGTTCTCGAACTGATCAACGCGCTCGACGACAAGGGCCAGGCGGTGCCCTTCCATTCGCGTTGGGAACCGCTCATCCGGGCGCTGGCTTCGCAGGCAGCGGTCGCCATCGACAACGTCCGGCTGGGGGAGTTGTCCTACAAGGACTCGCTGACGGGGATCTACAACCGGCGTTACTTCTCGCTACGGTTGGAGGAGGAGGTGCGGCGCCGCGCGCACTCGGGTCAGCCGCTGTCGGTGGCGCTCATCGACATCGATTCCTTCAAGGAGATCAACGACACTAAGGGCCACGGCGCCGGCGACTACTCCCTCAAAGAGCTGGCGGCGACGCTGGTGGCCGAGCCGGCCCGCGGCTTCTCGGTGACCAGCCGTTACGGAGGTGACGAGTTTGCCGTGCTGCTGGCCGACACCGCCAAGCCCGGCGCCATGGGCTACGCGCGCCGCATCCGCGGGGCCATTGCCCGACGTGACTTCGCGTACGGACGTCTCACGGTGAGCATCGGGGTGGCTTCCATGCCGGATGACGCGAGAACCGGCGAGGAGTTGCTGCTCGCCGCCGACCGCGCCCTCTACAACGCCAAGCGCGCAGGCGGCAACGGCGTGGCAACCGCCTGATCCTAGTCGGAGGGGCCTCTACGGCCCCCATGAAGTTGGAGGGGGCAGCGACCGCCCCCTCCAAACCTCCCCGTTCGCGCGGGGTGCGACAACGGTGGCGGTTCCTTCGACACACGCGGACGGCGCAGGCGGGCGGTCCGGGCCTCGCCCAGGGCGAGGTTGATCGCCGTCGAGCTGAGGCACCAGAAGCACCAGGCACGGACCCGCGCGCCTGCTCCCACGTCAGGAACACGCTGGCGGCACTGGCCGCGAGGGCCAGACCGGGAAGGGCCAGCCGTTGCCACGCGGCGAGCGGTCGCCGGGTTTCCCACAGGGCCAGGCTGGCCATCGCCGCGTAGCCGGCGGCGCCCACCGCGGCGTTGGGCACGCCGAGGTGCCGCGCGTGCCGAGAGCGTCCCACCTTCTCGCACCCGCGGCCGAAGAACGGACACACGAGCGAGTCGATCCATCCCTGGTGATAGGCGAGCATGTAGAGAGCATCCAGCAGGCCCAGACCGCTGAGCGCCGTGATGGCGACGCGCCGGCCGCTCATGCCGCTCGGCGTCGCATGGTCGGGTCCCGCCGACGGCGGCCGGCGACGGCCGGCTCCCGTCGCCGCGTCTCGAGGCTCCGCCGGAGCGCGTCGACCAGGTCGATCACCTTGCGCGGGGCCGGACCCTCCGGGCGCCACGATCGCCTCGCCTTTGCGCTTGCGCTCGATGAGCGCCCGGAGCGTCTCCCGGTAGGTGTCTCGGTACCGCTCGGGCTTCCAGTCGGCGGCGAGCGTGGCCACCAGCTGGAGGGCGAGGTCGATCTCGCGCCGGGACACCTTGCCGTCCTGAGGGATGCTCAGCCCTTCCGCGCCCTTCAGCGCGTCGGCGAACCGCATGGTCGTGAGCATGAGCGCCCGAGCCCGAAGGCCGGACGGCAATCAGACGCTCGCGCTGACGCAGCACGAACGTCCCGATGCCGACGCGGCCGGCTTTGGCCAGGGCCGCCCGCAGCAGCGTGTACGCCTTGCCGCCGGGGCCGGTAGGGGCGAGCCAGTACGGCGCTTCGATGTAGGCGAGATCGACGGCTTGAGCCGGAACGAACTCGCGGATCTCGATCGTCTGGCTGGCTCCGACCTGGGCGCGCGCCAGCTCCTCGCGGGTCAGCACGACGAACCGGTTCTTCGCGTACTCGTAGCCTTTGACGACGTCGCGCCAGGGGACTTCGACGCCCTCCGAGCTGCAGAAGCGACGGTAGTCGATGGGGGCCGCGTCCTTGGCGTGAAGCAGTCGGAACGGCAGCGCCGCCTCTCGCCGCGTGGCCGAGTGCCTGCTGACCGAAACGGTGACGAGCCCGAACGTCAGCGCCCCTTTCCAGATCGTCCGCGGCCCTCCGTTTCGTCGCTCGGCCATCGCGATCAGGCGGAGCGGTGCCGGACGCCGGCCAGGCGCGCAAGCTCTCGATTGGTCAGCGCGCGCGCCAGCAGTGCCGCGCCGAGAATACCGACGGCGATCCCGAGCGACCCGCGGCGCCCCAGCCCGGCGATCAGCAATGCTCCGCCGGTCAGGCCAGCGACGAGGCGCGCGGCCGGGGACCAGTTCCGCTGCATCCACTCGAACTCCCAGGCCCCCCATCGCGACGAGGGCTCGCCCTGCAGCCCGGGCACCCCGTCGGACCGGTCGTGCACCTGCAGGCGGTTGTGGACCTCGGCGACGCCCCGCATTCGGGCGACGCGGTCGAGCAGCCGTCCGGCCTCGTCGGCCAGGACCGGCCCGCTGATGGTGACCCGACCGCCGGTCACATCCACCTCAACAGACCCGGGATGGCGCACGGCGAAGCCCAGCCGCGCGCGCACACGCGCGGCCAGCACCGCATCGCTGGGCAGCTCCTGCACCGCCCGCGACCGCAGGCTGGCGAACAGGCCGCGAGCGCGATTGGCCACGTCCCGGGACGTCGTATCGGCGGCGGCGCGACTCGCGTGAGCCAGGGACACGACCCGATCTCGCACCAGGGCACGCCGGCGGCGTCCCCTATCCGGATCGAGGACGTAGGTCACCGCCGCGCCGACCGCTGCCGCCGTCATGGCCACTACTGTGGTGTTCATCGATGACCCTCCGCGTAGCGCAGCCGGGCCGCGATTCCATCGCGCTCGGCCAGGCCGGGGTGGCGCTCGACCGTGGTGATGTGGCCACCCTCCGCCAGCACGCGCTCGACCATCGCTTCGCCCAGCTCGGTGGCCCGAACGTCTTTGCCGCAGAACGCACAACGAAACTGGAACCGCCGCTGAAGCGCGCCACATGCCGCGCAGGCGCCTCCGGCCTCGCGAAACGTCGTCAACACGTAGAGGTCCCGCACCGCCCCGCGGTTGACGGCGTCGAGCGTCGGCTCGAGACCAGCAACAGCCGTGGCGCCCCCGGCCGCTTCGGCCAGCACCGCCTTCACGGCCTCGTCTTCCCGGCCCCCCTGGGCGCGCGCCAGCAGCTCGGCGGCGCGCGCGCCTAACCGCGTGGCCGGCTCGTACCCGGCGCCGGCGATGGTGCCGACGATGCGAGGGGCCATGCGCTCGGGAAGATGCCGGCGGAGCGCAGCCGTCATACGGGCCTCACCACACAGCACGATTCGCTCGGGGCCCTGGCCCTCACTCCATTCGACGACAGCCGCCGCCACCGCCTCGAAGTGTTGCTCCCGATGCTCGGCGATGTGGCGCTGGTAACGCGACTGGGCCAACGCGGCCCAGCCGCCCATGCGGTGGCGTCCCGGCACCCCGCTGTCGAGGATGACCTCGTCCTCCGGACCCGTGGGATCCAGCGGAATCAGCCGGGCCCGGGTTCCGTCGACGAACACCACCAGCGCGGCCGGCGTCTCCTCGACGGCGCGGGCCAGGGGGCGCAGGAACGGCCGCGTGTCCACGACGAAGGTGTCTTCGAACGGCACGCGGACCGGCAGGATCTCGCGCAGGCCGGCCGACGCGCTCGCGAACAGCGCGACGCCGTTGGCGTCTACGAACAGAGAGCGGTCGACGAGCGCGCGCCCCTGGGCCTCGATCCAGTCGAGGTCGGCGGCAGCGGCGGTGCCCGCCTCACGGGCCTCGTGGATCCGGGTCTTGAGAAAGACCCGGACTCGTTCGCGCTGCTGCTCGTCGACCCACTGGATGTTGAGGTACACGCTCACCACGGGGGCCGCCGGAGGTTCCAACCGCGCCAGTCGCCGCAATGGGGTCCGGATTTCTCTCACGCCGGCCTCTCCCGCTGGCCATCGCCTTCGAGCAGCCGCTTGGCCACGAAGTATTTCTTGGGCCGCCGGCGACGCTCTCGGGCCGCCTCGAGATCACGCAGGGCCTGACGCTCCAGGCTGGCCAGGGCGAGGTCGAAGGCCAGCCGGTGGGTCTCGGCGATCTCCTCGGCATGCAGTTCCGGCCGCCGCGGGAGGTCCAGCGTGAGCCCGCACCGGGTGCCGACGCCGCCCTTGGGGCCATTCTCGTCGGTGAACATCACCCGCACACCCACCGGGGCGGGCCGCAGGCGACGGGACACCGCTTCCAGCTTCCGCACGATCAGCGCGCGGAGCGCCGCGTCGTGGTTCGCGCCCTCGATGGCGATCATCACCGTGTGTGAGCGGAGCAACGCGCGTGCCACGGGACAGGCCACCGGCCCGGCACCAGTCGACGGCACCGGGCTTGCTGCGTGTCCAGTGCAACAATGACGACGCGGCGGCGAGCGGCGAGTTCTCTAGAGCGCGCCCTCGAGCGGCTCTCTCATCGCGTGACCGGCTGGGCGGGATCGTCGTGGGGCTTCGGGGCCGCGCTGGTCGCCGTCGTCCTGTGGGCCCTCAGCGGTCCTGTGTTCGGCTTTTCCGACTCCTGGCAGCTCGTCGTCAACACGGCGACTACCATCGTGACCTTTCTGATGGTATTCCTCATCCAGCGTTCTCAGAACAAGGACGCGGCGGCGCTCCACCTGAAGCTCAACGAGATCGTCGCGGCGCTGAACGGGGCGAGCAACCGGCTGATCAATGTGGAGACCCTGACCGAGGAGGAGATCCAGGCGCTGCGCCGGCACTACGAGTGGCTGGTGCGTCTGGCCCGACAGGACGGCAGCCTGACGCAATCGCATTCGATCGAAGAGGCCGAGAGCCGGCACCGCTCGAAGCACGGACGAGGCCGGGGCGGGGCGTGAGCGTGGCGTCCCCGCCACGGGCGGGCCGGTCGTTCACGGCGATCGCGCGCCAGGTGTGGCGCGAACTGGGCGAGGACGAGATCGTAGATCGTGCCGCCGCGCTCTCCTACTACTTCGTCTTTGCGCTCTTCCCCACGCTCCTGTTCCTGGCCGCGTTGCTGGGCTTGCTGCCCACCGCGGCCCTGCTCGATCAGTTGATCGCCTACATGGCCCGCGTGCTCCCGGTCGACGCCTTCTCCATGCTGACCAAGACGCTCGAGGAGATCCTGCGCGGGGCCCGCGGGAGCCTCGTCTCCCTCGGCGCGCTGGTCGCCTTGTGGGCGGCCTCCAACGGCATGGGGTCGATCATCACCGCTCTCAACGCCGCCTACGACGTCACCGACACCCGGCCCTGGTGGAAGATCCGCCTGGTGGCGGTCGGGTTGACCGTCGTGTTTTCGGGGTTCACGCTGACGGCGCTGACGCTCCTCGTGCTCGGCCCCCCCATCGCGGAGGGCCTCGCCCAGATGATCGGCCTCGGCGCCGCGTTCACCGTGGCTTGGAATATCGTCCGCTGGCCGGTGGCTCTCGCCCTCGTGCTCGTCGGCGTCGGCCTCGTGTATTACCTCGCGCCGACGGTCAAGCAGCGCTGGTCGGCGGTCGCTCCGGGGGCGGTCTTCGCCGTGGCCGGCTGGTTGGTGGCGTCCGCCGGGCTCCGGTTCTACGTGGCGCACTTCGCCAACTACAATGCGACGTACGGGTCGATTGGCGGGGTGATTCTCCTGCTGCTGTGGCTCTATCTGACCGGCCTGGCGTTACTGGTCGGAGCCGAGATCAACGCCGAGATCAACCGGACGGCGGCGGCGGCCGAGCGCGGCGACCCGGCCGGGCGCCTCAGCGACTGTCCGGAGTGTCGCCGCCTGGCGGCCGAGTTGCGGGCGGCTGACCACCAACAACTCGAGCGAGTGATTGCACGGGCACGGCGTCACCTCGACGAGCAAGCGCGGCCGGGCCGGACCGCCGCCTGACCCCGAAAAGCACGCCCGCGCCCCGCGAGAATCGGCCGAGCGCCGGGAGCGCGTGCCGAAGAGCTTCGCCAGCCGAGGAGTAGGCCTCCCACTCGCTCTGCCAGCTGCTGGCCACGAGCGCGCCGCTGGCGTCCACGATCTCCCAGCACCAGAGCGGCGGGTCGGTCAGCAACCGCGCCTG
>JBOHPP010000076.1:0-15611 GCA_050731755.1 Candidatus Rokuibacteriota bacterium | reverse complement strand
CGCCTACGGCCGCACCCCCTGCCGCCCCGCCCACGGCGCCCCGGCCCACGTCCTTGCCGGCTGAGGACTCCACGTACTCCTGGGCCAGGGCTCGGCACTCCTCGATGTCACGCTCGGCTTGGGGTCGACCGACCTCGCGAAACTTGGCGTTGGGGTAGAGGACAGGCTTCTGAGTGCGGGCGCACCCGGTGAGAGCCGAGCCCGCCAACGCCACGGCGAGCAACAGCCCGGCGCCGAAGCGCCGGGTCAAGTACGGTACATGATCATCAGTGCGGCCGGCTGCGGCTTGGGGGTCTCCCGGTACCGGCATCGTAGCTCCGGATGCTCCAGGACCTCCACGTAGGCGCCCATTACTGCCCGGTAATAATGGAGGTGCCGCCCGCCCGGGCCGCCATTGTACTCAGTCAGCGTCTCGCGGATGGTCGTCCTGCGCCCCATGATGTCGCGCAGATAGGCCATCGCGAACCGGGTACTGACCAGGGGGTTGGCGAGGTCGCCGAGATCCCGTTTCCCCCTGACGAGCTGGGGCCGGCGGAACGGTCCGACGGTGGGCTCGAAGATCGCCGCCGTCGTCGGCAGGATCTGAAAGAGCCCGATCTCCCCGGCCGCCCCCACCGCGTCGTGTTTGAACTCGGACTCGACCTCGGCCTGGGCCAGGGCCAGGCAGTGGTCGATGTTCGAGATCTGCGACTCGGCGACGAGGGTTTCGGGGAATCCCCGGAACGCGCTGATAGGGGCCAGGGGGTTCTTGAGGGCGATGTACTCGAGAATTGCGCGATTCAGCCGTTCTGCATCCATGTCGCCGGCCACCGCGATGACCTGCTGGGTGAGGGCCAGTCCACTCACGGCGATCGCGACGCCAAACGCCAGGATCGCGAGCGTCTTGCTGTGCTGGCTCATACCAATCCTCCTCTGTGAGGTTGAATCAATCGCGAACGACGAACCGATCCGATTCAGGTATGAAGGAGGGTCGCTATGAAGCTGGCTGATGATGCCATAGGGTGCGTGGCCACGCAAGACCGACTGCTGGATCGATCGATCCACATCGCTCGGGCTACAAAGTTCGATACCGTCGAGCAGTGAATCGTCTTTGCCGACGAGATCTTGACGGCGCTCAGGAACGTCGCGGGCCGACGGTGCGGTAGAAGTCCCCGGGGTCGTTGTCCGTCTTGCCGCCGACCGGCGTGCCGCATTCGGCGCAGACGTAGTCGTACTTGTTGCCGGTCGGCAGCACGAGCAGGAGCTTCTTGCGCGCCGGCGTCGCCCGCCGGCAGCGAGGACAGAACAGGCTCGCGGCCTCGAACTCGTCGAAGGCGTCTCGGGCCATCGGACCGGATTCTACACCGTGATTCAATCCGGCGAAGGTTGACGAAACAGCAGGAACGTCACTACCATCACATTGCCGTGGCGCCGCCCCACGACGCGGACCCGTGAGCAGCGCCTGCCCGCGCTCAGGACGCCCGGCGGCCATCACCGACGCGCCGAAGCGGACCTCGCCCCGTTCCAGGCCCGACTGGCCGCGAGCAGCCCAGCGGGGGGCGGCGACTCGTCCCCGGGTGCTCATCGCCGCCGACGACAAGGATGGCTTCGCGGTGTGCCGCCGGCTCAAGAACCGGCCGCGACATCCTGGCCTGCGGGGCCGACGCCATCATGGACAAGCCCATCGCCGTGGACGAGTTCCGGTCGCGCGTGATGGCGCTTCTCTCGGCGCGGCGTTAGGATCAGCCCGCGATGTTCCGGTCGCGCCTGGCCCTCAAGATCACCGTGCTCATCGTGGTGGTCCTCATCATCGGCTTCGGCGCCTCCACCATCTGGACGCTGCAGCGCGAGCACGCGGTGCTGCTCGAGCAGAACAAGATGGCGGCGCGGCGGCTGACCGAGTCCATCATCGCCAGCATCGAGGGGGCGATGCTGCAGGAGCGGCCCGACGTGACCCGCATGGTGCTCCAGGAGCTCCGGGGCACCGCGTCGATCGAGAGCCTCACCATCTACCGCCGCAACGGCGTCGAGGCCTTCACCGACCTGGCCACGCTCGAGGAGGTCCGCAAGCTCGCCGATCTTTCCCCCGAGGTCATGGCCAACATCCAGAAGATGCGCCGGGCGCCGGCCCGCACCGCCGACGGTCCCGTCTTCCGGCAAGCGGTGACTTCGCTCAAGCCCCAGGAGACGATGGAGACGCGGAACGGCGCCCGGCTCTTCGCCGTCTACCATCCCATCCCCAATCAAGAGCGCTGTCAGGGCTGCCACGGGAGCGACCACGAGGTGCGGGCCGTCGTGCACGTGGCCACCTCGATGGAGCCGGTCCTGGCCGAGGTGCGACGCCAGCGCAACCGGCAGATCCTCACCGCCGTTCTCACCATCCTCGCCGCCGGCGCGGTGCTGACGGTGGCCATGCGGCGGGTGGTGGTGCGCCCGGTGGCCGCGCTGGCCGACGCCGCCCGCCGGGTGGGTGAGGGGAACTTCGAGGCGCGGGCCCCCGCGGCCTCCGGTGACGAGCTGGGCCAGCTCGGCACCGCCTTCAACGAGATGACGGGACGGCTGGCCCAGGCCCACGCCGACCTGGCCGGCAAGAACACGGAGCTGGCCCTGGCGCTCCAGAACCTCCAGGAGTCGCGCCAGCGCCTCGAGCTGCTCGAGCAGCTCAAGGGGGAGCTCTCCAAGTTCGTTCCCGAATCCGTCAAGAAGCTGCTGGAGCGGAATCCCAACGCCACCGAGCTGGAGAAGCGCACGGCGGAGGTCTCGGTGCTGTTCCTCGACATCGCCGGCTACACCCGGCTGTCCGAGCAGATGGACCCCAAGCGGCTGAACCAGCTCGTCCAGCTCTACTTCGCCGCGTTCCTGGAGATCATCCAGCAGCACCACGGCGACGTGAACGAGACGGCCGGCGACGGTCTCATGGTGATCTTCCAGTCGGAGCGGCAGGTCACCGATCATGCGCTGAACGCCACGCGGGCGGCCTTCGCCATCCGGCAGAAGGTCGACGGCCTTAACGAGGAGTACGGCGGCGTCTTTCCGCCCGTCCAGCTCCACATGGGCATCAACACCGGTGAGGCCCTGGTCGGCGCCACCAAGTTGGGACAGCGCTGGACCTTCACTGCCACCGGTCCCACCACGAACCTTGCCGCGCGGTTCGCCGGGTCGGCTCAGGCCGGCGAGATCGTCGTCGGTCCCGTCACCGCCGAGCGGATCCGGCAGCACTTCGTGCTGGAAAGCCTGGGAGAGCGAACGCTCAAGAACGTCTCGCAGGCGATCCGCGTGTACCGAGTGATCCCCCCGGGTGTCTACGAGAAGATCGTCTAGCGCGGCGCGCTGAGAAAATGATTTCAGGGATTGCGCATATGCCCGACGCCGCGTACCGTGTTCTGCGTGCGCCGCCGCCACGTACTCGTCGTGGAGGACCATGAGGACGCCCGCGAGGCCGTGCGCTGTCTGCTGGAGGTCTGTGGGCACCAGGTGGAGGTGGCCAGCGACGGGGCGTCCGCGCTGAGTACCGCGCTGACGTCGCGGCCCGACGTGGTGCTGATGGACATCGGCATCCCCGGAATCGACGGCTTCGAAGTGGCGCGCCAACTCCGGGCCAGCGAGGCCGGCAAGAGCATGCTCCTGATCGCTCTCACCGGGTATGGTCAGCCGCAGGACCGGCAGCGGGCGCTGGAGAGCGGCTTCGATCGCCACCTGGTGAAGCCGATCGATCCTGACGCGCTGTTCAGCCTGCTCGAAACCTCCTAGTCTCCCGTTTGCTCTCGCCGCCGCTTGCCCCGGCCACGCCGCGCGTGCGGGTGGGAATAAGCTCCTGGACCGACGCCGCCCTGATCGAAGAGGGCACCTTCTACCCGCGCCGATCCATGACGGCGGAAGCCCGCCTGCGTTTCTACGCGGGGGTGTTCGACGTCGTGGAGGTGAACGCCTCCTACTACGCCATCCCCGACGTGCGGGCGGTCGCGCGATGGGTGGAGCGCACGCCGCCGGGATTCGTGTTCCACGTCAAGGCGTACGCGCTGCTCACCGGCCACCACCCGCGCCCGCAGTCTTTGCCGGCCGAGCTGCAGCGCCTGGTGCCGGCGACGGCGCGGCGCACGCGGCGCGGCGAGGTGGACGCGGCCGCCTTCCCGGCCGAGGCGATCGACGAAGCCTTCCAGTTGTTCCGGACGGCGGTGGATCCGCTGGCCGTGGCCGGGAAGCTTGGCTACGTGCTGTTCCAGTTCGCCCCCTGGGTCCGTTTCGACCGCCGGTGGCTCGACTACCTGATCGCGCTCCCCGACCGGCTGCCCGGCTGGCGTCTCGCCGTTGAGCTCCGGGACCGCTCGTGGTTCCCCGATCACGCGGCGGACACGCTCCACGCGCTCCGCGAGGCGCGCCTGGCCCACGTCGTCGTCGACGCTCCCCTGACGGTCAACGCGATCCCGCGGGTGGTGACGGCCACGACCCCCACGGCGGTGGTACGCCTGCACGGGCGCAACACCGAAGGCTGGCTGCGACAGCTGCGGGGCGAGGAGCCCACCGTGCGGGAGAAGTACGACTACCTCTATACGGACGAGGAGCTGCGGGCGCTGGTCCCCGAGGTGGAGGCGCTGGCGCGGGAGGCCGAGCAAGTCTTCATCTCGTTCAACAACAACAACCGGGACTACCCGGTGCGCAACGCGCTCACCATGAGGCGTCTGCTCGGCCAGCCGGCCGGGCCGACAGGCTTGCTACTTCACGGCCCCGCCTGAGATAGTGAGAGGCGATGGCCACGACGGCGCCGCCGATCCCCCGCGTCGAGTTGGTCCTGGGCCCCACGCCGCTGCTCAAGCTCGAGCGCCTGTCCGCGGAGCTCGGACGGGAGCTGTGGGTCAAGCGCGACGATCTCACCGGGCTCCTCGAGAGCGGCAACAAGATCCGGAAGCTGGAGTTCCTCGTGGGCGAGGCGCTGGCTCAGCGCGCGGACACGCTCATCACCTGTGGCACCCTGCAGTCCAACTGTTGCCGTGCCGTGGCCGCGGTGGCGGCGCGTCTGGGTCTGCGGGCGGTGCTGGCACTCAAGGGCGCGCCGCCCGACGAGTACGATGGCAACCTCCTCCTCGACCGCCTGCTCGGCGCCGAGATCCACTACTACGATGACGCGGCGTGGAACCGGATCGACGACGTCCTGGCCGACCTGGCCGCCCGGGTGCGCGCCGCGGGCGGCACCCCCTATATCATCCCCGAGAGCGGCGCCACCGTCACCGGCGCGCTCGGCTATCTCGCCTGCGGCCGGGAACTGGCGCAGCAGATCCGCCATGGCGCTCCCCAGTTCGACACGGTGGCCGTCACCGCGTTCAGCGGAGGCAGCCAGGCGGGCCTTCTGATGGCCAAGCAGTTGACGGGCCTGCGGGCCGAGATCGTCTCCATCCCCATCGCTTGGGAGGCCGACCGGGTTCGGGCCTACGTTGCGGACGTGATCCGGCAGGCCCGCGCGCGGTACGGGCTCGAGGTCGACGTCCCCGACGCCATCCACCTGATCGACGGCTACCAGGGTGCCGGCCGGGCGACCGTGGCCCGTGAGCCGCTGGAGACCATGGTCAAGCTCGCGCGGCTGGAAGGGCTCATCCTCGATCCGGTCTACACCGCCAAGGCGTTCCACGCGCTCCTGGACGCCCTGAGTCGCGAGCCCCGGGCCTTCGGCCGGCGCGTGTGCTTCATCCACACGGGCGGCATCTTCAGCGTTTTTCCGTTCCGCCGGGTCCTGCGTCCGCTCCTCGACGCCCGGACGCGCTAGACTCTACGGTCGCATGCCGGAGCTCAAGCTGCAGGCGGGCGCGCTCGACGGGCTCACCGTCCACTATCTCAAGGAAGGGCGGGGGCCGGCCGTGGTCCTCGTTCACGGGCTGGGAGGCTTCGCCGCCTCGTGGCGGCTGACCACCGAGGCGCTGGCCGGCCGGGCCACGATCCTGGCTCCGGACTTGCCGGGGTTCGGGCGTTCGGCCAAGCCCCGCACCCGCTACGGTCTGGATTTCTTCGCGGCCGCGCTCGGCGGATTCCTGGAAGGGCTCGGCGTCCGTCGCGTCACCCTCGTCGGTCACTCGCTGGGCGCCGCCGTCGCGCTTGCCTATGCGCTGGCCTATCCGGGCCGGGTGGATCGCATCGCGCTGCTGAGCGGTCTGGTCCCGGGCTTCGCGTATGAGTTGCCGCCGGTGTACCGGATCCTGGCCGTCGTCGGGGTCGGGGAGGCCCTGGCGCTCTGCGGGTGCCCGGCCATCTACCGGGCGGCCCTGGCCCGCTGTTTCCATCGTCCCCGGCGTGAGGACGTCGAGTTCCTCGTTCGGTGTGACTACGCCGCCCGCACCGGCTGGGACGCGCGTGCGGCCTACCTCGGCACCGTGCGAGCCATCCGCGCGGATTTCGAGGAGCGCGGTGAGCTGTTCCGGCGGGCGCTCCGGACGCTCGACGTCCCGATCCTCCTCATTCACGGACGAGAGGATCGGGTCGTGCCGGCCGGCCACTGCCGCGAGGTCGCCGCCGGGCTGGTCCGGGCCGAGACCCGCTGGATCGATGCCTGCGGCCATTTCCCCCAGATCGAGCACGCCGAGACGGTCAACGCGTGGCTGGCCGACTTCCTCGCCGCCCGACCGGCGCCGCGCTGATGGGACCGGCGATGGACGAAATCACCCCCCAGGACCTCAAGACGCGGATCGAGGCGCGACGGGCGCCCATGCTCCTCGACGTGCGCCAGGACTGGGAGACAAAGCTTTGTCGTCTGCCCAATGCCGTCCACATCCCCATCGAAGAGATCGAGCTCCGGGTCGAGGAGCTCAACCCTGAGGATGAGATCGTGGTGTGCTGCCACCAAGGAGTGCGCAGCGCCGCCGTCGCTCACTACCTGCGCAGCCTCGGCTTCACCAGCGTGCGAAACCTGGCCGGCGGGCTCGACGCCTGGGCGCGCACCGTCGATCCGACGATGCGCCGCTATTGATGGCATCCGTCGGCGTCACTGTCGAGCGGGCCGGGCCGGTGGCCTGGTGCCGCCTCGAGCGGCCGCCCCTCAACCTGCTCGAGCCCGGGCTGATCCGGGCCATCCACGAGACGTTCAGCGCGCTCAACGCCGATGCCGGCGTGCGCGCCGCCGTCCTCACCGGAAGCGGGCGTGCCTTCACGGCGGGGATGGACGTCCGCGTCCTCGCCGGGCTCGATGTGGCCGGCGCCCGGGCCCTGATCGCCACCCTTCATGGAGCAATCGAGGCCGTCCATCACGCGCCGTTCCCCGTCGTCGCCGCGGTTCATGGGCCTTGCCTGGGCGCGGGCTTCGAGCTGGCCCTGGCCTGCGACCTTCGGGTGGCCTCGGCGGAGGCAACCTTCGGGCTGCCGGAAGTCCGGGTCGGCGTGCCGTCGGTCATCGAGGCCGCGCTGCTGCCGCCGCTGGTGGGGCCGGGTCGGGCGGCCGAGTTGCTGTTGACCGGCGAGGCCATCACGGCGGAACGGGCGCTCGGCTGGGGGCTCGTCAACCGCGTGGTGGAAGCCTCGGGCCTGCGCGCAGCCACCGACGAGATGCTGGCCAAGCTCCTGGCCGGCGGACCGGCAGCGATCCGTCTGCAGAAGGAGCTGATGCTGCGCTGGCGGTACACCGATCTGGCCACGGCCATCCAGTTCGGTGTCCACGCCTTCGCCAGCGCCTACACCACCGGTGAGCCGGCCGAAGGGGCCGCCGCATTCCTCGCCAAGCGGCCGCCGAAGTTCGAGGGGGCCTCCTGAAGATTCACGCCGTCACGATCGACTTCTGGGGCACGCTGCTGCACGACGGCCCGGCGAGCGACGATCGCTACAGACGCGTCCGCCTCGCCGAGTTCGAGAAGATCTTGACCGCGGCCGGCCTGGCCGTCCCCCGGGCGGCGCTCGAGCGCGGCTACGAGGCCTCGGCCGCCTTCCTCGGCGCCGTCTGGCGCACCCATCGCGACGTTCCCGTGCGCGAGCACGTGCGCGCGCTGCTGGCCGGTGTCGATCCCGCGCTGCCCGAGCGCGTGCCGCCGCCGATCCTGACCGCGCTCGTCGAAGCGTACGCGCGGCCGGCCCTGCAGGTCCCGCCGACGGTGGACCCTGGCGCGCACGGCGCCTTGACCGCCCTCCGCGCGCGGGGTCTCACACTGGCTGTCGTCTCCAACACCATGCGGACGCCCGGCACCACCCTGCGCAAACTGCTGGCCGGGTACCGTCTGCTCGAGTGCTTCGCGCACACGACGTTTTCCGACGAGGTCGGAATCCGCAAGCCGGCGCCGGAGATTTTCTGGCTGACGCTTCGGGCGCTGGGCGTCGAGCCTGAGACGACCGTTCACGTGGGCGACGACCCGGTCCTCGACGTCGGCGGCGCGCGCGCGGCGGGCCTGCGGGTGATCCAGGTGGCAAGCCCGCCGCCGCGGGCGCCGCGCGACGGGGGACCAGACGCGGTCATCGGGGGGCTGGCGGCCCTACCGGACGCCATCGAGGCCCTGGAATGACCATGCCTACAGACCTCCCCGTTCGCGCGAGGTGCGACGGCCGTTACGCCGGCGCAAGTCGGCGGCCACCGCTGAAACACGAACGCCGCCGGCAAGACCGGCGGCGACCGTGCGCGACCGCCCGGCTAGCGCCGGCGCAGGTAGCGAGCGCCGAGCAGCCCGAGGCCGACGGCGAGCGCGGCCAAAGGCTCGGAGGTCGAGGCTGTCGCCTTCCCTCCGCCGGGGGTCTGTGCAGCCGCGCTAGCCCCGAACGAGCCCGAGCCGCCTTCGGCGCGACCACGGCCGCCGCCGCCGAAGCCAAAAGCGGCTGGCGCGACCGTCAAAACAGTTGCGAGCGTCGCCAATGCGATCAGGGTGACCCGCATATATGCCACCTCCCTTTGAAGGAGGGAGTACTCAAGAGGCGTGCCGCCCTGCAAGCCCTTGAAATCCCGACGATCGGGCCGGTGGAGGCTGCAATGTCTTTCAGGATGAAGGATTCACACTTCGCAACTCGCTACACCGTATCGAGGAGCGCCTTTGGGGGGGCCATGTCGGGCCCCCCATGTAACTAGGCGGTACGGCGTGAGGCGGCCGACGGACGACTGGCCAGCCCGATCTCCTCCAGGTAGCGCCGGATGGGATCGGTGTTGCGCTGGTCGTAAGCCTCGAGTACCAGGAACGAGATACCCCGGTGGTACGTCGCCTCGGGCCCTGCGCCGGCGCGCCGGCCGAGCATCTTGAGGGCGCCGGTGTCCCGGTGCTGAAGCATGATGCCGAAGGTTCCTATGCCGGACAGCCAGTGTTCGGGATCACGGGTGGTCACTTCGGTCAACTCGCCCACGGGTTCCCAGCCTGGGGAGAACTCTGTCAGCGCCCGGCTGAACAACCCTTGGGCCTCGTGGCGAGGCAGCATGCGTTCGTTCCTCCAGCTATCGAGCGGCGTCGCCCAGGAGCCCCGCGCGAATCGCGGCGAGAGCGTCCGGGTCGCCCCGCACGCTCCGGCTCACGTCCCACGCCGAGAGTTGATGGATGCTGAGACCGTGATCAGGTCGGGTCAGCGTCAGGCGATGCGTTCCGTCCTCGACGTCCACGGCGACGACGCGTCCGGTCGCCCTGCCGTCCTCGAGGATCTCTTCGATGAAGCGCACCATTCCCAGCGGCGCCGGATTGTGGTTGCTGACGGGCTCCCGCATCGTCGTGCCAAAGCGAAGGGAGCAAAGGGGGTGCCACGGGGCCCGACGTAACCCGGCGCCGTGGAATCAGCGACTTAGCGCCGGGGTTCCGCAGTCAGCGTTGATGGGTTGACAGGTCGACGTCTCGACGGTGTCAGCGTGGGCCGCGGTCCGAAAACGAAGACCGCGCCTTGCGCGGCGCAACATGGGGTCGGTAATATAGCCGCGGTGGACGTCGGCGAGCTACGAGGCAAGATCCGGGACATCAAGGACTTCCCGACGGAGGGCATCCTCTTCAAGGACATCACGACCCTCCTCAAGGACGGGCCAGCCTTCCGTTGCGTCGTCGACCACCTCGCCGAGCGGTATCGCACCGAGGGGGTGGAGGTGGTCGTGGGCGTGGAGTCGCGTGGCTTCATCTTCGGCGGGGCCCTGGCTTACCAGCTCGGAGCCGGGTTCGTGCCCGTGCGGAAGCTCGGCAAGCTGCCCGGCAAGACCATCGAGGTCGAATACGAGCTCGAGTACGGACGGGACGCGTTGGCCATGCACGAGGACGCCATCCGCGCGGGGCAGCGCGTGCTGGCCGTCGACGACCTGCTGGCCACCGGCGGCACCATGGCAGCCACCCTGCGTCTCATCGAGCAGCTCGGCGGCCACATCGTCGGCGTCGTCTTCCTCATCGAGCTGGCGTTTCTGCGCGGCCGGGAGAAGCTCAAGAGCTATCCGCTGCACTCGCTCATCGTCTACGATTGAGCGTGGTGGAGGCGTCACATGATCAAGCGAGGTGTCGTGCTGACCGCCCTGGCCCTGGCCGGGATGAGTGTGGGGCCGGCGGCCGCCGACGAGGCCAAGATCCCGGTCAGCGCCACGATGATGCTCAACATCCTGTCGGCGCCGGTGGAGCCGCGGGAGGCCGCGTATGACCGGGCCCTCAAAGAGGACGGGCCGGCGCCCCGCGCGGAGGGCTTCGTGCTCCAGCCCGACGGCAGCATGGTCTACGGCAGCGGCCGCGGCACCGTGACCGTGACCGTGAAGAATCCATGCCCGCCGGGGTCGGCCCACTACGAGCCGCCCCCGCTGCCGGGCCGCCGCCTGCGCAACTAGTCAGGTATCGGAATAACGCCGTTCCCGCGCCGGTGTTCGCCGGCGCAACGGTCTGTGGGCGAAGCCTCTTCCGCTCGGATCTGGAGGATCTCGATGGCCATCAAGCACGTCGGCGTTCTCGGATGCGGTCTCATGGGCGCGGGCATCGCCCAGGTGACGGCGCAGTCCGGCTTCCGCACCACCGTCGTCGAGGCCACCCGAGAGCTGCTGGATCGCGGGCTCGGCAGCCTCGGCCAGACGCTCGAGGGGCTGGTGGCCAAGGGCAAACTGGAAGGCGGCAGCAAGGATGAGATCCTCGGGCGCCTCGCCGGCACGGTGCGCCTGGAGGACCTCAAGGACTGCGATCTCGTGATCGAGGCCATCACCGAGAACCAGGCGTTGAAGAACGAGACCTTCGCCAAGCTTGATCGCATCTGCGCCCCCCACGCGATCCTGGCCTCCAACACGTCGTCCTGCAACGTCACCGCCATGGCCGCGGCCACCAAGCGTCCGGGCCAGGTGCTGGGGCTGCACTTCTTCAACCCGGTGCCCCTCATGAAGCTTGTCGAGGTTGTGCGCACGATCCTCACCGACGACCAGACGGTGAGAGCGACCAGCGACTGGGTCCGCGTGGTGGGGAAGGTGCCGGTGCAGGCCAAGGACTCGACGGCGTTCATCGTGAACCGCCTCCTGGTGCCGTACCTGCTCGACGCCGTCCGCGTCTACGAGGGCGGGCTCGCCTCGCTGGAGGACATCGATCAGGCGATGAAGCTGGGCTGCGGGTATCCGATGGGCCCGTTCACGCTCCTCGATCTGGTGGGGCTGGACACGACCATGTATGTGGCCGAGGTGATGTACGACGAATTCCGCGAGGCGCGGTATGCCCCGCCGCCGCTGCTCAAGCGCATGGTCCTGGCCGGACACCTGGGGCGCAAGAGCGGCCGCGGGTTCTACCGCTACGAGTCTCCCCCGCGCTGAAATCCACCGTGATGGAGCCACTCGTTGACGCGGTGTGGCCACGGTGGTAAATGTCTAGACATTCTGACCGCGGAGGTCGCCTGGTGAACTACCGTCCCGGCGTTCCCCGTTATCTTCAGATCGCCGACGCCATCCGGAGCGAGCTGCTCGGCGAGGGCGAGCGCATCCCGTCGGAGCATCAGCTCTGCGCGCAGTTCACGGTGAGCCGTCCCACCATCCGCCAGGCCCTCGACGTGCTCGTGCAGGAGGGGCGGCTCTACCGTCACGCCGGCCGCGGCACGTTCAGCACGCCCACGCCGGGCGGCGATCGGAAGCTGCGCGTGATCGGCTCGGTGGACGACATGATCGCCCTCGGCGACGAGACCTGGTTCAAGCTGGTGACGCGCGAGGTGGTCCGCGTGCCTGCCAACATCGCCCAGGCGCTGCGGCTGCCGCCGGGCTCCGAGGCCTATCGCATCGTCGGCGTCCGGCACGCCGACGTGGGGCCTTTCCAGCACGTGACCGCGCACCTGCCACTGGCCATCGGCGAGGCGCTGTCGGACGAGGACGTCTCCAAGACCTCGCTCATCGGCGCCATCGAGCGGCAGCTCGGCGTGCCCATCAAGGTCCTCGATCAGGTCACCGACGCCGCGCTGGCGCCGCGCCACGTCGCCGAGCTCTTGCAGGTGCGGCCGCGCACGCCGCTGCTCCTGTTCGAGCGCATCTACTTCGCCATGAGCGGCGAGCCGGTCGAGCACGCCGTCACCTACCAGAGCAGCCGCCGCTATCCGTTCCGAATCGTGCTGGCCCGTCCCGAGCGACGGAGCTGAGGCGGTGCCGTATCGCCTCGGGTTTGACGTCGGGGGGACGTTCACCGACTTCGTGCTCCAGGCGCCGTCGGGCGAGCTGGCCACCGCCAAGCGCCTGACCACGTACCCCGATCCGGCCGAGGCGTGTCTGGCCGGCCTCGACGAATTGGTGGGCCGGGCCGGCGTGGCCTGGGCGGACGTGGCCCAGGCGGTCCATGGCACCACGTTGGGCTCCAACATCGTCATCGAGCGCAAAGCCCGGGGCGTGGGCCTGCTCACCACCCGGGGCTTTCGCGACGTGCTCATCATCGGCAGGGAGAAGCGCTACCAGGTCTACGATCTGCAGATCGAGAAGCCGACGCCGCTTGTCCCCCGGCGGCTCATCGGCGAGGTCACCGAGCGAGTCCTGGCCGACGGCTCCGTCCGCACCCCACTCGACGAGGTCGATGCGCGCCGGGCTGTGCGCGGGCTGGTCGAGCGCGGCGTCACGACGTTGGCCATCTGCCTGCTTCACGCCTATCTGAACCCCGCGCACGAGCAGCGCCTGGCCCGGATCGTGGCCGAGGAGGCGCCGCACGTTGCCGTGACGTTGTCCCACGAGGTGTCGCCAACGTTCCGCGAGTACGAGCGGACCTCCACCACCGTCGTCAACGCGTACGTGATGACCGCGGTGCGGACATATCTGGAGGCCCTCCAGGTGGCGCTGGCCGAGCGGGGCTACCGGGGCCGGCTCTTTGTGATGCAATCCTCGGGCGGCGTCGCGACGGCGCCGGCGATGGAGCGCTACCCCGTGCGCATGATCGAGTCGGGCCCGGCGGCCGGGGCCCTCATGGCCGCGGCCTACGGCGAGCTCAGCGGGCACCGCGACCTCATCGCCTTCGATATGGGCGGCACCACGGCCAAGCTGGCGCTGATCGACCGGGGCCGGCCCGTCACCACGACGTCCTTCGAGCTCCACCGAGTGCACAATGCGCCTGGCAGCGGGCTGCCCATGAACATCCAGGCCATCGATCTCGTCGAGATCGGCGCCGGCGGCGGCTCGATCGCGCGAGCCCGGTTGGGCATCATCACAGTGGGCCCCGAGAGCGCTTCTTCCACCCCTGGGCCCGTGTGCTACGGGCGGGGAGGTCTCGAGCCCACGGTGACCGACGCCGACCTCGTGCTGGGCTACCTGAACCCCGACTTCTTCGCTGGCGGCGCCCTGAAGCTCTCCCTTCCCGCGGCCGCCCGAGCCATCGAGGAACGCGTCGCCCGGCCGCTCGCTCTCACCCTGGAAGAGGCGGCCTGGGGCATCCACCAGATCGTCAACACCAACATGGAGCTGGCCACGCGCGTCGTCTCCATCGAGCGGGGGCGCGATCCCCGCAATCTCACGCTGGTGGCCTTCGGCGGCTCGGGGCCCGTTCATGGCTGCCGTCTGGCCCAGGCCCTCGGCATCCCGCGCGTCATCCTGCCGGCGGCGGCCGGCGTCACCGCGGCCATCGGCCTGCTGGCCGCCGAGGTGCGCTTCGACGTGGCCCGCACGTACGTGCGTCGCGTGGACCAGGCGGACCCCGCGGCCCTCACCGCGATGTACGAGGAGATGGCCCGGCAGGCGCTGACCGTGGTGCGCGAGTCGGCGGTGGCCGGCGAGATCACTCTGGCCCACTCGGCGGATGCGCGCTACGTGGGGCAGGGCTACGAGTTGACCGTGCCGGTCCCGACCGGGCCGCTCGACGCCGTCGCGCTCGGCCGCCTGCGCCAGAGCTTCGACGAGATCTACGCCGCGCGCTACGGTTACGCCCAGCCGGCCGAGCCGGTCGAGGTGGTGACGTGGAAGCTGGCCGCCATCGGCGGCACGCCGCGGGTAACGCTGGCCAAGGCCGCCACCGAGCCGGGCCCGCCCCCGCGCAAGGCCGTGCGCCGAGCGTACTTCCCAGAGGCGCGCGGGTGGGTGGACTGCCCCGTGTACGATCGCTACCGCCTGTGGGCCGGGCTCTCGGTCGCGGGCCCCGCGATCATCGAGGAGCGCGAGTCGACGACGGTATTGCCCCCCGGAACTGCGGCAGTGGTGGACGACCACGCCAACCTGGTGGCCACGCTCCGGCCATGACGGCGCTCGATCCCATCACGCTCGGGGTCGTGTGGGGCGCGCTCCAGTCGATCGCGGTGGAGATTGGCACCACCGTGCACAAGACGGCGTACTCCGAACAGGCGCGCGAGGGCCAGGACTTCTCCGTCGCCGTCTTCGACCGCGTCGGGAGGATGGTCGCTCAAGGGCCGTACTCGCCGGGGCACATGGGCGCCATGTCGTTCGCCGTGAAGAACGCGCTGGCCGCCCATCCGGTGCAGACGCTGCGGGCGGGCGACGCCATCCTGCTCAACGACCCGCTGCTCGGCTCCGGGCACCTGCCCGACTTCTTCATCACCCAGCCGGTCTTCGTCGCCGGCGAGCTGGTCGGTTTCGTCGTCAACATCGTTCACCACACAGACGTCGGCGGCCAGCGGCCGGGTAGCCAGGGCGTGGTCGGGATCTTCGACTACTACCAGGAAGGCCTCCGCATCCCGCCCACCAAGGTGTGGCGGGAGTACCGGGAGGACGAAAGCCTCCTCGGCATCATCGCCGCCAACACGCGCACGCCCGACCGCGTGCTGGGCGACCTGCGAGCCCAGCGCAGCGCGCTGCGCGTCGGCGAGCTGCGGCTGATGGAGGTGGTGGAGCGCTACGGGCGGGACACGGTGTTCGCCGCCATGGACGAGATCATCGCCCGCACCGCGGCGAGCATGCGGGCAGCCATCCGTGAGGTCCCCGACGGCGTGTACACCTTCGAGGACTTCCTGGACGACTGGGGACCCGGAACCGATCCCCTGCGGGTTTGCGCCACCGTGACGGTGAACGGCGACGCTATGACCATCGACTACGAAGGCTCCAGCCCGCAGACGCCGTCCGGCCTCAACTCCTACATCAACTACACGCGCTCCTACTCGTACGCGGCGGTGAAGAGCCTGACCGATCCGCTGGGGCCGATGAACGAGGGGGCGCTGAGCCCCATCACGGTGAAGGCGCCCGAAGGCTCGTTCCTCAATCCGCGGCCGCCGGCCGGCGGGGGGCCGCGGGCGCTGATCTGCTATCGCCTCTTCGAGGCGGTGCTGGGCGCGCTGGCGCCCGCGCTCCCCGCGCG
>JBOHPP010000075.1:0-17765 GCA_050731755.1 Candidatus Rokuibacteriota bacterium | reverse complement strand
GGCCTGCCAGGACTCGAAGGTGGGAGCGATCGCGACGTCGCGCACGCAGGCCATGATACCGGCCTGCGGGCCCGCGCGCTCGCCCGACCTCAGCGCCTTCCAGCTTCATGCGCCGGTGCTACAATCCCCCGTGCGCCGGCAGGGGGCACCGGGGTCGCGCCGGGGACTGACGGCGGCGCACGCAGCGGCTTCCGAGAGCGGGACAACCGGACAGAGGGGGGACCACATATGGGCGCTCTGGCATTGCGTCGCGTTCGTTGGCTCGCTGCCGTTCTCGCCGTGGTGATGCTGATCTCGACGCCGGCCCTGGCCCGCGTGGACAAGGTCGGCAAGGGAGAAGGCTTCGTCGACATCGTGGCCTGGCCGGGCTACATCGAACGCGGGGAGACGGACAAGAACTTCGACTGGGTCACCGACTTCGAGAAGAAGACCGGGTGCAAGGTCCGGGTCAAGACCGCCAACACCTCGGACGAGATGGTGGCGCTGATGAACGAGGGCGGGTTCGACCTGGTCACCGCCTCGGGCGACGCCTCGCTGCGCCTCATCGCCGGCGGCCGCGTGCAGGAGGTCAACATCGCGCTGGTCCCCAGCTTCAAGCACGTCGATCGCCGGTTGCAGCGAGCGCCGTGGCACTACGTTGGCGGCAAGCACTTCGGCGTGCCCTACCAGTGGGGCTACAACGTGCTGGCGTACAACACGAAGGTGTTCCCCGAGCCCCCGAAGAGCTGGGAGGTCGTCTTCAAGGAGCAAACCCTGCCCGACGGCAAGTCCAACAAGGGGCGGGTCCAGGCGTTCGACGGCCCCATCTACATCGCCGACGCGGCCCTGTACCTCATGCACACCCGGCCCGAGCTGGGCATCAAGAACCCGTACGAGCTCGACGACAAGCAGTACAAAGCGGCGCTCGAGCTGCTGCGCGAGCAGCGCAAGATCGTGGCGCGCTACTGGCACGACGCCTTCGTCCAGATCGACGACTTCACCAACGAAGGCGTGGTGGCCTCCTCCTCGTGGGGCTTCCAGGTGAACCTCCTGAAGTCCAAGAACCGGCCGATCGCCAGTGTCGTGCCCCAGGAGGGGGCCACCGGCTGGGCCGACACCACGATGATGCACGTCAGGGCTCCGCACCCGAACTGCTCCTACCTGTGGCTGGAGCACTCGGTCAATCCGAAGCTGCAGGGCGACCTGGCGGGCTGGTTCGGATCGGTCCCGGCCGTGCCGGTGGCGTGCGAAGGCAACAAGCTGCTGGGCGAGAAGGGCTGCGAGCGGAACGGCTACAACGAGTTCGACCGGATCTGGTTCTGGCGCACGCCGGTCGCCAACTGCGGAGGGGGGCGGACCTGCGTGCCGTACTACCGCTGGGTCACCGACTACATCGCGATCCTCGGCGGTCGCTGATCGAGCTGGCCGGTCCGGCCGGCGGCGCTCGCCGCCGGCCGGATCACGCATGGTCCAGGCCTCCGTCCCCGCGGTGCGATTGACCGGCGTCTGCCGCGCCTTCGGCGACGTCCGGGCCCTCGACCAGGTCAGCTTCGAGGTCGACGACGGCGAGTTCTTCTCGCTGCTCGGGCCCTCCGGCTCGGGAAAGACCACCTGCCTCCGCCTGATCGCCGGCTTCGAGGAGCCCGACGCCGGCGAGGTCCTCATCCACGGTGAGAACGTGGCCGGCGTGCCGCCTTACCAGCGAGACGTCAACACCGTCTTCCAGGACTATGCGCTGTTTCCGCACATGACGGTCGTCGAGAACGTCGAGTACGGCCTGATGATCCGAAAGGTGCCGTCGGCCGAGCGCCGCCGCCGGGCCAGCGAGATGCTGGAGCTCGTGAAGCTGCCCGGGCTCGGCGAGCGGAAGCCCAGCCAGCTCTCCGGCGGTCAGCGGCAGCGGGTGGCGCTGGCCCGGGCCCTCATCAACCGGCCGCGCGTGCTGCTCCTCGACGAGCCGCTCGGTGCGCTCGACCTCAAGCTGCGCGAGCAGATGCAGGTGGAGCTGAAGGGCTTGCAGCGGCAGGTGGGTATCACCTTCGTCTATGTCACCCACGACCAGGGCGAAGCCCTGTCGATGAGTGACCGGTTGGCCGTCTTCAACCACGGCCGCGTCGAGCAGATCGGCGCACCGACCGAGATCTACGAGCACCCGGCCACCACGTTCGTGGCCGGATTCGTGGGCGTCTCCAACGTCGTCGAGGCCGAGGTGGCCTGGCGGCTCACGGGGGCTGCGCGCCCGTTCACCCTCCGCCCGGAGAAGATCCGTCTGGTCGAGCCCGGAGAGACGGTCGCTGACGGAGCCCTCACCGTCGCCGGCGTGATCGAGTCGGCGCTGTATCTGGGCGCGGCGACCCGGTACACGGTCAAGCTCGATGACGGCGGCCAGTTCCTCGTGCTCGAGCCGAACGCCGGCGCCGCCGGGCCGGCCCGCGCGCCGGGGCAGCCGGTGCGGCTGGCCTGGCAGCGCCGCCACCACCAACCGCTGCAACCGAGCCACTCCGCACCGGGGGCAGGCCACCCACCGTCCGGGCCGGGCTCGCGGCCCCCGTTACCATGAGCGCCGCCGCCGCGTCTCTCCAGCGCGTGTCCACCGCGCTGTACGTGCGCCCGCGGCTGCTCCTTCTCCTGCTGCTGGCCCCGCCGCTCCTGTGGCTCGGGGTGATCTATCTCGGCTCGCTGTTCGCGCTGCTGCTGCAGAGCTTCTTCTACGTGGACGCCTTCTCGGGCGTGGTCGTGCGCGAGTTCTCTCTGGTCACCTGGCGCGAGCTCTTCACGGCCGCTCATCTCGACATCGTCGTCCGGACGTCGCTGATGGCGGCGGCGGTCACCCTGGCGGCGGCGCTGCTGGCGCTGCCTCTCGCGTACTACATGGTTCGCTACGCGAGCTTGAGGCTGAAGGCGCTGCTCTACTTGGCGGTGATGCTGCCCCTCTGGTCCAGCTACCTCGTACGCGTTTACTCCTGGAAGCTGATCCTGGCCAAGGAGGGCATCGTGACCTGGCTCTCCGAGCGGCTGGGGGTGGGCTGGTTGCTGGACGCCGTCC
This sequence comes from Candidatus Rokuibacteriota bacterium, assembly GCA_050731755.1. GTDB lineage: Bacteria > Methylomirabilota > Methylomirabilia > Rokubacteriales > CSP1-6 > JBOHPP01. The sequence continues at coordinate 14,740 of JBOHPP010000075.1, read as the reverse complement.
TCGCGGTCCCCGTGGTCGGCGGCCCGTCGCTGTCCACTTCCTACCTCGGCACCTTCCTCGTGTTCCTCTACGTCTGGCTGCCGTTCATGGTCCTGCCCATCGTGGCTGCGCTCGAGCGGGTGCCCCGGTCGCTCGTCGAGGCCTCGGCCGATCTGGGCGCCCGGCCCGCCCAGACGTTCCGCCGGGTGGTCCTTCCCCTGGCCCTGCCCGGCGTCGTCGCCGGCTCCATCTTCACCTTCTCGCTCACGCTGGGCGATTACATCATTCCGGGCATCATCGGAGGCTCCCAGCCCTTCATCGGCCAGGCCGTCTACCAGCACCAGGGCACGGCCGGCAACATTCCGCTGGCGGCGGCGCTCACCGTGGTGCCCGTCGCCATCATGGCCGTGTACCTGGTCGTGGCCCGCCGGCTCGGCGCCTTCGAGGCCCTCTGACGTGCTCCCGCGACCGCGGCGCCGCGCCGGGGCGGGCTGGCCGTTGAAGCTGGCGGCCACCGCCGCCCTGCTTTTCCTCCACGTTCCGCTCTTCTTCATCGTGCTGTATGCCTTCAGCGCGGAGGACACGAGCTTCGTCTTTCCGCCGCCAGGGTTCACGGCGAAGTGGTTCGCCGTCGCCTGGACGCGCCCGGATATCCACGCGGCGCTCGCCCTGTCCCTGCGGGTCGCCGCCGTCTCGACGCTGATCGCGCTGCTGCTGGGAACACTGGCGGCGGCGGCCGTCTGGCGCTCGCGCTTCTTCGGACGCGAGACGGTCTCGCTGCTGCTGATCCTGCCCATCGCACTGCCCGGCATCATCACCGGCATCAGCCTGCGCAGCGCCTTCAACCTGGGCGGCATCCCCTTCAGCTTCTGGACCATCGTGCTGGGGCATGCGACCTTCTGCGTCGTTGTGGTCTACAACAACGTCATCGCGCGCTTCCGCCGCACCTCCGGGTCCCTGATCGAGGCCTCCATGGACCTGGGCGCCGACGGCTTTCAGACCTTCCGCCACGTGGTGCTGCCCAACATCGCCACCGCCTTGCTGGCGGGCGGCATGCTGGCCTTCGCCCTGTCCTTCGACGAGGTCATCGTCACGACCTTCACCGCCGGCCAGCAGTCCACCCTGCCCATCTGGATGCTCACCGAGCTGGTGCGCCCCCGCCAGCGCCCGGTCACTAACGTGGTGGCGGTCTTCGTGATCCTGGTCACCCTGGCGCCGATCCTGCTGGCCTTCTACCTCACGCGCGACACCCACGAGGTCGCGGGAGCCGGCAAGTGAGGGGGCCGGCCACGCCAAAGGAGAACGCCGATGCTTTCAACCAAGCTGCTGATCAATGGAGATCTGATCGCCGGCGAGGGGGCCGAGGAGCCGGTCGTCGATCCGGCAACGGGCCGGACGATTGTCAACGTTAGGGAGGCTTCGACTCCCCAGATCGACGCGGCCGTCGGGGCGGCCGGGGCTGCGTTCACGACCTGGAGCCGCACCACTCCGCAGGAGCGCTCGCTGGTCCTGCTCAAGCTGGCCGACCGTGTCGAGCAGGACGCCCCGCAGTACGCCGAGCTGGAGTCCTTGAACTGCGGCAAGCCCCGGGCCCGAGTCCTTCCCGACGAGCTGCCGGCCATCGTCGACTGCTTCCGCTTCTTCGCCGGCGCCGCGCGCGTGCTCAACGGCAGCGCGGCCGACGAGTACATCGCCAGCCACACCAGCATGGTCCGGCGCGATCCCATCGGCGTGGTGGCCCAGATCACCCCATGGAACTACCCGCTGATGATGGCGGCGTGGAAGATCGCCCCGGCCCTGGCCGCCGGCAACACCGTCGTCCTCAAGCCGTCCGAGCAGACGCCGCTCACGACGTTGAAGCTGGCCGAGCTCCTGGTAGAGCTGTTCCCCCGCGGCGTCGTCAACGTCGTGGCTGGCCGCGGCGACACGGTCGGCTCACCGCTCATCAACCATCCGGGGGTGCGGATGATCTCGCTGACCGGCAGCATTCCCACCGGGCAGAAGGTCCTGCAGGCCGCATCGAGGGACCTCAAGCGCACGCACCTCGAGCTAGGCGGCAAGGCGCCGGTCCTGGTGTTCGACGACGCCGACCTCGAGGCGGTCGTGGCCGGCGTCCGAATGGCCGGCTTCTACAACGCCGGCCAGGACTGCACGGCGGCCTGCCGCGTCTACGCCTCGGCCCGGATCCACGACCGACTGGTGGCCGACCTCGGCGCAGCCGTCGGCTCGCTCCGGTACGGCGCGCCGCAGAAAGACGACACCGAGGTCGGGCCGCTGATCACCGCGAAGCATCGCGAGCGCGTCGCCGGCTTCGTGGACCGGGCGGTGGCCACGAAGCGCATCGAAGTGGTGACGGGGGGCGGTGCCGCCGCCGGTGACGGCTTCTTTTACCGGCCCACGCTCCTGGCCGGCACCCTCCAGAGCGACGAGATCACGCGCAAGGAGGTGTTCGGGCCGGTGGTCTCGGTCATCCGGGTGGCGGATCGTGAGCAGGCGATCGAGTGGGCCAACGACTCGGACTACGGCCTGGCGGCCTCGGTGTGGACCACGAACGTGAAGACGGCCATGCAGGTGGCGAGCCGGCTCCAGTACGGCTGCGTGTGGGTCAACCAGCACTTCACGCTCGTGAACGAGATGCCGCACGGCGGACTCAAGAGGTCCGGCTACGGCAAGGACATGTCCATCTACGGCCTGGAGGACTACACGGTGGTGCGCCACGTGATGGTGAACTTCGGCTGAGCCCCGCGGGGCCGCCATCGCCACGAGCCTGGCGGCGCCCCGCGCGCACACCACAATCCCGCGTGATTCCAGCCGTCCGCCTGGAGAGTCGCGTGCTGGCTCGCCGCTTGCACCTCGATGCAGCTGATGGCGCAGCTCATTCACACGTTCACGACACTGGTGAAGGACGCCGACGGCCGCGTCTACCTCGCCGAGGTGTGGGGCTCCCAGCGCGACGATGGGCTGTGGGACGGATGGCTCCAGTTCATCGCCGCCGAAGACGGCGCCGTCTTGCGCACCAACCGCGAGACGACCCAGACTCACGTGGGCGCGCTCACTTATTGGGCGACCGGCCTCGAGCCGGTGTACCTCGAAGGCGCACTTCGCCGCGCGTCGCTTGTGCTTCCAACCGTCCAGCGGTAGCATCCACCTCCCTCGGTGGGGGGCTTTACCAGCCTGTGAGGGAGGATATATATGGTCCGCTCTCGTCGGATTCGATGGCTGTGCTTCAATTTCATCGCGCTCGTGGCCCTGGGCGGTTCCCCGGCCTTCGCCCAGATCGGCGTGCCCAACCCGCCAGCCGTGCCACCGAACCAGTTCATCAACACGCCGCCCTTCGGCACCCAGCCGCATCCCCTGAACAACTCCCACGTGACCCAGCCGTGGGACCTCTTTCACCGCGGACTCGTCGTCCGCGAGCTCCACGTGCTGCCGCGAACCGTCGTGATCCCCATCGAAACCGCCCAACCCGGCTCGCTGCCGTCCACGATCGAGCTGCAGCAGGTGACGCTGCCCGCCTATCGCGTCACCGAGACGGTCGGCGGCTTCATCGTCCATGATCACTGGGAGGTGAGACCGGTCGGCAACGCCTACTATTGGACCTTCGTGCCCACCCACTTCCGGCGCAAGTGATCTCCCGACGGAAGCGAGTACCATAGGACGTCGGGAGGGAGAGGCCATGTTTGGTCACAGCGGAACGAAGCTCGTCATGCCCGCGCCCGGGCAGGCGCTGCCGGGGCGTTCGGAGCGCATGCCGGTTCCGGCCCGGCACCACGTCCACGGTCGCGCGCTCGTGCCGCCGTTCCCCGCGGGGTTGGAGACGGCGATGTTCGGTCTCGGCTGCTTCTGGGGCGCCGAAAAACGGTTCTGGGCGATTCCGGGCGTCTTCACGACCATGGTGGGCTACGCCGGCGGGCTTACCCCCAACGCGACGTACGAGGAAGTCTGCTCCGGCCGGACCGGCCACGCCGAGGTGGTGCTCGTCGTCTTCGATCCAAAGGCGGTGACGTACGGGACGCTGCTCAAGGCGTTCTGGGAGACCCACGACCCCACGCAGGGCATGCGCCAGGGCAACGACGTCGGCACCCAGTACCGCTCGGCCATCCACGTCTACTCGCCGGAGCAGCGGCGCCTGGCCGAAGCCTCGCGTGACGCCTACCAGCGGGTGCTCACGCGGGCGGGCTACGGGTCCATCACCACCGAGATCGCCGAGGCGCCGGAGTTCTATTACGCCGAGGACTATCACCAGCAGTACCTGGCCAAGAATCCTGGAGGCTATTGCGGCCTGGGCGGTACGGGCGTGGCCTGCCCGAGTGGCGTCGCCGAGTCCGCGACGGCGAGGTCAACGACCTAAGACGTTTGCCGCCGCACGCCGTGTCCGAAGAAGCCGCCCTGGGGGCGGCCGTGGGCGTGCCAGTGGTCGGGGATGTTGCGCATGTGATCGTCCACGTAGAACTCGCCGAATTGCGCGGCGGCGACCTCCCCCAGGCGGGCCAGCATGTGGGCCACGTGCCCGGCCGGCGGCGCGGCGCCGTGGTAGCGCCAGACCACCATGGGCACCGCGCAGATCTCGCACTCGGCGATCCAGCACAGCTCGTCCTCGTGGTACCAGGGCGTGATGCGGGCGGCCCGGCAAAGGTCGCAGCCTTCGACGCGGGAAAAGCTCACGCCCTAGACTACCTTGCTACAATCTGGGCTATGAACAACGAGGACCACGGCCTGCTGGCCAGTGCATCCGCCCCGGCGTCGGGCTCCGCCGACATCCAGAGGGCCATCCACGCGGACTCTGGCGGGTTCCCGTTCCGCACCGAGCTGAGCCTGGAGCCGCTGATCGCCTTCTGGACCCGAACGCTGGCCCATGAGGGCTCGGCCAAGGCGAAGATCGCCCGGATCGTGGCCGAAGAGGTCAGCAAGGCGCCCGAGCTGGCCGGGACCATCGAGGACGTCTCCGTGATCGAGCGGCATCGTGATCTGGTCGACGTCCTGATGTCGGCGGCCTTCCCGCCGGCCATGTGGGAACAGAAGTACGGCGCGGCCATGTTCCCGTTCCAGCTTCGCGGGTTCTATGCCACGCCGCTCATGCGGCGCCTGCTCATGTCGGAGGACGGGGCCATCCAGGCGCGCGTGAACCTGGAGGCGCCCCTGGTCGGCGCCATGCGGATGGGCTACGCCTACGCCCTGGTGCTGCGGCGCCTGTACGGCATCCCGGTTGAGGTCGACTACCCGCTCATCTGCACGGTGGCCGATCCCGACACCGGACTGGACCGCCATTTCCGCATGTTCTTCGACGACCAGTTCGAGGACGTCGTGGCTACGGCCGGAGTGCCGCCGCTGACCGACGAGGTCCGGCAGCGCTTGCAGGCGAACCTGCTCGATCCCGCCCTGTTGCGGGAAGTCTTGCCGCCCGAGCAATTCGTGATCCGCGGGTTCACGATGTTCTGGGCGGTGGAGGTCACCGACGAGGAGGTCCTCTCGGCCCTCAAGCGTGACCTCATCGATCGCGAGTCGATCGTCTCCGACGAGCGGTTCCTCGGTCTGCAGAACCGGCTGCGGACGCTCTTCCGGCGTCCCGAGCTGCTCCTGGGCCTGGCCGCCATCGACGGCGACCGCGTGCTGGTGCTCAACTACGGTATCCGTCACGAGCATGCCTGCATCTTCGCCGACTCGTCGCACTATCGCGTCTCCGACTTCGCGGGGTCGGTCTACGAGCGAGCGATCAAGAGTGGCCAGCCCCTGATCGTGCGTGACCTCACCACGTTGCCCTCCCGGACCATGGCGGAGGAGGAGGCGATCCAGAGCGGTATCCGCAATAAGATCGTCGCGCCGCTCTACTACCAGGACAAGATCATCGGCACGCTGTCCCTGGGCTCTCGGAAACCCGGGGATCTTGACGCCACCCACCTGCCCAAGCTCCACGAGGTCCTGCCCCTCTTCTCTATGGCGGTGAAGCGGAGCATGGAGGAGCTCAATAGCCGCGTCCAGACCGAGATCAAGGAGAAGTTCACCGCCATCCACCCGGTGGTGGAGTGGCGCTTTCGGAAGGCCGTGCTGGACAGCCTGGAGCTCCACCGCGGCCCCAGCGGGCTCGAGCTTGAGCCGATCATCTTCGAGGGCGTGTACCCGCTGTACGCGCTCTCCGACATCCGCGGCTCCTCGACCCAGCGAGCGCTGGCCGTCCAGGCCGACCTCCTGACCCAGCTCGGCCTGGCCTGCGACGTGATCCGGGGCGCCCATCGGGCCCGGGCGCTGCCGGCCCTCGACGAGCTGCTCTACCGGTGCGAGAAGCACGTCACCCATGTCGAGCGCAATCTGGCTTCCGGCGACGAAGCGGGCGTGATCGGGTTCCTCCGGTCCGACGTCGAGCGACTCTTCGACCACCTGCGGAGCTTCGGGGACGACGTGCGGGCCCGGATCGAAGCGTACCGGTCGGCGCTCGACCCTCGGCGCGGCATGGTCTACCAGCGGCGCCAGGTCTTCGAGGACAGTGTGACGCGCATTGCCGAGACGATCTCCTCGTACCTCGACCTCGAGGAACAGGCCGCCCAGGGGATGTATCCCCATTACTTCGAGAAGCAGAAGACGGACGGCGTCGACCACCAGATCTACGTCGGGGCCTCGCTGGTGGAGGACGGCCACTTCGATCTGCTCTACCTCAAGACCCTGCGCCTCTGGCAGCTCATGGTCCTGTGCGGCATTGCCAGCCGGACGGATCAGCTCACGGCGAGCCTGCCCGTGCCGCTGCAGACCACGCACCTGGTCCTCGTGCAGCACACGCCGCTGTCCATCCGGTTCCGCTTCGACGAGAAGCGCTTCGACGTGGACGGCGCCTACGACCTCCGCTACGAGATCGTCAAGAAGCGGATCGACAAGGCGCTGATCCGGGGCGGGAGCGAGCGGGTGACCCAGCCCGGCAAGATCGCCATCGTGTACTCGCAGCCTGAGGAGGCCGCCGAATACCGCGGCTACATCGAGTACCTGCAGCACCTGGGCTACCTCGGCCGCGAGGTGGAGGAGCTCGAGCTGGAAGAGCTGCAGGGCGTGCACGGCCTGCGGGCGCTGCGAGTGACGGTGACGCTGCGCGGCCCTCAGGCCGAGCGGCCGACCGCGCTGGGCGAGCTCCAGCAGGCCGCCCGCTAATTCCCTCGGAGGGGGGCTTCGCCCCCCTTCCGAAACCTCCCCCCAGGAAAGGATTGCGCGGGCAAAGCCCTCGCTCGAACCCAGCTAACTAGCGCGTGCTCTTCAGGGTGCCGGAGGTCCGACCGCCGAGGCAGCCGGCCAGGAAGTCTTCCACCTCGGCGTGGTGGCGGACGGCATTCTGCCAGTTACCATACTGCCGCCGGTGTCCCTCATCCGCGAAGGCGACGTAGCGCACTTCCTTGCCGGCCTGACGGAGCGCCGCCACCATCTGCTCGGACTCGTGGACGCTGACCCGACTGTCCTGCGCCCCGTGGATCATCAGGATCGGACGCTTGACCTGTTGGACTTTGAAGAGCGGCGACTTCTCCTCGATGCGCCGCCGGTCTTCGGGACGCCTCGGATCGCCGACGTACTTGTGGAAGAGCGGAACCCACGTGAGTTTCCAGTGAGGCGGCGCCGACTCGTAGAGTGACACCCAGTTCGAAACCGCCACGACGGCGACGCCGCACGCGAAGACGTCGGGCGTGAAGGTCATGCCGACCAGCGCAGCGTAGCCACCGTAGCTGCCGCCGTAGATCGCCACCCGCCGAGGGTCGGCGACACCCGCCTGCACCGCCCACTGGACGGCATCGATCAGGTCGTCGTGCATCTTGCCGGCGTACTCGCCGACGGCCAGCTCCCGGAAGGCGCGGCCGTAGCCCGTCGAGCCGCGGTAGTTCACCTGCAGCACGGCGTACCCGCGGTTGGCCAGGAACTGGATGGTGGACTGGTATCCCCAGTAGTCCCGGACCCAGTGACCGCCGTGGACATGCAGCACCATGGGCCCGGGGGTGCGATAGCCGGGAGGCCGGGTGAGGTAACCGTGGAGGCGCACGCCGTCGCGGGCGGTGAGCGTGATCGGCTCCGTGGTCCCCAGCGAGTCGGCGAAGGCCAGCATCTGGGAGCGGCCAAGGAGCCGGCGCTCCTTCGAGCGGCGATCCACGAGGTGATTTTCGAAGCCCTTCTCGGTGAAGATCTCAACCGTGACCAGGCGCTCGTCGTCATCGAGGCTCAAGATGTAAAAGCCGGTCGGGGTGTTCCCCCTGAGCAGTTCGACGTCCCGGCCCAGGCTCCGGTCGAAGAAATGAATGCTCTGGCGCCCGGGGTATGTGAAGGCGGCCAGCGGCTCCCGCGTGCGCTGGCTCATGACGACCCATTCCAGGTCGAGCCGCGAGTCTTCGTGGACCAGCGTCTCGGCCCCCGAGGCGATGTCGACGCGCACCAGCGACCGCCGGTCGCGTCCGCGGCCCGACAGAAGCCAGAGCGCCCGATCGTCCGGCGTCACGCCGAGCATCCGGGTGTTGTGCTCTTCGAGGTCGTATCGCTGCAGCTCCTCCCACCGGCCTTCACGCAGGACCTCCAGGCGCCGCTCGCCGGGACCGACGAGCCGCAGGCGCGCGCGCGGCCGCCCGTCCCAGTCCGTCAGCCAGTCGGTGACGTCGCCCGGGTTCTCGGCGATGAGCGTGTGGGCGCGGGTGTCGAGGTTCACCCGGTAGAGGTCGAACACAGAGCGGTCCCGCCGGTTCCAGCCGACGACGATGTGTTTGGGATCGGAGCGGATTACGCGATCGACCCAGGCGCGGCTGCCGGGCTCAGGCGTGAGATCCACCGGCGGGTCGTCCGGACGCTCGGCGGAGACGAGGTAGACATGATTGTTTTCGTCGCCGTCCCGGTCTTGCAGGTAGAGGATGTGGCGGCTGTCGGCCGCCCACGTGAACCAGTAGAGCGTGCGGCGCGGATTCGTGACGATCGGGCGGACGTCATCCTGCCCCAGCGTGCGGACGTGCGCCGTGGCGCGGCCGCGATGGGAAGCGATCCACCCGAGCCGCGCCCCATCGGGCGACACGCGGTATCCCCAGTTGGCTTCCCGGCTCGCGAAGAAGTGATGCACGTCGATCAGCTCGGGAGGCTTGGCCGCCGCCGGCGGTGGAGGAACGACCGGGGTACCGGCGCAGCCGGCAGCCAGGAGGGTGGCGAGGATGCTGACCGAAAGGTGCGTCCGGCGGCGCATGCCAGACCTCCTTCTATCCATGGCCCACGCGAAGGCGGCGCAATGCTACCAGAGTGGCCGCTCAGGCGGGCGGCGGCACGATGAGAACCCGGGTGCGCCGTACTTCGAGCCCCTCGGCCGACCCCAGCCCGGGCCGGGCCACGACCAGCCGCAGTCCGCGGCGCGCGGTGACGATGACCAGCTCGGCACGCCCCGGCGTGACATACCACGCGCGGTCACCGGGGCGCAGACCGCGGCTCACGGCGACGCCGATCCAGGCGCTGACCGGACGCCAGCGGAGGCGAAGCGGGCGGACGAGGGCCAGGAGAGCGACGCCGATCGCGGCCACGAACGCCTCGGCGTCGGCCGCGCGCTCGAGGACGAGCGCCGCGATGGGCCAGGCGAGCAGCCCGGCGGCGAGCGCGTCGAGCCAGCGAAGGTAGCGGAGGCGCGCGGCCCAGCGCTCGACGGTGTAGGGGACAGTCCGGATCGGAGTCCGCATGGGGCTCAACTTCCCATTCTAAACCGGGCGCCTCTCGGCCCGCGTCAGCAGAACGCCGAGGCCGGCCACCACCAGTGACGCGGCCAGCAGCCAGAACAACCGCTCGTAGCCCCCGAGCCCGACCTGCAGCAACGCCGCGCCCACCGGGGCCAGCGCCCGCGCGCCGTTGGCGGCCAGCGCGATGGCCCCGCTGATGCTCCCGTAGTGGCGGGGCCCGAAGATCTCCGCAACCATCGTGGCCCGGGCCAGCGTGGCCATCCCGTTGGCGCCGCCGAGGATCACGACCATAGGAATGAGCGTCGGCAAGCGGGCGACCAGCGCGAGCTGAACGAGGCCCACGGCCTGGCCGAAGAAGATCATCGCGGTGACGGCGCGATGGCCGAAGCGGTCGGCGATCGACGCGAAGACGACGCGCGCGGGCACCTGCATGGCGCCCAGCCAGCCGATCATCACCGCCGCCACGGTCGGCGAGTAACCGCGGTCGGCGAGGTAGGGGATCAGGTGGACGGTCACCGCGTTGGTGGTGAAGTTCCCCACGAAGAACGCGATGGCCAGGACCCAGAACACCGCCATGTGGGTGGCCACGCTCAGGGTGACGCTCGGTACGGCGGTTTCGGTATGACGCGCATCGGCCGGCGTTCGGCCCGCCGGCGGCGGTGGCCGGAGGGCAAAGGCGTGGAGCGGGATCGTGAGCACGCCGAGGATCGCGGCCAGCACGAGCAACGCCGGGCGCCAGCCGAGCCAGGTGAGCAGCCAGGCCTCGATGGGCATGAAGATGGTGCTGGCGAACCCGGCAACGAGCGTGAGCGTAAGGAGCGCGCGGTCCCGGTGGCGACCCGGGAACCAGCCGACGACGGCGGCGAAGGCCGGCTCGTAGAGCGTGGCCGCCATCACCAACCCCAGCAGCGCCCAGACGACGTAGAGCGCGAGCAAGTTCTGCACCTGCGACCAGGCGACGACGAGCGCTGTGCCCAGGCAGGAGCCGACGGTCATGAGCGCGCGGGCGCCGTGGCGGTCGATCCAGCGTCCGACCGGCACCGCGGCCGCCGCCGACAGGGCCAGGCCCACCGAGAACGCTCCCGTCACCGCCGTGCGCGAGAGGCCGAGCTCCGACTCCATCGGCCGCAGCATCACCGGGAAGCCGTAGTAGATGATCCCCCAGGTGACGGTCTCGGTGATGGAGAGGACGGCGACGACGATCCAGCCGTAGTAGACGCGGGCGAGGGCGGGCACGTCGCGCCACTGTAGTGGGCGGGGCCGGCTGACGTCAACGGCCAATGGCGAATGAGGCTCACGGTGGACAGCAAAGACTTCATCGGCTAACATGGTCACGTTGTCATGACCATGACCATAGAGAGGAGACCATGAAGAAGATGCCGGCCGGCGAGTTCAAGACCCATTGCCTCCGGGTCATGGAGGAGGTCAAGATGTACCGGACGCCGGTGGTGATCACGAAGAAGGGCCGGCCAGTGGCCAAGCTCATGCCGCCCGATGAGCCCGCTCCGGACGTGTTCGGCTGCATGGCGGGGACCGCGGACATCGTCGGTGATGTTGAGGCGCCCGTGGTTCCGGTCCGCGCCTGGAAGGCGGCCGAGTGATCGTCCTCGACACTCACGTCTTGCTGTGGCTCTGTCTGGAGCCTCGCCGGTTGTCAGCGTCCGCCACGGCCGCAATCAGGAAGGCGTTAACGGCCGGTGGTATGGCGATCGCGTCGATCACCCTCTGGGAAATTGCCATGATGGTCCGCCTCGGCCGCCTCGTTCCCCGGGGGACACCGGAGACCTGGCTCGCCGACCTGATCTCGCATAGTGGAGTGGTTGTACGCGAGATCACGCCTGCGGTCGCCACGCTGGCGACTCAGTTTCCCGACGAGTTCCCGACCGATCCGGCGGACCGGCTGATCGCAGCCACCGCCCGGGCTGAGGGCGCCATGCTCGTCACTCGAGACGCTCGGCTCCGCCGAAGCCGTCTTCTCAGAACGGTCTGGTGAGGTCGATGACCGCGGTGGGGGTACGCGAGCTGAAGAACCGCTTGAGCGCGTTTCTCCGACGAGTCACGGAAGGAGAACGAATTGTCGTGACCGATCGGGGGCGGCCGGTGGAGTGATCGTGCCGCTTGCCGAGCCGCCGGAGGACGAGAAACTGTGGGCGATGGTCCGCGCCGGGCTTGCCAAACGGGCCGGCGGCAAGCCGCACGGGTTGGCGAAGCCGGTCCGTATCCGAGGCAAGCCGATCTCGAAGACCGTGATCGAAGGCCGACGCTGAGCATCTAGCCGGCGCGGGAGGTCGAGGGCCGTGGTATCGTGGGCACCCATGGCGCGGCGATCTCTCCTCCCCGTCCTCGTCGCCGCGGTCGGTGCTTTGCTCCTGTCCGGCGCGGCCGCCGCCGGCGAGATCCAGGGCCGCGTCCTGCTCACCGGCCAGCCGCCCGCCGCGAGGAAGATGCCCGTCACCATCGACCAGTACGTGTGCGGCACCGAAAAGGAGGCCAGCGATCTCGTCGTGACGGCCGCGCGTGAGATCCGCAACGTCGTCGTGTGGCTCGAGAACCCGCCGCCCGGCGCGCCCTCCGCCGCGCTCGCCGAGTCGACGCAGATGGATCAGAAGGAGTGCGTCTTCGCACCGCGGGTGGTACTGGTGCCGGCGCGCGGCACGGTGGAGTTCCTCAACAGCGACCGCCTTCTGCACAACCTGCACAGCGCGCCCAAGGACAACCCGCCGTTCAACCGCACACAGCCGAAGGGCCGCACCATTCCCGTCACCTTCGCCAAACCGGAGATCATCCGGGTGGAGTGCGACCTGCACTCCTGGATGCGGGGCTGGGTGGTGGTGGCCGACCACCCGTTCTACGCCGTCTCCGATGAGAAGGGGCGCTTCCGGCTCGACAACGTCCTGCCCGGGCAGTACACGCTGCAGGTCTGGCACGAGCGCCTCGGGCGCGCGAGCCAGACGGTCACGATCGGCGAGGGCGCCACCCCGGTGACGATCGAGCTGCGCCCCCGGTAAAGCCCGCGCTCAGGGCACGACGGCGATCTTTCGGGAGGCCTCCCACGCCGCCGAGTGGGTCGGCTCGGCCTGGACTCTGAGCGTTCCGCCCTCGTCGAGGGCGATGGTGAAGGTGACCTTCGGCGCCGAGAACACCGGGTGCAGGTAGACGCGCGCGATCTCCGCGGTGTCCTTGAAGAGCGCGATGTAGCGGACGAAGTGCTCGGCCAGCGAGGGGTGCATGCTGTCGGCCCCGACGGTCACCGTGACGTCGAACCACTGGCCGCGCTTCACCGACTCCGGCGCGACGATGCGCGGAGTGTGTTTGGGGTCGTGGCTCGATCGCACCTGGCGGAACTCGGGTGTGAACTGCTCCTCCTGGCCTGCCCAGACCGCCGGCGGCCCGACGATCGCCAGCCCGAGCGCCATCGCCATCGCCGGGAACGCACGCCTCCGCGGTTTTCGCATCGCCATCATCGCCTCCTCTTGCCGGATCAACCTTCGGGAAGGAACTTGCGAACGAGGGCCAGCAGCTCGCGGGGGCTGTAGGGCTTGGCCAGGTACGCCGACGCGCCCGCGGCCATCGCCCGCTGGTCGTCGCCGCTGAGGGCGAACGACGTGACCATGATGATGGGGATGGCAGCGGTCGCCGACTCGGCCCGGAGCACCCGGGTCACGTCGAACCCGGACATCTTGGGCAACTGCACGTCCATGAGCACGAGGTCGGGCCGCTCCTGGCGGATCATGACCAGGGCCGCCTCCCCGTCCACCGCCTCCACGAGGCGGTAGCTCGTGCGGCTGAGGAGCTGGCGCACGATCTTGCGGTTGTACTCGTTGTCTTCCACGTAGAGCACGGTCGGCTGTTTCATGGTGGCACGCCCGCCTTGAGCGGGACGGAGAACCAGAAGGTCGATCCCCGGCCCAGCTCACTCTCGACGCCGATCCGTCCCCCGTGCAGCTCGACGAACTTCTTGGTGATACTGAGCCCCAGCCCCGTGCCGCCGAACTCGCGGGTGACGGTGGCGTCGACCTGCCGGAATTCGGCGAAGACGTTCTCCAGCTCGTCCAGGGGGATCCCGATTCCGGTGTCGGACACCCGGTAGACGAGGCTGTCCCCCTCCAGGTCGACGCTGATCTCCACCCGGCCCTTGCGGGTGAACTTCAGGGCGTTGCCGGCCAGGTTCATCAGGCACTGCGAGATGCGCCGGCCGTCGCCGTAGGCCAGCGGCAGATCGGAGGGCACGCGAGTCACGAACTCGAGCCCTTTCTCGGCCGCGAGGGACCGCAGGGAGGCCCGTACCGACTCCACCACCTGGTCCACCGCATAGGCGTCCACGACCAGCTCCATGTGGCCAGCCTCGATCTTGGAAAGATCGAGGACCTCGTTGATCAGCCGGAGCAGATGCCGCCCGTTCGTCTGGATGTCGGCCAGCGGCTCTCTCAGGTCCGCGGGCAGCTCGCCGTAGAGGCCGTCGAGCAGCATCTCGGTGAACCCGAGGATGGCGTTCATGGGTGTGCGCAGCTCGTGGCTCATGTTGGCCAGGAACTCGGACTTGGCCCGGCTGGCCTGCTCCAGCCGCTCGTTCAGCCGGCGCAGCGTGCCGGCCGCCTGTTGCTGCTCGGCGACGAGCCGCTGGAGCTCCTGGCTCATCCGGTTCATCCGCCCGGCCAGCGCCCCCAGCTCGTCGCGGTTCGGCACCGTGATGGTGGCCCCGAGGTTGCCGGCCGTGACCCGGGCCAGGAAGGCGTCGGCCTCGCGTACGGGCAGGATGAACGACCAGGAGATGACGAAGCCGCACAGCAGGGCCAGAGCGATCGCCGCGGCGGCAAAGCCCGCGGCCATCATCAGCGACCGGCGGTTGCCGGCCTCCACCGCGTCGCGCAGGCGCGCCATGCGGGCCTGCTCGGCTTGCACCAGCCGCCCGACCAGCATCTCGATGTCCTGATAGACGCGGTCCTCGCGGCCGAGCAGTCCCGCCCGCGCCTCGTCGAGCCGGCCGTCGCGGATGGCGTTGGCGATGTCGGCCACCGCGTTCATGGCCTCGTCCTGGCGGGCCCGGATCTGCTGGATCAGCTCGCGCTCGGCGGCCGTGGCCTCGCCCTCGAGCTGGG
>JBOHPP010000074.1:0-15107 GCA_050731755.1 Candidatus Rokuibacteriota bacterium | reverse complement strand
GAAAGCCAGTTGGGCCTGCGCCGGGACGAGGACGGCGCCTGGAGACTTTCCCTTCTGTAGGCCGGGACATCATGCTTCACCGTCTAGCCCTTCGCTCCGTTTGCGTCGTGGGGGTGCTTCTTGGAAGCTTGCTGGCTCCTGGTGCAGACGCCGCTGAAAAGTGGGGACCGTTCCGCGGACGGATCGTGGATGTGGAGACCGGCGAGCCCATTCCCGGCGCCGCGATCCTGGTGGTCTGGTATGAGTTGATTCCCCACCCAGTTCAGACGAACCAAAAGTTTTACGATGCCCTCGAGGCAGTGACGGATGCCGAGGGCCGGTTCGAAGTGCCTCGCCGGCCCCCTCCCTTCTTCGACTTCCGCATTCGTCTCGCAGGCGTCACTTACTTTGCCCCCGGCTACGTCGTCCACACCGAGGTCGTAACCCCGCCTAACGGGCAGCCTTTCGTGGATCCGACTGTGGTGCGGATGCGGCGGCTCAAGACGAGGCAAGAACTTTGGGAAAAGAGCCGGGCACGGCCAAGCAAGGTCCCAGATGAGAAAATGCCAGGCTTCATCAAGGCGATCAACGCAGAGAACAAAACGCTAGGACTCGGGCCTATCGGGCCGCCGGCGGGGAAACAGCCATGAAGGGACGCAGCCGACTCTTGGCAGTCTTCTCGTTCACTCTCGCTACCTTCAATGCCACTCCTGCATTCGCGTTGAACGAATCCACGCACGAGCTCGTCAATGAACGAGCAGCGAGGCACTTCGACCTCGATGCTCCGCTGAGGTTGGATGACTTCCTGAAAAGGCAACTGGGTCTCTTGAGAGGGCTTGAAGAACGCGTGGGTGGACTGCGCGTCTTCGAATGGTTTCGTTTAGGTGGCGATCGGGAAGATGAGAGCGTCCGTTTCTTGCGTCACTTCCATGACCCTCTGCAGCCCTGGGAAAGCGCCGGCTTACGACTACTTCCCGTCCGATTCGAGTCCTCACTCCGATGGATGCAGCGCGCGGACCAGGAATGGTCCTGGCAGAGAGCGCGGAATCACTACCACACCGCGCTGACGTCAAAAGTGACGAACGTAGAGGAGCATACCCGGAAGGAACAGGCCTTCGCCGACGCTTTCCGCGCCGTTGGCCAGGTCATGCATCTCATCGTCGATGCCTCGGTCCCCGAGCACACCCGCAACGACGCCCATCCTCTGGGATCTATCTACGGCAACTACGAGTACTGGGCGGAGTCTCAGCACGGCCTCCGCGGATCAGGGGCCGAGAGCACCTTCATCAACACCTATCTCGGCTTTCCTGTCGGCTTCGATCCTGCCATTCTCCGGCAGCCTACGGGGGATGACGTGGCGCGCGCTCCCATCGCCCGCGTGATCGACACTGGCACCTACACCGGCTTGACCAGCGGACCCGGCGTTACTCTCAGCCACGCCATCGGCATCGCTGAATTCGCCAACGCGAACTTCTTCAGCGAGGACACGGCGAACCTACGCCTTGACTCCCTTCACCGCGGACAACAGCGGGGCGTTCACGACACTGCGTTTCAAGATCCGCAACGCGACCCCCAATGAAGCCGCCGGCACCGGCACCATTGTGGCGGCGGTCCAGTACCGCACGTCGTCCGGCAATCTGTTCGCGGATCCCCTGGCGCCCATCTCGGACACCCGTTTCGTCGCTGTGTCCGCGTCGCAGCTCATCACGCTGACCAATGCCTTTCAGGAGCTGGCCTTCGACTTCCGCGGGCAGCCGATCCCGACGAACGCGGCCGATCTCTTCCTCAGCGTCGTCTACCGCGGGCCCCTCGGCCTGGAAGCGGATGCGGTCGCGATGGGAAGCAAGGACATCCTGGAGCCCGACCCCGTGTTCGTGATCAACGCCACCGATTACGATTGCTTCGCCGGCCAGCCCCACTTCGTCGCGGGCCTGCCCCTGGCCGCCCGCGACTTGACCGGGGATGCACGGCAAGATCTGTTCGGGCCCCACCTCGAGCGAGGCGTGCTGGTGAAGGTGGACCTGGCGAATCGGCGGCTGACCCCTTCGGCTCAGCGCTTCGACTTCGCAATCTCGGAGATGACCGGCGGCCAGTTCGGCCGCTTCGTCGTGCTCCAGGATCAGCTCGGCTACGACGTCGCCGTCTTCTCAGACGAGTTCCTGGACACCTCGAACGGGCAGATCACCAGGCGGTTCGTCCGGTTCTTCCGCCTGGGCCCGATCTTCAATGCCCTCGCCCTGGGCTTTGATGGCCAGATCAGGAGGCAGGTATCGTTTCTCGCTCCTCTGCAGTATCGCGGCCTGAGGTTCCTCCACGGGGTCGCGACCACGACGGCCAACGGGTCCTCTTGCTTTCCCCAGACGTTCACGCTGCCCCCGGCCGTGACCGAGGTGGCGGGCAGCCTCGCACCGGAGTAGAAAGGGATCAGCGATGAAGATCCATCCGGCGGTTTGGAGCCTCCTCGTCATCTCGATGTGGTCGGCAGTGGTTGTGCATGCTCAGGAGCTCCGCTACCTGGGTCCCAACTCGAGCAGGCCGACCGGCTGGATCGAGCTCTCGCGTGGACAGGTCAGAGAGGTCGCCGTCGGTGAGGAGATCCCGGGCTGGGGCAGGGTCGTCGAGATCGCAGAGATGCACCTTGCCGTCGAGCAGCCGGTCAGTGAGGCCGAGCAAGACCGCTTGCGGAGCCAGGGGATGGCGACCTATGAGGTCCTCGAGCTGCGCATTCCTCGAGCGGATCTCGGGGCTCTACCGTTGCCGTCTCCGCGGTAACCTTACCTCCATGCCGATTCATGGAGTGCTGCTCCAGCCCGCCCCCATGCCCGAGCCTCGTCCAGCTCGTCATTGGGTGGGCCCCCTTTCGTAGTGGACGACACGCGCGTCGTCGAGCTGGAGCGGCGTCTCGGTTATCGGTTTCGTGACAGGACGCTGCTGGAACGAGCGCTGACGCACGCCTCCTACGCCAACGAGCACCCACCGCTCGCGCACCACGAGGGCCTGGCCTTCCTGGGCGACGCCGCGCTGGGGCTCGTGGTGGCCGAGCACCTCTTCGGCGCGACGCCGGAGGCGCCGGTGGGCGTGCTGACGCCGGAGCGCGCGGCGCTGGTATCGGGCGCCACCCTGGCCCGGTGGGCGGCCGGGCTGGATCTGAGTGCGCTGCTTCGTCTCGGGCGAGGCGAGGAGCAGACGGGTGGGCGAGAGCGCGAGTCGATCCTGGCCACGACCCTGGAGGCCGTGCTCGGCGTCGTGTACCTCGAGGCCGGCCTCGACGCTGTCCGCCGCGCCGTGACGCGGTTGGCTGTGTGGTAGGCTCTGGGCCATGCGCTTCTGGCCCTGGCGGCGGCGTCTTCCCGCCGCGCCGTTCACCTCCAGCGATCTCCTGCTCGGGGAGGATCTCGTACGGGCGGGCGTGGGGGAGGTTCTGGCCATCGATGACGGCCAGATCCGCGGCGCGACCGCCGTCTATCGCGGCCGGCTCCGCCTGCCGCCAGCCCGGGCGCTCGAGCGCTTGGAGGCTCGTCTCCGTCCCCTCGGCCTGACGCCGTTCCTCAGGACGGAGGGCGACGAGGTGCTGGTGCAGGCGGTGCCGATGGCAGGGGTTGCCCGACCGCGCCGCGTCGTCCTCAACGTGCTGCTCTTCGTGTTGACCTGCGTGACCACCCTCGTCTCCGGGGCGCTCTTCTTCTCCTCGCGGACCTTCGCGCCGTCCGACACGTGGCCGCTGGCCGCCGCGATCCTGAGCGGCGTGCCCTTCGCCGCCACGCTGCTGGCCATCCTGGGCGTCCACGAGTTCGGCCATTACTTCACCGCGCGGTACTACCGCGCGTCGGTCAGCCTGCCGTACTTCATCCCGGCGCCGCCGATCTTCCTCTTCGGCACGCTGGGGGCGATCATCAGCATGCGGTCACCGGCTCGCGACCGGAACTCGCTCTTCGACATCGCCGCCGCCGGGCCGCTGGCCGGGCTGGTCGTGGCCATCCCGGCGATCCTGTTCGGTCTGGCATGGTCGGCGGTGGGCCCGGTGCCGCCCGGGGAGGCCATCCGCTTCGGCGATCCGCTCCTGCTGCGCCTCTTCGTCTATCTCACGTTCGGCAGCATCCCGGCGGGCATGGATGTGTTTCTCCACCCGGTGGCGATCGCGGGCTGGGCCGGTTTCTTCGTGACCGCGCTCAACCTGTTTCCGGTGGGTCAGCTCGACGGAGGGAGGATCGCCTACGCGCTGTTCGGCCGCCGACACCGATTGGTCGGCATGCTGACGGTTGCGGCCACCCTGGGGCTCGGGCTCATCACCTGGTCGCCGAACTGGTTCGTGTGGGCGGCTCTCGTCATCTTCCTCATCGGCTTCCACCACAGTCCACCGCTCGACGATGTGACGCCGCTTTCGGCCGGCCGACGCGCGGTGGGCGCGCTCTGTCTGGTACTCTTCATCCTCCTGATCCCGCCGGTGCCCATCGAGATTACGTAGTCCCGTCAGCGCGGCGGTGCGTCGCGGCGCAGGTCGGCGGTGGCGCGCGCTCGGGCCCCCGGGCCTCGCACGAGAGCTGGCCCGCCGGCCCGCACGCCGGAGAGCAGTGCGAAACCCACCACGAAGAAGAGCCCGACGGCGACGATGGCCGCCCGTTGGTTGCCGGCGAGGGCCCACGACACGCCACCGAACACCAGCGGGCCCAGGATGGCGCCGGTCTTACCGACGAGTTGGTAGAAGCCGAAGAACTGAGCCTCGCGCCCGGCCGGGATCAGCGAGGCCATGAACGTCCGGCTGGCGGCCTGGATGGCGCCGAGCCCCGTCCCGGCCAGGACCGCCAGGACCCAGAACTGCCACTTGTCGCGCACGAAATATGCCAGCACCGTGACCGCCGTCCACTGCACCAGGGTCACCATCACGACCAGCTTGGGGCCGCGGGTGTCGGTGGCTCGCGCCCACCCGGCGGAGCCGGCCAGGGCCGTGAGCTGCACGATCAGGAAGAGCACGATGATCTCGGTGAAGGCGAAGCCGAGCGTCTTGGCGGCGAAGATGGCGGCGAACGTGATCACGGTGTTCACGCCGTCCTCGTAGATCAGGTACGCGAGCAGGAAGCCCCGCATCTGGCGGCGGGCCGGGACCCGGACGATCTCGCGCAGCGTGGCCAGCGTCTCGCTGAGGCCGCGGCGCACGGCTGGGCCTAAAGCCACCGAATGACGCTCGTCGGGTGGGAGCGTCACGAAGGCGGGGATGGAGAAGAGCGCGAACTGGGCGGCGGTGGCCAGGAAGCAGCCCCAGTAGGCCTGGGCGGCGGCGAACGGGTAGGCGGCGAGGAACGCCACCAGGGAGCCGGCGTAGCCGACGGCGAAGCCGGCGGCGGACACGCGCCCCAGCTCCCCGGGCGGCGCGATGCGGGGCAGGTAGGAATTGTAGTAGACGAAGGCGGCCTCGAACGTCACCAGGCTCAGCACGCCGAGCGCGAAGCCCCACAGCACCATGCCCGGCCCCACTGTGGCCAGGAGCGCCGTGGCCGCCACCGACAGCAGCGTCAGTGTGACGAGGAAAGGCTTGCGAGTGCCCGCGTGGTCGGCGATGCCGCCCAGGAAGGGCGAGGTGAGGGCGACGACGATCATCGAGGTGGAGACGACCAGGCCCCACCAGAAATCGCCGCGGCCCTCGGCGTTGCCGACAACGGCGTTGGCGTAGTACGCGGGATAGACGGTGGACAGAATGATGGCCGCGTAGGCCGAGTTGGCGAAGTCGTAGAGCGTCCACGCGACGATCGTGCGACGCGGCGAGGCGGGCACGACCCGAGGATGGCACAGACGGCACCGGTTGGCGAGGGCGGCCTTTTCCGCCGCGCACCGATGCGCTAGTATCCGCGTCATGCCCGGCCGGCTGGATCTCAAGACCCTGGCGTCTCTCGTCCGCCGCGGCGAGATCGACACCGTCCTCACCGTGTTCCCCGACGGCTACGGCCGGCTCATGGGCAAGCGCGTGGTGGCCCGCCACTTCCTCGAACACGCCGCTGCCGACGGTGTGCACGCCTGCATCTACCTGTTCACCGTGGACATGGAGATGGAGCCGCTGCCGGGCTTCACGCTCACGTCGTGGGAGCGCGGCTACGGCGACATGAAGATGGTGCCCGACCTGGCCACGCTCCGGCGCATTCCCTGGCTGCCGAAGACGGCACTGGTGTTCTGCGACGTCCTCACCGAGGAGGGCGAGCCCATCGAGGAAGCTCCGCGCTGGATTCTCAAGCGCCAGATCGCGCGGGCGCGCGCTTTGGGCTACGTGGTCAAGACGGCGGCCGAGCTGGAGCTCTACTGCTTCCGGGAGTCGTTCGAGGAGGCCCGGGCCAGGCGTTACCAAAACTTAACGCCGGTGGCGTCCTACCTGGAGGACTATCACATTTTGCAGACCTCGAAGGAGGAGCCGCTCATCCGGGCCATCCGGAACGGCATGGAAGACGCCGGCGTGCCCGTCGAGACGTCCAAGGGCGAGTGGGGACGCGGTCAGGAGGAGATCAACCTCGAGTACGCCGAGGCGCTCGAGATGGCCGACCGCACCGCGCTCTACAAGCACGGGGCCAAGGAGATCGCCCATCTCCAGGGCTGCTCGGTCACGTTCATGGCGAAGTACGACATGGGCGCCGCCGGCTCCTCCTTCCACCTGCACTCCTCGCTCTGGGATCGCGCCGGGCGCCGCGCGCTCTTCGCGCCGCCCGAGCGCGGACGAGGCGGCCATGCGGCGATGAACGCGCTGTTCGGCCAGTGGCTGGCCGGTCAGATAGCGATGGCCCGCGAGCTCGCCTATTTCTACTCGCCGACGGTGAACTCCTACAAGCGCTACCAGTCGGGCTCCTTCGCGCCGACTCGCATCGTTGCCGGGTGGGACAACCGTACCTGCGGCTTCCGCCTCTGCGGCGAGGGCGCCTCGTTCCGGGTGGAGAATCGCATCCCGGGCGCCGATGCCAACCCGTACCTGGCTTTCGCGGCGACCATCGCGGCGGGGCTGCACGGCATCGCCAACAAGCTGAAGGCGCCCAAGCTCTACGAGGGCAACGCCTACCAGGACGCCACGCTCCCCCAGGTGTTCAAGACCTTGCGGGAGGCCACCGCCGAGCTGGAGCGCTCGAAGACCGCGCGGGGGGCGTTGGGCGAGCGCGTGGTCGAGCACTATCTGCACACGGCGCGCCTGGAGCAGCAGGCCTTCGACCAGGCGGTGACCGACTGGGAGCTGGTCCGCAACTTCGAGCGGATCTGAGTGCGAGCCGATTCACGTCGCCAGGCTTCGTTCTCGGATTCACGCAGGCTCGCCTCGCGCCGCGACGGCGCTGCGGCTTCGCACCCCCACGCCGATCCTCACGCACAACCGCGTATGCTCCGGTCGGCTCCTCCCTCGGGGCTCGTGACTCGGGCTCGCATCGACGCGTGATCTCATGAATCGGCTCGAGAACAAAGTGACGTTCATCACCGGCGCCGGCCAGGGCATCGGGCGCGAGGCGGCTGTGCTCTTCGCCGGCGAGGGCGCCCGGGTCGTGGTTGCCGATATCGACGAGAAAACGGCCAAGGAGACCGTGCGGCTCGTGGAGGCGGCAGGCGGCCAGGCCCTGGCCGTGACCGGCGACGTCGCCCTCGAGGCCGACGTGGCCCGGATGATCGAGGACGGCGCCCGTCACTTCGGCGCCCTGCACGTCCTCTACAACAACGCCGGCGTCCTCTGGAAAGATCGCGACCGATCCGTGCTGGAGACCGACGAGCGCTGGTGGGACCGGGTGATGGCCATCAATCTCAAGGCCGTCTTCTGGGTGACCAAGCACGGGATCCCCCGCCTGCGGGCCGCCGGCGGCGGTTCCGTCATCATCATGGGGTCGGTGTCGGCGCTGGCCGGCTTCACCCGCGCCCAGGACGCCTACACCGCGGCCAAGGGTGGCCTCATCTCGCTCACCAAGTCGCTGGCCATCCAGTTCGCCAAGGACCGGATCCGCTGCAACATCATCCATCCGGGCATCGTGGACACGCCGCTGCAGGCGCCCTATCTCAACGAGGCGCTACGCAAGGAATTCGAGACGGGCATCCCGCTAGGGCGGATCGCCCAGCCCCGGGAGATCGCCAGCGTGGCGCTCTTTCTGGCCAGCGACGAATCGTCGTACATGACCGGCGCCGAGCTCATCGTCGACGGCGGCTTCACCGCCGGCTGACATCATGAGCCGATCGGTCACGCGGGCGGTGGCCGGCCCGGCCCGGCTGGTTCAAGGCGAAGCGGTCGTGGCCGGCGTCGGCGCCCTCGTCTTGCTGCTGCTCCTCGTCTTCGTGGTGTGGCCGGTCCTGCGGGTGCTGTGGATGAGCGTGACCGGGCCGGCCGGCCTCACCCTGGCCCACTTCAGCGAGTTCTTCAGCACCTGGCGGTTGTTCCGCATTCTTCTCAACAGCCTGGCCGTGGCCGCCGTCTCCACCGCGCTGACCGTGCTGGTGGCGCTCGTGCTCGCCTATGCGGTGACCCGGACGACGGTGCCGGGCAAGCGGTTCGTCTCGTTGATGGCCTTGCTCCCGCTCATCTCGCCGCCATTCCTCGTCTCGCTGGCCTTCATCCTCCTGTTCGGCCGCAACGGCGTCGTGACCCGATGGCTGGGGCTCGACTGGTCGATCTACGGCTTCCACGGCATCGTGGTGGCCCAGGTCTTCACCTTCCTGCCCCAGGCCTACATCCTGCTCGCCAACGTCCTGGGGAGCATCGACACCACGCTGGAGGAGGCCGCGGAGAACCTGGGAGCGGGGCCAATCACGACGCTCCGGCGCGTGACGCTCTCCCTGGCCCGCCCCGGCGTGGCCTCGGCCGCCCTCGTCGTCTTCATCCTGTGCATGACCGACTTCGGCAACCCCATCCTGGTCGGCGGCCGATACAACGTGCTGGCCACCGAGATTTACGCCCAGGTGATCGGGATGAACGACTTCGCCGCGGCGGCCACGATGAGCGTGATCCTCATCGTCCCTTGCCTGATCGCCTACTGGCTCAATGTCTCCTGGGTGGGCAACAAGTCGTACGTTACCGTGACGGCGGCGAGCCGCACGGCGCTCCGTCCCACGCCCGGCGTCCTCCGTTGGCCGTTGGCCGTGGTGACCTTCGGCATCGCGCTGTTCATCGCCGTGATCTACGGCCTCATCCCGCTGGGGTCCTTCGTTCGGCTGTGGGGCAGCGACTGGTCGCTTTCCCTGATTCACTACGCCTTCGGATCCACCGCCGAGGGGGCGTGGCCCATCTGGAACAGCGTGAAGCTGGCCGTGGTGTCGGGCGTGGTGGGCACCGGGCTGGCCCTGGTCACCGCCTATCTGATCGAGCGCAAGCGGGGCAGTCTCGGCCCCGGCGCCCGCGTGCTCGAAGCGCTGAGCCTTTTGCCGGCGGCGCTGCCCGGCACCGTCATCGGGGTCGGATACATCCTGGCCTTCAACGTGCCGCCGATCTACTTGACCGGGACGATCTGGATTCTCGTTACCAGCGTGGTGTTCTGGAAGTTCCCGGTCGCCGTGCTGGCCGGCGTCAACGCGCTCAAGCAGATCGACCCGGCCATCGAAGAGGCCGCGGTCAGCCTGGGCGCCGGCGCGGCGCGGACCTTCACCCGGGTGGTGCTGCCGCTGCTCACGGGCACGGCCTTCTCGATCTTCGTGTACTTCTTCATCAACGGCATGGTGACGGTGAGCGCGGTGATCTTCCTCATCTATCCCGGCTTCAACCTGGGCTCGGTGGCCATCCTGGCCCAGGTCGAGAACGGCTATCCGGGGGTGGCTTGCGCGCTCGGCACGATCATCCTGGCCATCGTGATCGGCACGGTGGTCGGCCTGCGCGCGTTGGTTGGTGGTGACCGTGTGGCGATCCTGAAAATGTGAGACGCGGAGTCGGTCGGTCTCGACGTCGCGAGGAGGGGTTATGACGACGAAGGTTCTGATCGCAGTGGTGCTGGCCTTGCTGGTCACGGCGGGAATTGTCGGGGCCGCCGAGGAGCGGCTCGTCATCTACACGGCGTACGAGGAGAACGAGCTGAAGGACTTCTGGGAGCAGTTCAAGAAGGATCTGCCGGATCTCGCCGCCAAGGCGTCCTACATCCGCGGCTCGACCGGGCCCACCATGGCCCGGGTAGAGGCGGAGCGGGCCAACCCGCAGGCCGACGTGATCTGGGGCGTGTTCAACGACTACCTCACCGGTGCCGCCAAGAAGGGGCTGCTGGACGTCTACGCGGCCAAGGACTCGGACAAGGTCCCCGCCCGGTTCAAGCACACCGAGAACATGTGGCAGGGGGTGACCCTGCTCACCGTGGCCTTCGCCGTCAACCAGAAGAAGATCGCCGAGCTGAAGCTCGCGCCGCCTCGATCGTGGGCGGAGCTGACCGATCCCCGATACAAGGGGCACATCGTGATGTCCAATCCCTCCACCTCGGGCACGGCCTACCTGCTCCTGGCCAGCCACGTCGCGCGGCTGGGTGAGGACAAGGCGTTCGAGTACTACACGACGCTGGACAAGAACCTCTCTCAGGTGACGAAGTCCGGCGGCGCCCCCGGCCGCATGGCCGCTTCCGGGGAGACGCCCATCGGGGTCGCCCTGGCTTACGAGGTGGAGACGGCCAAGAAGCAGGGCGCCCCGCTCGACATCATGTACCCGTCGGACGGGGTAGCCTGGACCTTCGAGGGCAACGCCCTGGTCAAGGGGGCCAAGAACCCGCAGAACGCCAAGCGCTTCCTGGACTGGGCCGTCTCCAAGTCCGCGATGGAGGCCTATGCCAAGTGGCGAGGGGCCGGCATCACTCGCGGCGACGTTGCCGTGAGCGGCCAGAAGATCTCGGATATGAACCTCATCAACCTCGATTTCGTGTGGGCCGCCGAGCAGAAGGACCGGCTGGTCAAGAAGTGGCTCGAGCGCTTCTCGCGGTAGCGCAGGGATAGCCGGGGCCGTGCGTATCGCGCTGCGCGATCTGCGCAAGCGGTTCGGCCCGGCGGTGGCCGTGGACGGGCTCTCGCTGGAGGTGCGCCCGGGAGAGCTCGTCTCGCTGGTCGGCGGCTCCGGCTGCGGCAAGACAACCACCCTTCGCCTGATCGCCGGCTTCGAGCGCGCGGACTCCGGCGAAATCTGGTTCGGCGATCGTCTCGTCAACGATGTGCCGCCCCGAAAAC
Source organism: Candidatus Rokuibacteriota bacterium (assembly GCA_050731755.1). Taxonomy (GTDB): domain Bacteria; phylum Methylomirabilota; class Methylomirabilia; order Rokubacteriales; family CSP1-6; genus JBOHPP01. Next base: position 4,001 of record JBOHPP010000074.1, on the reverse strand, counting down.
GCGGGGTGGGGATCGTCTTCCAGTCGTACGCGCTGTTTCCGACGCTGACCGTCGCCGAGAACATCGCCTTCGGCCTCCGGGTGGCCCGGTGGCCGGAGGCGCGTACCCGGCAGCGCGTGGCCGAGATGGTCGAGCTGACCAACCTCAGCGGTCTCGAGCACCGCTACGCCAACCAGCTCTCCGGGGGCCAACAGCAGCGGGTGGCCCTGGCCCGGGCGCTGGCCCGCCAGCCCGAAGTGCTGCTGCTCGACGAGCCGCTGTCGGCGCTCGATGCCAAGATCCGCCTGCGCCTCCGCGGCGAGCTCAGAAAGATCCAGCAGGACCTCGGCATCACCGCCATCCACGTGACCCACGATCAGGAGGAGGCGCTCAGCATCGCCGACCGCATCGCTGTCATGCGGGACGGGCGCATCGAGCAGGTGGGTGCGCCCGAGGAGATCTACGCCTTCCCCCAAACCGACTTCGTCGCCGACTTCATCGGCGTCTCCAACCTCCTGCCCGGCTGCGTGCTGTCGGCGACCGAGGGGGTGGTGGAGTGGGAGGGCGAGCGCTTGCGGACGCGGCTCAGCGGGCGTGCCGACGGCCAGGCCGTGACGCTGGCGGTACGGCCGGAAAAGCTCACGCTGTTGGCCAGCCCGGGCCCGGCGGGGGTGACGAATCGCCTCGAGGGCGTGGTGGAGGTCATCACGTTCCTCGGTCCCGTGGTGCGCGTGCAGGTCGCGGTCCACGGCCGCCCGCTGTGGATCGACGTCTCCCACGCCCAGGCTCGCGCCCTCGAGCGCAAGAAGCCCGTGGCGCTCGCCTTCGCCCCCGACGACTGCGTCGTGCTGGCCGCGGCGTCGGGCCCTTAACCTGGTTTCTTCAGCACCCGATGCGCGCGACCGGGCGGGTCCTGTCGTCGGGGTGGCCCTGGCTGGCCAGGCTCCGTCACCGACTCGGCCCCACACGCAGTTCTTCGAACTGCGAGGAGCCGAGAGGGTCCCACTGCAGGGCCACACCGGCGCCACCCGCCCGGTCGCGCGCGTCGGGCCTGAATGAACCAGGTTAAGGCCGCGCGCGTCGTCATCATCGGCGGCGGCGTCGCCGGCTGCGCCATCGCCTATCACCTGGCGCGTGGGGGCTGGCGCGACGTGCTGGTGCTCGAGCGCGGCGAGCTGACCGGCGGCTCCACGTTCCACGCGGCCGGGCTCGTCGGCCAACTCCGCGCATCGATCGCGCTCAGCCGCATCAACATGGCGAGCGTGGTCCAGTACCGGCGCCTGGACGCCGAGACCGGGCGTGATCCGGGATGGCGCGAGGTGGGCAGCCTGCGCCTGGCCTCGTCCCGGGCCCGGCTCGACGAGCTGAGGCGCCGGCTCCGGTCGGCCAGCGCCCTTGGTCTCGACGCCGAGTTGTTCGGCCCCGGCGAGGCCGCCGCTCGCTTTCCCTTGATGAGTCACGACGGCGTGAAAGGCGCGCTGTGGCTGCCATCCGACGGTCGCGTCGACCCCGCATCGCTGGCTCACGCCTTCGCGGCTGGAGCCAAGAAGGCCGGCGTCAGCGTTCGCACCGGCGTCACCGTGACCGGCCTCACTGTTCGTCGGAGACGAGTCAGCGAGGTCGTCACCGAGCAGGGGCGGATCGCTTGCGAGGTGGTCGTCGACGCCGCTGGGATCTGGGCCGCCGAGATCGGACGGCTGGCCGACGTCCCGGTGCCCGTCGTCCCGATCGCGCACCAGTATCTGGTGACCAAGCCCATCGACGGCGTCCGCCGCGATTTGCCCACCATGCGCGACCCCGATCACCTGGTCTATTTTCGCGAAGAGGTCGGCGGTCTCGTCGTCGGCGGTTTCGAGCGCGCCCCCGCGCCGTGGGGGCTCGAGGGCATCCCCCGGGACTTCAATCACAAGCTGCTGTCGCCGGACTGGGACCGGTTCGCGCCGCTCATGGAGCAGGCGATCGGGCGCGTGCCCATCCTGAGCGATACCGAGGTGATCACCCTCATCAACGGCCCTGAGGCTTTCACGCCGGACGGTGAGTTCATCCTGGGCGAGGCGCCCGCCGTTCGCGGGTTCTTCGTCGCCGCTGGGTTCTGTGCCCATGGCATTGCCGGCGCCGGGGGTGTGGGCGAAGTCATGGCGGGTTGGATCATGAACGGCCGGCCGCCGCTCGATGTTCGCCACATGGACATCCGCCGGTTCGGCGCCGGAGCGGCTGACGGCGCGAGGAGCGTGGCCCGGGCGGTGGCCGCGTACGCCACGTACTACGACGTCCGCGGCGGGCGCCCGGCTCGCCGCCGTCGATGACAAGGGAGAAGGTCCGATGGCCACGAGCCTGGAGGGACGCACCGCACTCGTCACCGGCGCCGCCCGAGGGATCGGGCTCGCCATCACCGAACGTCTGCTGGCCGCGGGGGCCCGAGTCACGCTCGCCGACGTCGACGCCGCGGAACTGAAAGCGGCCGCGGGCCGACTCGGCGACCGCGCCAGCGCCGTCGTGGCCGACGTCACCGTCACCGCGGACGTGGAGCGCGCCGTCCACGCCGTGGGCGAGCGCTGGGGGCGCCTGGACATCGTCGTCAACAACGCCGGGATCACCGGGCGCTCCTATCCGATCACCGAGCTCACCGACGACGACTGGCACTGCGTGATCGCCTGCGACCTCACCAGCGTGTTCCTCGTGTGCCGCGCGGCCATCCGCGTGATGCTGGCCGCCGGCGGGGGCCGGATCATCAACATCGCCTCGATCGCCGGCAAGGAGGGTAATCCTTCACTGGTGCCGTACTCCGCAGCCAAGGCCGGCGTCATCGGCCTCACCAAGGCGCTGGCCAAGGAGGTGGCGACCAGGGGCATTTTCGTCAACGCCGTGGCGCCGGCGGTGATCGAGACCGACATCCTCCGACAGATGACCAAGGAGACGGTGAACATGCTGGTCGCCAAGATCCCCATGGGCCGATGGGGCCAGCCGCAGGAGGTGGCGGCGCTGGTGGCCTGGCTCGCCTCCGATGAATGCTCCTTCTCGACGGGCGCGGTGTACGACCTCTCGGGCGGCCGCGCCACTTACTGAACCTATGGAACAGGTCATCTCCGTCGCCGGCGCCGTCTTGATCCTCGCCGCCTATGCCGCGCTCCAGTTCGGGGTGATGGAGCGCACCCATCCCGCGTACAACTGGATGAACCTGATCGGCGCGGCCATCTTGACCGTCATCGCCTACCGGGCCGGCTTGTGGGGCTTCGTGCTCCTGGAGGGCGTGTGGACGGTGGTCAGCGTGCCACCGCTCCTCCGGCGGCGCGCGGCCGGGGCGGAATGACCGCCACCCAGGCCCTCATCGTTCCGTTCGCGTCTCGGCACGCACCGGACGTCCTGCGTGTGATCGGCACCGTCTTCGACGAACCGGGGGCGCGGCTACGGCCGGGCCCTCCTGGAACATCCCCTCAGTTGGGCGGAGGCCGCCGGCTACCTCGTCGCCCTCGCCTGGTCGGATACCCGTTTCACCATCGCGCACGGGGTGTACGAGCGGTTGGGCTTTGCCAGGATCGGCGAGCGTACGCTGGAGGACGCTGACCGGAGCCGCGAGTACGGTTTCTGGCGCCGGCTTCGGCCGGGGGCCCTGGCCGGCGCCACGCAATGCGCGCTCTGTCGCATCGCCGCAGGCGAACTAAAGGCCGATCGCATCGTGGAGACTGCGCGTATCGTCGCCTTCGTCAACGATATCGAACCGCTGTCGCGCGGCCACTCGGTGTTCTTTCCCCGACGCCACGCCCCGACGCTTCACGACGCGGACGATGGCGATCTGGCCGAGATCATGGCCGCGATCACGAATGTCGCCAGGGCCATGGAGCTGGAGCACTACAACGTCCTACAGAACAACGGCGCACGGGCCGGCCAGACCGTCTTCCACGTTCACGTCCATCTGATTCCGAAGTGGGCCGACACCGACGGCCTCGCGGTCGACCACCGGGCCGCCGGGTACATCGATCAGCGCGACATCTCGCGCCGTCTCCGGGAGCGGCTGCGCTGAG
>JBOHPP010000073.1:0-12485 GCA_050731755.1 Candidatus Rokuibacteriota bacterium | reverse complement strand
GCGAGTTGATCGTCCACGAGGCCAAGGCGCTGGTCGAGTGGTGGCTCGCGCGGCGCTCGAGTCCACCGCCGGTGCACGACAGCGGGGTGGCCGCCTATCTCCTCAACCCGGCTCGCTCGGCTTACCGGATCGACGATCTCTGCATGGAGGCGTTCGGCGAGTGCCCGCCCGCGCTGCCGGCGGACGCGCCGGGGCCGGCCCTCGGCGAGCGCGCCCGCTGGGTCCTCCGGTACTGGAAGCACGCCGCCGGAGAGCTCGAGAGCCTCGAGCTGCGCGCCCTCTACGACGAGATCGAACGCCCGCTGGTGCCGGTTTTGGCCCTCATGGAGCGGCACGGCATCCGCGTGGAGCCGGCGCGGCTCGAAGCGTTCGCCAAGGAGCTCGAACGCCAGCTGGATAACCTCACCCGAGAAGTCGTGGCACTGGCCGGAGAAGAGTTCAACATCGGATCGCCCAAGCAGCTCGCCCACATCCTGTTCGAGAAGCTCAAGCTGCCGGCGACGCGCCGGACCAAGACCGGTTATTCCACAGACGCCGACGTGCTGACCGAGTTGTCGCTTGGCCATCCCTTGCCGGCCAAGGTGCTCGAGCACCGCACGCTGGCCAAGCTCAAGGGCACCTATGCCGACGCCCTGCCGGCTCTCGTGAATCCGACCACCGGGCGCATTCACACCACCTTCAACCAGCTCGTGGCGGCCACCGGGCGGCTCTCCTCGCAGGACCCCAACCTCATGAACATCCCCATCCGCTCGGAGCTGGGCCGGCGCATCCGGGCGGCCTTCATCCCCGCCGAGGGCTGGCGGTTCGTGGCCGCCGACTACTCGCAAATCGAGCTGCGCATCCTGGCCCACATGAGCGAGGACCCGTCGATCATCGAGGCCTTCCAGCGCGGCGAGGACATCCACACCCGGACGGCCTGCGAGGTCTTCAAGATCCGCCCGGCGGATGTCACGCCGCTGCAGCGGACCATCGCCAAGAGCGCCAACTTCGCCATCCTCTACGGCGTCAGCGCCTTCGGGCTCAGTCAGGCCACCAAGATCGACCAGAAGGAGGCCCAGCGCTACATCGACGCCTACTTCGCCACCCACCCGCGCGTGCGGGCCTTCATCGAGCGCACGCTGGAGGAAGGCCGGCAACGCGGGTACGTCACCACGCTTCTGGGCCGCCGGCGGTGGCTGCCCGATCTCAAGAGCCAGAACCCGGTCGCCCGCAACGCCGCCGAGCGGATGGCCATGAACGCCCCGGTGCAGGGCACGGCCAGCGACATGATCAAGACCGCCATGGTGCGCATGCACGCCGCGCTCGCCGAGCGCGGGCTCCGCGCACGCATGCTGCTGCAGGTGCACGACGAGCTGCTCTTCGAGGCGCCGCCCGAGGAGGTGGCGACAGTGGAAGGACTGGCCCGGGACATCATGGGCGCGGCCCTTCCGCTCCGCGTGCCGGTGGTGGTGGACGTGAAGTCGGGCCGCGACTGGTCCGAGGTGTGAGCCGGCCCCGTAGGCGGGGATCAAGGAGTTGACGCCATGGAAGCCGAGATCGGAAATGCAGCCGGCATCATTTGGCACTATCTCGACCAGCATGCCAGCAGCGGGCTGAGCGCCATCAAGAAGCACGCGAATCTGCCCGAGCCCCTCGTGCTCATGGCGCTCGGCTGGCTCGCTCGAGAAGGAAAGGTGACGTTCACGAAGGATGGACGAGCCTTGCGGGTGACGCTACGGACAGACCAAGCGGCATAAGGGGGCCGGAGCGCGCGCCCCCCGGTCGTCCGTTCCTGCTCGTCGGCCTCACCGGGGGCATCGCCACCGGCAAAAGCACCGTCAGCGCCTCGTTCCAGGCGCTGGGCTGCACCCTCATCGACGCCGACGTCCTGGCCCGCGAGGTGGTCGCGCCGGGCGAGCCCGCGTTCGGCGAGATCGTCCGGGAGTTCGGCCCCGGCGTCCTCGGGCCCGACGGCGCGCTCGATCGCAAAGCGCTCGGCGCCATCGTCTTCGCCGACGCCGCCCGGCGACGCCGCCTGGAGGCGCTCACTCATCCCCGTGTCCACGAGCGCCTGGCCCGGCGGCTGGCCGAGCTGACCGCGGCCGGGTTCACCGGCATCGTGATCTTCGACGTAGCGCTGATCGTCGAGAGCGGGAATTATCGGACGATGGATCGCCTGGTGGTGGTGGTCGCCGACGAGGAGGTGCAGATCCAGCGCCTGATGAGCCGCGACGGGACCCCTCGCGACGAGGCCCTGCGCAAGATCCGGAGCCAGATGCCGCTCAGCGAGAAGGTCAAGGTCGCCCACTACGTGATCGACAACTCGGGCGACCGGGCGGCCACCGAAGCCCAGGTGCGCCGGGTCCACGCCGCGCTGGTCGCCGAGCATGCCGCGCGCGCCCGCGAGGGCGCGTGACCCGGCAGCAGGAGCGGTGAACTTCCGGCGGCGCGCGCTCGGTCAGCATTTCCTGCGCGATCCCGCGGTCGCGCGGGCCATCGTCGATCTCATCGCGCCGGGGCCGAACGACCTCGTGGTCGAGATCGGGCCCGGCGAGGGCGCGCTCACCGACGAGCTCGAGCGGCGCGCGGGCCGGGTGCTCGCGCTGGAGGTCGATGCGGCCCTGGTGGCCCGGCTGCGCGAGCGCTTCTCGCGGGTGGAAGTGCTCGAAACCGACGCTCGCCGCTGGCCCTACGGCGGGCTGGCCGCCCCGCCCGGCGGCCGCGTGCTCGTGGCCGCCAACCTGCCCTACAGCGTCGCCAAGCCAATCTTGCAATCGTTGATCGCGGCGCGCACGGCGATCCACGAGATGGCGCTCATGCTGCAACGCGAGGTGGCCGAGCGCGTGGCGGCGGCGCCGGGCGGGCGGACGTACGGCACGCTCAGCATCCTCACCCAGCTCTACTCCGACGTGCGGGTCGCGCTGCGCGTGCCTCCGGGCGCGTTTCGTCCGCCCCCCAAGGTGGAGTCCGCGGTGCTGCACCTCCGCGTGCTGCCCCGGCCGCGCGTGCCGCTGGCCGACGAGCGTCGGTTCGCTGGCGTTGTCCGCGCCGCCTTCGCCCAGCGCCGGAAGACACTCGCCAACGCCCTGGCCGGCAGCCTGGGCATCACCACGGACCAGGTCCGGGCCGCCGCCGAGGCCGCCGGTATCGACGCCGGCCGCCGGGCCGAGACGCTGACAATTCCTGAGTTTGCCGCCCTGGCCTCCCGGCTATGATGGTCGGAAGGATGTCTGACCGGATCCGTCTGGTCCTGGCCCTGGTGGCCGTCATGGTGGTCCTCGGGACCGCCGGTCTGACGACCCAGTGGTGGCTGGGAAGCGAAGCACCGGCTCCGGAGCCGCCGGCCCCGGCCGAGACCGCCGCGCCCCCCGCGCCCGAGCCTCCGAGCGAGCGCCTGCAAACCGTCACCCTCAGGCGGGGCGACAGCCTCGTGCTCGCCCTGACGCGAGCCGGCCTCGAGCCGCGGATCGGCCACGAGGTGGCCACCGCGCTGGCTCGGGCCGGCGTCGACCTGCGCCGACTCAAGCCCGGCGACACCGTGGAGATCACCTGGAGCGGGACGGACAAGCCCATGGCCGTGAGCCTGCAGCCAAGCCCCTGGCTGGGGTACGCGGCCGTGGCCGAGGAGGACGGCTGGACGGTCAAGCGGCTGGAGACGACGCCGGACGTGCGCCTGGCCATGGTGCAAGGGCGCGTCGAGCGCTCGCTGTTCGAGGCCGTCGACCAGGCCGGGGAGTCTCCTCCGCTGGTGCTGGCCGTGGTCAACATCTTCGAGTGGGACTTCGACTTCACCGCGGATACCCGAAGCGGCGATCGCTTTCGCCTTCTGGTCGAGAAGCGCTACGCCGGCGACACCTTCGTGAGCTACGGACGGGTGCTGGCCGCGCAGTACGCCAGCGACCGGCGCACCTTGACCGCCATCGGCTACACGCCCGGCCGCGACCGCTTCGGCTACTACGACCTCGACGGGCGCTCGCTGAAGAAGAGCTTCCTGAAGAGCCCGCTGGAGTTCTCGCGGATCACCTCGCGGTTCACCTACGCGCGCCCTCACCCCATCCTGGGCGGCACCCTGCCCCATCTCGCCGTGGACTATGCGGCGCCGATGGGCACGCCGGTGCGAGCGGTCGCCGACGGCGTCGTGGCCCACGCCGGACGGGACGGCGGCTACGGCATCGCCGTCCGCCTCCGTCATCGCTCGGGGTACGAGACCCTCTACGCCCACCTCTCGCGGGTGGGTCCGGGGATCGACCGCGGCGCGCGCGTGGGCCAGCGGCAGGTGATCGGCTACGTTGGCTCGACCGGGCTGAGCACCGGCCCGCACCTGCACTACGAGGTCATGAAGAGCGGCCACCGCGTCAACCCGCTCGGCGAGAAGTTCATCCCCGGCGAGCCCATCCCCTCCGCCGAGCGCGGTGTGTTCGACGGGCACGCCCGCGAGCTGATCACCCGCCTGGAGACCGAAGCGCCCTTGTAGGCCGCACTTCCCGGCGCCGGCTTCAGTCGGTCAGTAAGACCGCCGTAGTATGATGATGTATCATACCGCTATGCCTAAAACCAAGGTCGCCGTGACGCTCGAGGCCGAGCTGCTCCACCGCGTCGATGAGCTCGTCGCCAACCGTCGATTCCGGAACCGGAGCCAGGCTATCGAAGCCGCGCTGGCCGAGAAGCTGGACCGCGTCGCGCGGATCCGGTTGGCGCGCGAGTGTGCGAAGCTCGATCCGCGAGAGGAGAAGGGCCTCGCCGAGGAAGGCCTCGCGGAAAGCCTGGCGACGTGGCCCGAATACTGAGAGGCGAAATTCGGTGGGCCGACCTGAACCCCCTGCGAGGACGCGAGCAGGCCGGCCTCCGCCCCGTGCTCATTCTGAGCCATGACGTGTTCAATGAGAGGTCAGGCACGGTGATCGCGGTGGCGCTGACGAGCCAGGCACCCCGCGCCGGATTTCCGCTCACCACGGAGAGCAAAGCGCCGGGCCTGCCAAAGCGGTCCTGGATCAGGATCAGCCAGATCCGGACGCTCGCGGTAGAACGAATCGGCCGGCGACTCGCCAGGGCGTCGGACGAGGAGGTCGCCAGCGTCGTGGAAGGCCTTAACGAGATCATCGGCTGACCCACGGGTACCCGTTCAAGACGCTGCCCGACTATCTCCGGCCGGGACTGGATCTCGTGCTGGTCGGCATCAACCCCGGGGTGAACTCTGTGGTGCGTGGCCACTACTTCTCGAGCCCATGGAGCCGGTTCTGGCCGGCGTTCTCGCGCTCCCGGCTGAGCGCTCCGATCCGTCAAGCCCTCGGCGTCGAGCGCCTCTCGCCCGAGCACGACACCCGGCTCCTCGAGTTCGGCATTGGCCTCACCGACGTCGTCAAGCGCCCGACACTCAACGCCTCGGGCCTCACGCCTCGTGACTTCGCCCACTGGGCGCCACGTCTTCGCCACCGCCTGCAACGCGCCGCTCCGCAGGTGGCCTGCTTCCACGGCGTAACCGCTTACGCCAACTTCCTGCGCTTTGGCCTCGAGCGGTCGCCGGCCGGGCTGGTCCTCGGCCCTCAGCGCGAGCGCCTGGACGCCATCCGTCTCTTCGTGCTCCCGAACCCGAGTGGCGCCAACGCCCACGTCACGCCGTCGGACCTCACGCGCTGGTACGATCGGCTCGCCGACTTCCTCGCGACGTCGCGACGACGGTAACCGACGAGGCGCCCGTGTAGGCCTACGTCGTCAACAGATCGAAGACCCGCATCGTCGCCGGGCCGCTTCCATTGTTCTCGTTGGCTTCGATCAGTCCGACGTGGCAGGTCCAGACGTCACCCTTCTTGGCCGTGAACTTCTTACCGTCCTGCACCACTTCGAGTGTGCCCTGGCTACACTCGCAGATCATCGCGTTCTGCATCTTGGCTTTGCTGCTTGCGCCCGGCTGATAGGTGACCTCCCGCAGGCGCACCTTCTTGAAGCCCGGGACCATGGAGTCGACGGGCTTCGACTCCTTCCGCTCGATGGAGCCCTTCTCTTCGATGCGCTGCGCCGACACCGTGCGGCGTTGGCTGAGGACGAGTGCCGACGCGCCAGCCACGCCTAGGGTCAGGATCTTCCGTCTGTTCATAGGTTTGGCCCTCCTTCGATCCAGGGGCAGCGGCACTATCGGTTAGCGGGCGGTGGTTGTCAAGGCACGGTCGACTTTCCGCGGCCGGCGTCTGACCGAGCTACGGCTTCCGCTCGGCACGCTGTGGCTCGCCGAAGTCCTTCGGCGAATCCAAGGGCCATCAGGGCGAATGTACAGATTAATGCTATCATCTGTCTGTACTCGCTCGACGAGGAGGTGATCGAGATGGCGGCCAAGGCGAGCCGGAGCCGAACAGCGCGGGTTCGGCGGAAGAATTATCGGATCGACGTGACGAAGCTGGAGCGGACGCAACGAGTTCTCGGCACCCGGACGGAGACGGAGACGATCCATCGAGCGCTGGACATCGTCGCCGAGGAGGCGGCCCTGGTCGCAGCGCTCCGGGACTTCGTGCGCAGGGGCGCCGGGCACATCGAGGACGTCGATGCCCGCTAGGTGGCTCGTGTTCGATACCAACGTGTATGTGGCGGCGCTCCGGGAGGGCGTGAGCGGTTCCTCGTTCGGGCGGCTTCAGGAAGCCGCTCCGCGCACGTATCTCGCCTCGGTGGTGTCCGGAGAGCTGCGAGCCGGAGCCCTGGACGTGGCCGGCCGCCGAGCCGTGCTCGCGCTGGTCGATCGGTTCGAACGGCTGGGCCGCGTGGTCACCCCCGCCGCCGAGTCGTGGAACGATGCCGGAGACATCCTGGCCAAGATCGCCCGTGGCGAGCCGGGCTTCCGCACGAAGATCCGTGGCCTCTGGAACGACGCGCTGATCGCCCTCTCAACTCGTCAAATCGGGGCCACGCTGGTGACGGAGAACCTTCAGGACTTCGGCGTGCTCCGTCGCTACCTGCGTTTCGACCTCGAACGGGCGCTGTAGGCGGCCGCAGCGGCGCCGACCCGAGCCGCCCGGCGACGCCGGATAGCCCAGGGAAATTTCGAGGGTCCGCGGGCGGGTGCTACCATGTGAGCGCTGCACCGAAAGGAGTTTCCGTGGAGCCTCTGACCGAGCCGGCCGTCCGCTTGATTCCCCTCGGCGGCCTCGGCGAGATCGGCCTCAACATGATGCTGGTCGAGTTCGGCGACGACCTGATCGCCGTCGACTGCGGTCTCATGTTCCCCGACGCCGACGAGATGCCCGGCATCGACTACGTGATCCCCGACTTCTCCTACGCGGTGGCCAAGCGCCAGGGTTTCCGCGCGGTCGTCCTCACCCACGGTCACGAGGACCACATCGGTGCCCTGCCCTATCTCCTGCGCCAAGCGCGGGTGCCCGTCTACGGCACGCCAATGACGCTGGCCCTCGTTGCCGAGAAGCTGCGCGAGCACGGTCTCCTGGAGGACGCCGACCTGCGGGTCATCCGGCCGCGCGACCGCCTGGAGGTGGGGCCGTTCCGCATCGAGCCCATCCGGGTGACGCACTCCATCGTGGACGGCATCGGTCTGGCCATCGACACTCCCGTCGGCACCATCGTCCACACCGGGGACTTCAAGCTCGACCCGAGCCCGCTCGACGGCGAGCCGTCCGACTACCGGCGGTTCGCCGAGCTGGGCGCCGACGGCGTGCTGGTGCTCTGTTCGGACTCCACCAACGTGGAGCGGCCGGGGCACACCCGCTCGGAGATGGAGGTGGGCCAGGCGCTTCGTGAGCGCATCGCGCGGGCGCCCGGGCGGGTCATCGTGGCCACCTTCGCCTCGCACATCCACCGCATCCAGCAGGTGCTGAGCCTGGCTGGCGAGCACGGCCGCCGGGTGGCGCTGCTGGGCATGAGCATGCAGAAGAACGTGCAGATCGCCGCCGAGCTGGGCTACCTTCGCATCCCCGACGGCGTGCTCTTGCCCCTGGAGGAGCTGATCGCGCTCCCGCCGGCGCGCCAGATCATCCTCTCCACCGGCAGTCAGGGTGAGCCGAACTCGGCGCTGGCGCTCATGGCCGCCGACGAGCACAGGGCGGTCCAGGTGGAGCGCGGCGACCTCGTGATCATCTCGGCGCGGGTGATCCCCGGCCACGAGCGCACCATCGGCCGCATCGTCAACGCGCTGCTTCGCCTGGGCGCCGAAGTCCTGTACGAGGACAACGCCTTCGTCCACGTCTCCGGCCACGCCAGCCAGGAAGACCTCAAGCTCATGCTGAACCTCACGCGCCCGCGCTACTTCGTGCCCGTCCACGGTGAGTACCGCCATCTGCTCGGCCACGCCCGGCTGGCCCAGAGCGTGGGGCTGGCGCCGGACCAGGTCTTTCTCATCGAGGACGGCACGGGCGTGGAGGTGACCAAGACGGCGGCGCGCGTGGTGGGCGGGTACCCCGTCGGGCGGATCCTGGTCGACGGCAAGGGCATTGGAGACATCGGCGCGGTCGTGCTGCGCGACCGCCAGCTCCTGGCCCAGGACGGTCTGGTGACGGTCGGTCTCGCCGTGCGCGGCGACGGCACGGTGGCATCGGGACCGGAGATCGCCTCCCGCGGTGTGATCTACGTCAAGGAGAACGAGGCGCTGCTCGAAGAGCTGAAGGCCGCCGTCGTGGCCGCGCTGGCGGCGCGTGAGCCGGGCCCCATCGACCGGGAGGCGCTGGCGGGTCTCGTCCGCACCACGGTGCGCGGGTTCATCAATCAGCGCTTCCAGCGCAAGCCGGTGGTGTTGCCGATGATCCTGGAGGTCTGATGGCGGGAGCCGTCTCCGCCAGGGAGCGTCCGCGCCGGGCGCGCCGGAAGAAGGAGGCGCGCCGTTGGGCCCGGGAGGCGCGCGGCATCGCGCTGTTGGTGATCGCCGGCTTCGGGTTGGTGGCGCTCGCCACCTTCGACCCCCGACTGGGCCCGGGTGAGCAGCACGGGCCGGCCGGGCCTGTCGGCGTGTGGCTTGCCTGGGGACTGTTCACGAGCTTCGGCTACGCCGCGCTCCTGCTGCCGTTGCTCGTCGCCGTCGTCGGCCTCGGCGTCTTCGTGCGGCCGCTCGCCGTTCCCGGCTGGTCGCCGCTGGTGGGGTTGGCCGTACTGCTCGTGAGCGCCACCGGCATGCTCACGCAGTCGTCGAGCGCGCTGCTTTCTAGCGCCGCGCCGGGCCCGTTCCAGGTTGGCGGCTTCGTCGGTTCGAACGTGGCTCGCGCGCTGCAGGCGGCTGCGGGCGACGTCGGCGCCTGGTTCGTTCTGCTCGCCGGCGTGCCGATCGGCGTGCTCTTCGTGACCCAGGTCTCGTACGGCGCGATCTCGCGCGTCGTGACGGCACGCCTGACCCAGTGGCGCCGCCGCCGTGCTGCTGCGGTTGGCAAGCCCGCCGCGCCGGTGGACGAGCCGTGGGACGAGGACTCGGCGGTGGCCGCGGTGTCGCCGGTGCCGGCCTCAGCCGGTCCGCCGCCCGTGGTCGTCGAGCCGCGCCGGCGCCCGGCGCCCGGCGGCCAGACCTGGCAGGAGACGTTCGACTTCGGTCGGGGCGGCGCCGAGGCGTTCCAGCTGCCGCCGATCGGGCTGCTTCAGGTCCCCCAGACCGCCGACCACACGCTGAGCCACGAGGAGCTGCAGGACAATGCCGTGACGTTGCGCCGCAAGCTCCAGGACTTCGAGGTCGAAGGCCGCATCGTCCAGGTGAGCCCGGGACCGATCATCACGTCCTACGAGTTCGAGCCGGCGCCGGGCGTGAAGATCAGCCGGGTGGTGAACCTGGCCGACGACCTGGCACTGGCGCTCAAGACCGGGTCGGTGCGGATCGTCGGCCCCATCCCCGGGCGGGGCACCGTGGCCATCGAGGTGCCGAACGGCGAGGCGGCGCTCGTCTACCTGCGCGAGATCTTCGCCTCCGCCGACTTTGCCGAGTCCAAGAAGCGGCTGCCCCTGGCCCTGGGCAAGGACGTCACCGGCGGTCCCGTCGTTTCGGACCTGACCATCATGCCCCATCTGCTGGTGGCCGGGGCGACGGGTACGGGTAAGTCCGTCGGCCTCAACGCCATGATCCTGTCCATCCTCTACAAGACGACGCCGGCCGAGGTGCGCTTCCTCATGATCGACCCCAAGCGCCTCGAGCTGAGCGTCTTCGAGGGGATCCCCCACCTGCTGGCCCCGGTGGTCACCGACGCCAAGGAGGCGGCGGCCCGGCTGCGCTGGATCGTCGGCAAGATGGACGAGCGCTATCGCCTGTTCCAGAGCCGGCAGGTGCGGAACATCGAGGGCTACAACAAGGTGGTGGAGCCGGCCGAGTGCCTGCCCTACTGGATCGTCATCATCGACGAGCTGGCCGACTTGATGATGATATCGGCCGGCGACGTCCAGAACTCACTGGTTCGACTGGCCCAGCTGGCCCGCGCCATCGGCATCCACCTTGTGATCGCCACTCAGCGGCCCTCGGTGGACGTGGTGACCGGCCTCATCAAGGCCAACTTCCCCACGCGCATCGCCTTTCAGATGGCCTCCAAGGTGGATTCCCGCACGGTGCTCGACGCCAACGGCGCCGAGCAGCTCCTGGGCCGCGGCGACATGATCTTCGTGCCGCCCGGCGCCAACAAGCACCTGCGCGTGCACGGGGCCTGGGTCTCCGACGACGAGGTCAAGGCGGTGTGCGAGTTCCTGCGCAGGCAAGGCACTGCCGTCTATGAAGAGGCCGAGCTGCCGGCCGAGGCCACCGGCGGGGAGGGCGGCGAGCCAGCCGAACGCGACGATCTCTACTGGGACTGCGTGCGCCTCGTCATCGGCCAGCGCCAGGCCTCCATCTCGTTCCTGCAGCGGCGCATGGGCCTGGGCTATCCCAAGGCCGCCCGCTTCATCGACATGATGGAGCAGGACCGGATCATCGGCCCCGGTCAGGGGGCCAAGCCCCGCGAGATCCTGGTCGGGCCCGACTTCCTCGTCAAGCTCGGCAAGTAGCCGTCACGCGCGAAGGAGGCCTGCCCCATGATGATGCAGGACGCTATGGCGAATCCGATACTGCTCGGCGTGATGCTGGGGGTCGTGGTCTGGATTGGAGCGGCCATCCTCACCGGCTGGGTTGCCGTGCAGAACAACCGGAGCGGCGCCGGGTGGTTCTTCAACGCCCTCATCTTTTCGCCGCCGGTGGCCCTTCTGGCCCTGGCCGCGATCCCCCAAGGCGAGTAGCGGCGCGATCAACCCCGGATCCTGACGCGATAGACGAGCTTCGCCGCGCCCTCCTTGGGCACCGGGATCCGGTAGCGCAGGGTGTGGGCCTCGACCTTCTCCCAGGGATGGGTCGACTGCAGCACCTCCCAGTCGCCGGGAACCGGCTCGATCACGGTCACGGTCTGGTCTTGAGCCTTGTGGTTGCGGAGCGCGATTTCCCATTCGACCTCCCACACCCGCGCCGCCACCTTGCGGAAGTCGCGTTGGATCCGCTCACCCACCAGGTCGAAGGCGTGGCCCAGCTTGATCTTGACGCGCTCGTCCCGGGGCGTGTGGTCGATCCAGTCCTCGCCGATGAATTGCTGGCTGCCGCCGGCATCGGCCCTGTAGACGCGGACCTTGCCCTTGGGCAGCGGCAACCCCAGGCGGTGCTCGCGGCTGTTCTTGATTTCTAGATACGCGCCGACCTTCTGGTGGGAGACAGGCTCAGCGTACGAGGTGCGGTAGTAGTCCTGGGCACCCCAGTAGATCAGCTGCTTGTCGACGGGCACGGCGGTGGCGCTCAGCAGGGCGAGCTGCTTGGTCTGCTGGTCCTTGATCGTGGTGCGGCCCTCGAGGGTGTAGAGGTGGTACTCGAAGAGCCCCTCGCTGACGAACTCCCGCCGGGCGTCGGCGACCGAGGGCGCCTTGGCCGCCAGCTCCATGGCGCGGCCCACGCGGTCGCGCTCCTGGGCCCGGTTCACGTCGCCGGCCACGAGCTTCAGGGCGGCATGGGCATAGGTCGCACCACTCTTGTTGTCGATGGTGACCCAGCCGGTGAGGTCCGCGCGGGCGTCGCCGGCGTCGAGCACCACGACGTAGTCGGCCTTCCAGGTGATCCCGCCGGTGAGGTAGGAGGCCTCCATGCGTTGCGGCGCCGGCCGTTCATTGCGCAGCAGCCAGACGAGCGTGGGCCGGGATACCAGATTCTCGGGCAGCGCCGGCAGCACGAGACGGCCGTGGTGGCCCAGGTGGATCTGCCCGTTGATCTCGAAGACGGGGCCGCTGGTGCTGAGCAGCGTGGCCTCGTGCCAGGTGCCGTCGCTCTGATAGAGCCGCACCTTCCGTCCGACGTACTTTTCCATGAGCTTCTGGCTGGACAGCAGGTCGTACTCGTAGTTCTGCTCGAGGATTCTGAGCCCGGCCGGATCGCTGAGGGACTTCAAGTGCACCGTGGTGGGATCGATGAGCGCAGCCACGTCGCGGAACTGCGCCTCGATGGTGCCGGCGGGCAGCCGCGCCTCGCGCACGTCCTTCACCAGCCCCAGGTTGCCGTTGTAGACGGTGACCATGACGTCGCGCTGGGCCTCGCCGGT
>JBOHPP010000072.1:0-60410 GCA_050731755.1 Candidatus Rokuibacteriota bacterium | reverse complement strand
CGCGGGCGTCTTCACGTGCTCGGGGCGAATGCCCAGGCCGATCAACCGGCCGGGGAGGCGCCGCAGGATCGGGAAGCGGGCGAAGAGTCGGAGCGCGAGCGGAGGTTCCAGCTGCCCCCCGCCGCGGAGCACCCGCGAGATCACGCGTCGCTGCATCAGAACCTGAAGCCACTGGGTAACGCGCGTGGGGAGCTCGCGGCGCCGCTGCACCCGGCGCAGATGGTCCGTGGTCATCCGCCCCTCGCATAGCGGTTCGGTCAACAGGTTGGCGGTGGCGACGGCGTCCTGAATCGCCAGGTTGATGCCGACGCCGCCGACCGGGGACATCGCGTGAGCAGCGTCGCCGATGCAGAGCAGGCCCGGGCGGTACCACTGGCGCAGGCGGTCGACGCGGACGGTGAGCAGCTTCACGTCGTCCCAGTCGCGGATCTCTTCCCCGCGGCCGGCCGCGAATGGCGTGAGTCTCGCCACCTCGGCGCGGAACGCCTCCAGCCCGCGCCGGCGGATCTCCTCGACGGTGCCCTTGGAGATCACGTAGCCGCACTGCCAGTACTCACCGCGGTTGATCATGATGAAGATCCGGCCGACGTCGAAGCGCCCCATGGTCTGCGGCGGATCGCCGGGTCTCCGTGAGAGACGGAACCACAGGACGTCCATCGGTGCGCCCAGGTCCAGAACTTGCAAGCCGGCCTTCTCCCGAACCACCGAGGACCGGCCGTCGGCTGCCACCACCAGATCCGCGCGCACCTGCAGCGGACCAGCGGGCGTCGTCGCGTCGACGCCGATGACACGTCCCGACTCCTCGATCACCCCGGTCACCTCGGCGCGCATCTGCAGATCGAAGGTCGTGTAACGGGCGGCCCGCTCGGCCAGGAAGTTCAGAAAGTCCCACTGTGGCATGAGCGCGATGAACTTGCAGCGGGTCGGGAGATGACGAAAGTCGGCGAAGGGGAGCGTCACATCTGCGATTTGTGCCCTGAGCTCGCGCACTTCCTCGTAGGGCAGCTTCAGGAAGCCCTCTAGCACGCCAAGCTCGAACATGAGCTCGAGCGTGGAGGGATGGATGGTGTCACCCCGGAAGTCCCTGAGAAAGTCGGCGTGCTTCTCCAGGACGATGGTCGCGACACCGGCGCGCGCCATCAGCAGCCCCAGCATCATGCCGGCCGGGCCGCCACCGGCGATGCAACAGCGCGCCGAGATCAGAACCAGCGGGCCTTGTCGACCACGTTGCGCAAGGGCTGGCCGGCCAGGAAGCGGCGGCAATTGTCGAGCAGGATCCCGAAACGGCGTTCGTCGAGGTACGGCCCGTAGCCGGCGGTGTGCGGGGTGATGAGGACGCCGGGCATCGTCCACAGCGGGTGATCGACCGGCAGCGGCTCCTGCTCGAACACGTCGAGGCCCGCGCCGGCGATCTCCCCGGCCCGCAAGGCCTCGACCAGGTCGTCGAGCCGGGTCGTCATGCCACGCCCGATGTTGATGAAGAACGCGCTGCGCTTCATCCGCTGAAACCGCGCCCGGTGCATGAAGCCCTCGGTGCCCGGCGTGTGCGGTACGGTGAGGATCACGAAGTCGGCGCGCGGCAGGAGCGAGTCGAGCGCGTCGGGGCCGTGCAGCTCGGCCACGCCCGGCGGCACCTCCTGCCGGCGGGCGTCGACCCCGATCACGCGCATGCCGAAGGCCGCGGCGAGCCGAGCCGCCTCGGCGCCGATTCCCCCCACGCCCACGATCAACGCTGTCGCCTCGGGAAGGTGGACCACTCCGGTGTCGAGGGCCGCCGGCCGCCACTCCCGGCGGAGCTGCTGCGGGAGGTAGCGGTGCAGCTCGCGGGCGAAGGCCAGAACGAACGCCATGATGTGGGCGCCGATGTGATCGTTGTAGATCTCTCGGAAGTTCGTCACGACCACGGGATGAGCGATCAGCTCTGGATAGTAGTACCCGGCGGGTGGCGCCGCCTGCGGCGCCTGGAGCCAGCGGAGCCGGACGGCCTGGCGCAGCAGGGCGGGCGGCAGCGTCCCGAACACGGCCTCGGCGTCGCCGACGGCCTTCGCGGCCTGCTCCGGGTCCTCGGCGACCACGACGGAAAGCTCCGGGAGCGTAGCGGCGAGCCGGGAAGCCCACGCGCGCGTCGTGGGTGTCTGGGGCGGCAGCATCACGAGGGTCGCGCCCATGGGCCGACCCTACGCGACGCCGCGGCTCGCGTCAACGCGCGGCCGGTCGGTAGTGTCTCAGTTTGGAAGACCTAGAGGTAGGGCAGCACCGTCTCCGAGAACAGCACGGTCCCATCCGGGCGGGGCGCGTCGGCGAAGTTCACGACGAGCCGGTCGGCGCCCTGTCGAACGATCTGCTGGAGCGTCTCAGTCACCTGCGCCGGCGTGCCCGCCAGTCGGATGTCCGCCATCGGCCGGACGAAGGGCTCCGCCTTGAGGCGCTCCACGTCGCGCTCGGTCTCGGCGGCCAGGATCCCGACCCGGACCACCTGGACGATCTGGTCGTAGTCCCGGCCCACCTCGCGGCAATGTGCCTTCAGGACTTCCTGCTTGTGGGCGTAGAGCGCGTGGTCGCGGAAGGGGTAGTTCCACCAGTCGGCATGCTGGGCGACCACGCGAAGCAGATGCTTCTCGCCGTGGCCGCCGACCATGATCGGTGGAATCGGGTCGGGCCGTGGTTCGCAGTGGGCATTCTCGATCCGATAGTGGTGGCCGTCATACGTGGCCGGGGCCTCGGTCCACATGCGCCGGATGAGCTGGATCGCCTCGGCGAGCTGGGCGATCCGCACGCGGGTTGGCGGGAATGGCCAGCCGTAGGCGACGTACTCCTCCTCGTTCCATCCGGCCCCGATGCCCAGGATCGTCCGCCCGCCCGAGAGCGTCTGCGCGGTCGCCACCATCTTGGCGACGTGCGCCGGGTTGCGGAAGCTGTTGCACAGGACTTCGTGGCCGCACCGCTTGTCGGGATAGCGGGCGAGCGCCCAGACCAGCAGGGTCCAGCCCTCGGCGACCTTGTAACCGTTGTACTGGACGTGGTCGGGGAGCCACAGCGAGTCGAAGGGGCCGACCGTCCGGTCGAAGTATGGGAAGGTCGCTTCGACCAGGCGTGACCACACGTTGAGGCCGACGGGAATGGGCATGGTCGGAGGCGCTCGACCCTACCACGAACCCGCTGGCCCTCGCCGCGGAAACGGTCTATAAACCGGTGTCCCGGATGTTCATCGTGGGGCAGGGAGGGCCAGCGTGGCGAAGTACAAGATCGTTACACCAGCCGGAGCGAGCTTCTCGGTTCCCGGTGTCGGCTACAAGCTGGAGATGGAGGCCCTGGCCCCGCTCGATGCGGAGATCGTGGAGATCGCGGCCGGGACCGAGGACGAGTTCGTCAGCGCCGCCCGGGATGCCGATGCGTTGTACGCCAAGGGGCGTCGCATCACCAGGCCCATCATCGACGGCCTCGAACGGTGTCGAGTCATCGCCCTCGGCAGCGTGGGGGTCGACTCCGTCGACGTCGCCGCCGCGACAGCGCGGGGGATCCCGGTCACCAACGTCCCCGACACGTTCATCGAGGAAGTCGCCGACCACACCATGATGTTGATGCTGGCCACCTACCGCCGCCTGGTCACGATGGACCGCGTCGTCAGAGACGGACGGTGGGCCGAGGGCCGCCCCTTGCTGTCCCAGTATCCGCGGCTCATGGGCCAGACGCTGGGCTTCATCGCCTTCGGTCACGTGGCCCGGGCGGTGGCGATGCGGGCCAGGGCGTTCGGGCTGCACCTGCTGGCCCACGATCCCTTCGTGGAGGAGCTCGTCATGTCCCGATACGGCGTGGAGCCGGTAGGCCTGACCGAGCTGCTGCAGCGGTCCGATATCGTCTCCATGCACGCCCCGTCCACGCCGGAGGCCCACCACCTGCTGACCGAGCACCATTTCCGGTCGATGAAGCCGGACGCGATCTTCATCAATACCGGCCGGGGCCCGACGGTGGACGAGCCGGCGCTCATCCGAGCTCTGCAGGAGGGCTGGATCGCCGCCGCCGGCCTCGATGTGCTCGAGCAGGAGCCGCCCGCCCCGACGAATCCGCTGCTGAAGATGGAGAACGTCATCCTCACCCCGCACGTGGCGTCGGCCTCGGCCCGGTTCGATCCGGTGCGCAAGCGCAGGGTCGGCGAGGAGATCGCGCTGGTGCTGAGCGGCCGGTGGCCGAGGAGTTGCGTGAACCCCTCGGTTCTGGAGAAGTGCGGGCTCCAGCGCTGGCAGCCCTATTCGATGGAGCGTGGGCCGGGCGCGTAGCCCAGCCGGCCTAGCCCTTGACGCTCCCCGCGGTGAGCCCTTCCACCATGTAGCGCTGGAGGTAGACGTAGGCCGCGATCACGGGCAACGTCGTGAGCACGGCGCCTGCCATCAGGTAGCCCCAGCCGTAGACGTCCCCGGTGATGAAGCTGGCCAGGCCCACCGGTAGCGTGCGAAGACGGCCGTCCGTGATGAAGACCAGTGCGTAGAGAAACTCGTTCCAGGCCTGCGTGAACGCGTAGAGCGCCGCCGCCAGCACGCCCGGCGCCGCCAGCGGCAGCACGATCCGGCGGAACGCGCCGAAGCGCGTGGCGCCGTCGATCATGGCGGCTTCCTCCAGGTCCTCAGGGATCGACTCGAAGTAGCCCATCAGCAGCCACGTCACGAAGGGCACCGTGAACGACGGGTAGGCCGCGATGAGCCCCGCGAGGCTGTTGGCCATCCCCAGCCCCTGCATCTGCTTGTAGAGCGGGATGAACAGGATCGACGGCGGCACGAGATAGGTGATCAGCGTAGCGCTGGCCAGGAAGCCGCGTCCGAGAAACCTCAGCCGCGCCAGCGCGTAGGCGCCGATCGTGCCCACCGCGGTGGCCAGCAGTGTACTGGTCACGGCCACGAACACGCTGTTGCGGTACCAGGAGATGAATTCGGTCTTGCCGAAGAGCTGCCCGTAGTTCTCGGTGACGAACGGGTTCGGCCAGAACATGGAGGCCAGGCTGCGCATCTGGTCTTCGGCCTTGAACGACGTGATCGTCATCCAGTAGAACGGGAACAGCACGACCACCGCCAGCGTCGCCAGCACCGCGTGGGCCGCGGCGCGCTCGAGCCGCTCCGCCCCGCGCCCTTTCACCGCCGGCGCCCCTTCTGCATGTAGCGCGCCAGCACCATGATGGTCACCGCCAGCGCCGGCAAGAGGTAGAGCGCCACGGCGATGGCCTCGCCGAGACGCTGCGCGCCGAAGGCCGTCTCGTAGGTGAAGACCGGCATCACCATGGTGGTCCCGCCGGGCCCGCCCTTGGTGAGGATGTAGATGATCTGGAAGTCGTTGAACGTCCAGATCGTCGAGAGCAGCACCACGATGATCATGATGGTGCGGATGCCGGGCAGCGTGATGTGACGGAAGCGTTGCAGCGCGCTGGCGCCGTCCACTGCCGCCGCCTCGTACAACTCGGCCGGGATCGCCTTCATGCCGGCCAGAAACGAGATGCCGAAGAAGGGAAAGCCGCGCCAGATGTTCACGGCGACGACTGACGCCATGGCGGTTCCCGGCTCCGAGAGCCAGCCCACGCCCTGGGGCAGAATGCGGAACACGCGCACCAGCAGGTAGTTCAGGACGCCGAGGGTGCCGTCGAAGATCCACAGGAAATTCAGCGCCGAGACGACGGTCGGCGCCACCCACGGAATCAGCAGCACGCCGGTCCAGAACGAGCGCCAGCGGATGCGCGAGGTCAGCACGACCGCCATCACCACGCCGAGCACGAGCTTGAAGCCGACCGAGCCGAACGTGAAGATGAACGAGTTGACAACGGCGCGCTGGAAGAACCCGTCCCAGGCCAGCCGGATGTAGTTCTCGAACCCCACGAAGACGGGCGGCAGCCCGACCAGCTTGTGGGTCATGCTGAGGTAGATCGCGTACCCGAACGGGTAGGCGACCAGCGAGAGCACGAAGAAGACGATGGGCGCGACGAAGAGATACCCCATCCGGTGATCGGGCCCGAGCACGCGCTTGAGCCCGAGCGCCAGCCCGCCGCTGGCTGCGGCCTTGGTGCCGAGCCTGGCCGCCGGGACGGCCATCGTGAGCGTTCCGCTTCAGCCCCGGCTGCGGATGCGGTGGATGTCCTCGACCCGCTTGTGGGCCTCCTTGAGCGCGGCCTCCGGCGAGAGCCCGCCGACCACCACGCGGCCCGCCATGTCGCACAGGATGTACTGAGCCTGCACCTCCACCGCGGCGGGCGTGATCGGCCCGGGATAGCCGGGCCACACACCCCGCAGGACGTTCTGAAGCATCCCGTCGAAGTTCGGGTCGGACTTCCAGTACGGATTCTCTGCGCGCTTCTTGTACACGGGACCCGCCTGGCCGATAGACGCCTTCATGTACTCCTCGAAGCGCCCCTCGTCCTCGACCCAGCGGATCAGGTCCTCACAGAGCTCGACGTGCTTGGAGGCCTTGAAGATGCCCCAGTTGTAGCATCCGGCGGCGAGGAACGAGCCGGCGGGCCCGCCGGGCGTGAGGATGACTTGCGTCTTCTCGGCCAGCGGGTGCTTCTTGGCCACCATGGCGTAGTAGAGGCTGGCCCCATTGTTGGTGCTGACCAGCTTGCCGGCCATGTAGGCCTCGTTGTTGTGGACGTCGGTCCAGGACATCACGCCCGGCGGCTGGATTTTGTGCTTCTGGATCGTGTCCACGGCGAACCGCAGCGCCTCCATGTTCTGCTTGAGGTACGTCGTGCCGAGCGCGGGCTTGCCGTCCTTGTCCCAGACGCTGCCGCCGTAGTTCCACAGGATGTTCTGCATGAAGCCGTTGCCGTCGTCCGACCGGTTGAGCGTCTGGCCGAGCCCCCAGAGGTCCTTCGACGGGTCCTGGGTCTTCTTCGCCATCTCGATGACGTCCGGGTCGTAGACCTTGGGCGGCTTGATTCCCTTGGCGTCCAGCAGGTCCTTGCGGATGAAGAACCCACCCGGCCACGTCTGCCGGGCGACCGCGAAATGCTGGCCGCCGAGCACGACGTAGCGCTCCGCGTGCGGCAGGAGCCCGCCGCGGGCGCTGGCGATGTCCTTGGCCAGAGCCGACACGTCTCGAAGAGCCGGCTTGTACCGCGTCGGGCCCTGCCAGTTCATCTCGGCGATGTCGGGCGGGTTCCCCGCCTCGATGGCGGCCACGAACTTCTGCTCGCGGTCGCCGAAGGTGGCCCAGTCCATCTCGACCTGGACCTTGCGCTCCTTGGCCCAGGCCTCGATCTGCCGGGCCAGGATTTCGTTGCCGTCGGTGACGAAGCTCTTGAACAGCCACACGCGCAGCTTCGCCCCGGTCTGGGCGTGCGCCATCTTCCGGAGGACGTGCAGGCCGGCCGCAGTGCCGCCGGCGACGACGACGGTCCGCCGCAGGAACTCCCGACGGGCGATGAGTCCGGCTTCGAGCTCCTCTGCCGATTGGCGAAGACGCTGGTCAACCATGGGTGGGCCTCCCGGGCCAAGATGTGCCACCGAAGCCACCGTCCTGTCAACTAGGCCTGGGAATCGGAGCCGCGCCGGCCCGCGCCGTTCTTGTCGGCCTCGCGACATGATGTTGTCGTCGGCGGCGGTCGGCCTCGGCCGTCGGCCCCGGCGACACCCGGTGACGGTTTTGGCGATAATGTTTCTCCAATGGGTCTGCGGCTGCGGCTTGTCCTGGTCCTCATGGTGCCGGTGGTCCTGGTCATCGGCGTCTATGGCTACTTGCGAATCCGACATGAACAGACCCAGCTGCTGGCCGAGCAGCAGGGCGACGTCGCGCTGACGGCCAAGGCCGTCCAGATCGCGGTGGAGAACGCGCTGCGGGACCGCCAGATCGCGGACATCGAGCGGCTCTTGGTCGAAATGGTCGAGCACCAAGAGGCCATCGACCGGATTCGGCTCTTCGACAGAGGGTTCGCGCCGGTTCTGGTTTCAAACCCCTTATCGATCGGCGAGGACGTCCCCCTCGAGGCGCTCCGCCAGGCCGTCGCCACCGGAACGCCCCAGGCCATCTACCAGAGTCGCCGGGGGCGCCCGGTGCTGTACTACGTGATGCCGATCCGTGACCGGCACGGCCAAACGGCCGGCGCCATGGAGCTTGTCCACCTGGCGACGCGCGTCCACGAGCGGGTGCGCGCGGCAAACCGTGACGTGGTGTTACGCCTGACCCTCCTCGTGGCGTCGATCGCCGCGCTCGCGGGCGTGATGCTCCAGCGTCAGGTGCTCAGGCCCCTGGCCCGCCTGGTGGACGGCATCCGGCGCCTAGGACGCGGCGAGCCCGGCCCTCCGCTTCCCGTCGAGCGGCGGGACGAGCTGGGGCGCGTGGCTGAGGCCTTTAACGAAATGGCCGAGCACCTGGAGGCGGCCCGCCGGCAGCTGCTGACCGAGACCGAGCGCGCGCTCGATCTCGAGCGTCAGTTGCGCCAGGCCGCGATGCTCGCGGTGGCGGGAAAGCTCGCGTCCGGAATCGCCCACGAAGTCGGGACGCCGCTCAACATCATCTCTGGACGCGCGGAGTTCCTGTTGAAGACGGCCCTACCCGAGAGCCCCGAGCGCCGGGACCTCGAGATCATCGTCCGGCAGATCGAGCGTATCTCGAAGATCATCCAAGGGCTGCTCGACTCGGTCCGCGCGCAGAAGCCCGAAATCCAACCGGTCGCCGTCCACGAGTTCGTCCAGGAGTTCCTGCCGCTGCTCCGGCACGCGGCGCGGCGGCGGGGCGTGACCCTCACCGCCGCGATGCCCGAAGCCGTGCCGGCGATGCTGGCCGATCCGGCGCAACTGCAGCAGGTCGTGCTCAATCTCGTGCTCAATGCCCTCGAGGCGACGCCGGCCGGCGGGCGGGTGGCCATCTCGGCCAGGCAGCATGACCGCAATGGCCAGCCGGGGGTCGCGGTGGCCGTCAGCGATACGGGTGCCGGCATTCCGGCGGAGCAATTACCCCGGATCTTTGACCCCTTTTTCACCACCAAGCCGCGGGGGAAGGGCACCGGTCTGGGGCTGGCCATCTGTCGGGACATCGTTCGCGCCCATGGCGGCGACATCGAGGTCGCCAGCCAGGCGGGGGCCGGCGCGACGTTCACCTTCTGGATGCCGGCCGCCCGGCCGGAACGGCCATGACGGCGAAGGTCCTCGTTGTGGACAACGATGCCGAGATGGCCGAGCTGCTCGAGCGCCATCTCGCCGGCGAGGGCTACGCCGTGGTCGCGGTGACCAACGGCCGGCAGGCGCTGGCCGCCCTGGAGCGTGACGACTTTGCCGCCGTGCTGACGGACCTGGTGATGGACGAGGTGGACGGGCTGGCCATCCTGCGCGAGGTACAGCAGCGCGAGTCGCGTCCTCGGGTGATCATCATGACCGCCTTCGGCAGCCTCGAGAGCGCCATCGATGCCATCCGTCACGGCGCCTACGACTATCTCACCAAGCCCTTCCGGCTCGAAGAGGCCAGCCTGGCCATCCGGCGCGCTGTCGATGAGCAGCGGCTGCGCGAGGAGAACCGCCGGCTCAAAGCCCAGGTCGAGCAGCGCTTCCGGTTCGAGAACATCCTGGGTCATTCCAGGGCGATGCAGGACGTCTTCGAGCAGGTCCGCGCCGTGGCCGGGTCGGACGCGAGCGTGCTGTTGCTGGGCGAGAGCGGGACCGGCAAGGAGCTGGTGGCCCGGGCCATCCATCAGAACGGCCCGCGGCGCGACGGGCCGTTCGTCGCCGTCAACTGCGGCGCCATTCCCGAGAACCTGCTGGAGTCGGAGCTGTTCGGCCACGAAAAGGGCGCGTTCACCGGAGCCGACCGCCGGCGGCGCGGGCTGTTCGCCGAGGCCAACGGCGGCACGCTGTTCCTGGACGAGGTGGGCGACATCCCGTTCCCGCTCCAGGGCAAACTGCTCCGCGCGCTCCAGGACAAGGCGGTGCGGCCGGTGGGCGGCAGCCAGGAGATCCAGCTCGACCTTCGCGTGATCAGCGCAACGCACCGCGACCTGCCTTCGCTCGTGGCCGACGGAAAGTTCCGAGACGACCTCTATTACCGGCTTGCCGTCATTCCCGTGCGGTTGCCGAGCCTCCGAGAGCGGCCGGAAGACATCATGGTGCTCGCCAATCACTTTCTGGAGCGGGTCGTCGGCGCCCTCGGCAAGCCTCTGGAAGGCTTCGACGAGGAGGCGACGGGCTGGTTCCTCCAGCACCGGTGGCCAGGCAACGTGCGGGAGCTGGAGAACGCCGTCGAGCGGGCCGCGACCCTGGCCCGCGGTTTGCGGGTCACGCTGGCCGACCTCCGTGTGGAGTTCGCCGCTCCCGGAGCCGCAGGAGGCGGCCTTCGGCCCACGCTGGCCGAGCTCGAACAGGACTACATCCGTCGCGTCCTGGAAGAGACGAGGGGCGACAAGCGAGCGGCGGCCCGGATCTTGGGCGTGAGCGTCCGGACGCTTCAACGCATGTTCAAGTAGCCCTCGCTGCCCGGGCAGCCGTCAACGTGTCGGCGCGGCGACATCTTGTCGCCGGCTGGCGCCTCCCGCGATTGGTGCCCTGCCACGACGCTGCTCCATAAGTTCCTGCGACCTCACGCCTTTCAAGGCCAAACGCCGGATCTCGGGGTGGCATCGGTGTTGCCTCACCGCGGTGCATGCAGTTGGCCGCGGACCAGAATCAGGCGCTCGGGGGCGGTCGCAGCGCGAAGCCACGTGCTCGTGATCGACAACGATCCGACCGTGCGGGTC
The DNA here is from genome assembly GCA_050731755.1 of Candidatus Rokuibacteriota bacterium. Lineage (GTDB taxonomy): Bacteria > Methylomirabilota > Methylomirabilia > Rokubacteriales > CSP1-6 > JBOHPP01. The sequence continues at coordinate 49,711 of JBOHPP010000072.1, read as the reverse complement.
GAGCTGACGGCCGTCCTCGAGCGCGAAGCTTTCACGGTGAGCGTTGGGAACGGTGGCGAGGACGTGGTCCCTGTATCCGAGGCTGCGGCGGGCAGCGCGAGGAATGCAGCATGAACGATCGGCTCGATCCGGCCTCGGCTACCGTGCCGGTCGCCCTCGCCGAGTAGTTCGCGTGGGAAGCGATGTCGCGCCCACCGTTCTGGTCGTCGATGACGATCCGGTCTGGCGGGCCACACTCGGCGACTGGCTGGCCCACGAGGGGTTTCATGTCGTGGAGTTGTCACGCGGCGAGGCGGTGCCCCCAGCGGTTGAGGTCTATCGGCCGGCGGTCGTGATTCTGGACAAGCATCTGCAGGGCTGGGACGGGCTCGCCCTGCTTGGCTTCTTGCAACATCGTTGGCCGACTCTTCCGATCGTGTTGATGACGGCCTTCGGGGAGCCGGGGCTGGCAGACCGGGCCCGCAGGCTGGGAGCCGCCAGCTATTTGGACAAGCCGTTTCGCGTCAACGACCTCGTTCGCGAGGTTCGAAGGGTTGCCGAGGTCGCCGGCGCGGAGCGCGGCACGATCGGACGGCGCCAAGACCGCCGCCGGCCGGAGGAACGCCGAAGGTGAACTGATATGGGAACTGCTCTGCGGGCAGTGCAGGTCCTCGATCGGTGACGCCGTCCGCACGACCGCCCCGATCGGATTGGGTAGAGACCGGGGTCGAGCTCGGCCGCCTCACGGAGGCCCTGACGGCAGTGCTCGCACACGGCGATGAGCTGCTGCTACTCAGCGACTACGACGGGACGCTGACGCCCATCGTCGCCGATCCGGTCGAGGCGTGGCTCGGCACGGCGGTTCGGAACGACCTGCGCCTGCTCGCTCGCTCGGATCGAATCCGCCTCGGCATCGTGTCCGGCCGGCGGCTCGAGGACCTCCGCATCCGGGTCCGGCTGCCCGATGTGATCTATGCGGGCTGCCATGGCCTGCAGATCGACGGGCCCGGCATCGCGTTCCGCCATTCGCGGGCGGTCGCCCGGCGCGACGTGCTGGAGGCGCTCGCTCACGCCATCCGCCGCCGGACGGCGGCGATGCCCGGCGTCGTGGTGGAGCCGAAGGGGCTTGCCCTCGTCGTCCACTATCGTCATGCCGCGGCCCTCGCGACGCCGCGGCTCGAGGCCGCCTTGGCCCGAGTCATCCGCCCGCATCGAGGGCAGGTGCGGCTCGTTCGCGGAAGGAAAGTCATCGACGTCCTGCCGACCGCCGGCTGGGACAAGGGGCAGGCCGTCGTGCGCATCCGGGACCACGCTCGGGCCACGACGCAGCGGGACCCGGTGACCGTCTATCTCGGCGACGACGCCAGTGATGAGCTGGCATTCTCAGCGTTGGCCGGCGACGCGGTCACCGTGCGTGTCGGTCGGGCCGCGCGCACGTCCGCCACCTATCGGCTCCGGGAAGTCTCCGACGTCCACCGATTGCTTTCGGCCCTGGCGGCGAAGGTCGCCCGGAGCGCCGCATGAAAATCACGATTCGACTCCTCGGGGCGATCTGGATCGCCGCGCTCGTGATCCTCGGCGGCTTTGCGTTCTTCCAGGTCCGGGAGGAGCGCCAGCGCCTGCTGGAGGATCTGCAGCGTCGAGCCGCGCTCCTGGCGGAGGGGCTCAAGGAATCCGTGGAGCCGGCCCTGCGACGGGAATCCACGCCCGCCATCGCCCGGATCGTTAAACGGTTCGGCCGGCCGGATCGCCGGATCGTCGTGTACGACCACGTGGCCAGCCCCTTGGCCACCGCGCCGGCGGCGGCCACGCCGGCGGCCCCCTCGCCTCCAGAGGTCACGGACGCGCTTACCCGCAGCGTCGTCGGGCGGGGGTTTCGCATGGTCGGCGGCACGCAGACGTATGTCTATGCCACGCCCCTCGTGAGCGACGAACGCACGATCGGAGCCCTGGCGGTGTTCCTCGACGCCACCCATCTCGATGACGCGGAGAGGGGGCTCTGGCAGTACAACGCCGTCCGGTTCTTCGTGCTCGCCCTCGCGCTGTCCGTCATCACCCTGGCCATCGTCAGGGCGAGCCTCACCCGTCCCCTCTCCGAGATGACCGGCTGGGCCCGAGCACTCAAGACCGGACGGCCCGAGCCGCCACCCGACCGAGCCGACGCCAAGCTCTTCGGCCCGCTGGCGCTCGAGGTTGCGGGCCTGGCCCAGAACCTCTACCGGGCCCAGGCGGCGGCTGAGCAGGAGGCGGCGCTGCGGCTGAGCGGTGAGGCGCTCTGGACCGAAGAGCGCCTCAAACAATTCGTGCGGGCGCGGCTGAATGGCCAGGCAATCTTCGTGGTGTCCAACCGGGAACCGGTGAGCCACGTGTGGCAGGCGGGCCGGATCCAGATGCAATGGCCCGCCAGCGGCGTGGTGACGGCCATGGAACCGGTCATGCGAGCCTGCGGCGGCGTGTGGGTTGCGCATGGCAGCGGTGATGCGGACCCGGAGACGGCGGACGCCGAGGGTCGGTTGGGACTCCCGATCGGCGACCCGCGTTACACTCTTCGCCGCGTTTGGCTGTCGAAGGACGAGGAGGACGGGTACTACTACGGCTTCGCGAACGAGGGCCTGTGGCCGCTGTGCCACGTCGTGCACGCGCGGCCGACCTTCCGCGCCGAGGACTGGGCCCACTACCGGGCCGTCAACCAGCTCTTCGCGACAGCCGTGCTGGCGGAGATGGCGGGCGCTCGAGCGCCGCTCGTGCTGATCCAGGACTATCACCTGGCGCTCGTGCCGGCCCTGGTGAAGGCCGCGCGACCCGACGCGCGCGTGGCCCTGTTCTGGCATATCCCGTGGCCCAATTTCGAGGCCTTTGGGATCTGCCCCTGGCAGGAGCAGATCCTGCACGGGATGCTGGGCGCGGATCTGATCGGCTTTCATACCCAGTACCACTGCAACAATTTCCTGGAATCCGTGGACCGCGTGCTGGAGGCGCGCATCGACCCCGAGCACTTTGCCGTGGTCCGGGGGGACCGGTCGACGTACGTCAAACCCTTCCCGATCAGCGTGGCGCCGGAGTTCGTGGAGGATCCGCCCCCGACCTCCCGCCAGGCCTTCCTCGACGAGCTGGGGATCCGGGCCGAATTCCTCGGCGTGGGCGTCGAGCGCGTGGACTACACGAAGGGCCTGGTGGAGCGATTCCTGGCGCTGCGCCGGTTCTTCGAGATCAATCCGCGATACCGCGAGCGGGTGGTCTTCGTCCAGCTGGCCGCGCCAAGCCGCAGTCGAATCCCTCGGTACCAGGAGCTCCAGCGCGACGTGCAGGCGACGGTGGACGCCGTCAACCGGGCCCTGGGCACCCGTAGCTGGCGCCCCATTATCTATGACCAGCGCCACTATGACCGGCCCCAGATCTGGCCCTTCTACCGGCACGCCGACTTCTGCCTGGTGACGTCTCTGCACGACGGCATGAACCTCGTCGCCAAGGAATTCGTCTCGGTGCGGGACGACGACGGCGGGGTCCTGATCCTGAGCCGGTTCACCGGCGCGGCGCGGGAGATGCGCGACGCGCTGCTGGTGAACCCCTATGACGTGAACGGCACCGCGGAAGCCATCCGGACCGCGCTCGAGATGCCGGCCGAGGAGCGAACGCTCCGCATGCGGAGGATGCGCCAGTGGGTCCGAGAGCACAACATTTACCGTTGGGCCGGCCTGTTGCTCGGAGAGCTCGCCCGCATCCCCGAGACGACGGACGTCAGGCCGTCGTAACCCCGATCCGTGCGGAACCCCCCGCTCAGCACGGCCCGAACAGCGAGGTGGCGCCGGACTAGGCGAGGAGACTGAGGATGGCCACGACGGCTAGCGCCAGGAGCCCGAGCGCGCCGGCTACGACGAGACCCTGAATCGACTCCGGGAGCTTCCTCAGCTTGTGGATCATGGTCGGGCCTCCGTTGCCACCCGGCTGCGACCTCACGTTCTCTGCGCCGAGGGCGCGCTCACGGCAATGCAAGGCCAGGGCCAGACTTGCCCGGCTGCGCAGAGGCCCGGCAGCAAAGCGAATGACCACCGCGCTGGCGCGGCCGGAGGGCGCGGGGCCTTTAGCACGGCGACGAGATGTCGTCGGCGCGACAGGATGACGCCTGGTCGGGGACGACGACAATTGGCCGTGTCCTCGCGATCAGCTGGATGTCGGCGTTTGTCGCGACGACGGCGAGGGGGGCCTGGACCGCGGTGCGGGCAGGCTGGCTCGCGTCGTGGAGCCGGAGACTACCGCCGGGCCCGCGCAGTACCTGGATTTCCGCCGGGGCCCTGCAACCTAGCGCGAAGCCCGGGGGGCCGCGCGCCAGCGCGACGTGGTGCTCGAGCGGACAACCGTGCTGGACACCGAGGCGCTCAGCGCCAAGCCGGAGGCCACGGCAACGACGGACTGGCGCCGGCCCCGCGGTGACTCACAGCACGTAGAGAAGAGGGCGCGCGCGAAGAGTCTCCGGCGCCCAGAAGCCAGGATCCTTGAACCAGCCCAGCGCCTCGGCGGCGTCCGCCGTCCGGCAGAGCGCGAAGGTGTCACCGTCGGGAAAGAACCCGCCGAAGGCCAAGCGCCCGGCCCCTCGCAGCTCGATGAGAGCGAACTGGGCCATGTCGTGCTCGGCGGTGTGGCCCTCCACGACCGTGGCCGGGCGCGAGCCGTCGAGCACGATGGGGGGCTGCTCCCAGGGCTCGACGAACTCGGCGAAGCTGCGCGGGGCGTAGCGGGTCCAGGCCCCGCCCGTCCAGTAGGGGTCGTCCTCAAGGAGCGCGCGGAGATCGTCGGGCTGCCGCAGGCGATAGACGATGTCGACGCTCCGGCCGTCCGGCGCCGGGCCGCCGCCGATGACGACTCCGGCCCCGCGCAGGCCGGCCAGCCGCTCGATGTGCGCGTGGCGGTGCGGCTCGCGCCTGGCGACATAGTCCTCGGCGGTGGTGATGGCGACGTGGACGACGATCACGGGCGGTCCTCCTCGGCCCGCATGATCGCATGGTAATGTGAGCCCGATGGGGATTTTGGAGGAGTTCCGCGGGCGGTATCCGTTTTCCCTCGACGACTTTCAGGTCCAGGCCTGCCGCGCCATCGCCGCCGGCTCGTCGGTGATCGTCTCGGCGCCGACCGGAGCCGGCAAGACGCTGGTCGCTGAGTTCGCCATCCATTTGGTGCTGGCCCAGGGCCAGCGCATCGCCTACACGACGCCGCTCAAGGCGCTCTCCAACCAAAAGTTCGCCGACTTCACGCGGGCGCTGGGGGAGGACGTCGTCGGTATCCTCACCGGTGACGTCAAGGTGAATCCCCAGGGCCGCGTGCTGGTCATGACCACCGAGATCCTCCGCAACATGCTCTACACCGGCGGGCTTCCCGGGCTGGGCTGGATCGTGCTCGACGAGTGTCACTACATGGGCGACGAGGGGCGCGGCACGGTCTGGGAGGAGATCATCGTCAACGCGCCCGGCAACGTGCCGCTGGTCGCGCTGTCGGCCACGGTGGCCAACGTCCGGGAGATCGCCGACTGGATCTCGCTGGTCCACCGGCCGATCGTGCCCGTGTACCACCCCCACCGCCCGGTGCCGCTGTCCTATGCCCTGGCCGACCTGGCCGGCGAGATTCACGACTTCGACAAGGTGCGGAGCGGCCGGGCCCGGGTCGCCGGCGACGAGCGTCACGGCCCCGACGAGCGGGGCCGCTGGTTCACCCGCCGCGTCGTCCAGCCGACCGTCCTCATCGAGGAGCTGGAGGCGCGCGGCTGGCTGCCCGCGATCTACTTTATCTTCAGCCGGGTGGGCTGCGAGCGGGCGATGGAAGACGTGCTGACCGAGGGCCGCAGCCTGCTCTCGCCGGCCCAGCGGCGCGAGGTGGACCTGGCGATTGGCGAGGCGCTGCGGGAGAGCCCGACCATGGGCGAGTCGGAGCTCAATCACGTCATCTTCCGGGCGCTTCACCTCGGCGTCGCCGTCCACCACGCGGGGATCCTGCCCAGTCTCAAGCGCTTCATCGAGCGGCTCTTCGAGCGCGGGTTGTGCAAAGTGGTCTTCGCCACCGAAACGATGAGCCTGGGCATCCACATGCCGGCCAAGGCCGTAATCTTACAATCGCTCACCAAGCGCACCGAGCGGGGCTTCCGCTCGCTCTCGCACAACGAGCTCACGCAGATGGCGGGCCGGGCCGGCCGGCGCGGCATCGACACCGAGGGCAAGTGCGTCATCGCGCTGGACGCGCGGGACGGCGTGGACGACGTCGTGCGGGTCGTCGACGGCTTGCCGGAGCCGATCGAGAGCCAGTTCAAGCTCGGCTACGGGTCGGTCGCGCTCCTGATTGCTACCGGCGCCGAGCCCGAGGTTCTGCGCCGCCGGGTGGAAGCCTCCTTCGGCCAGTACCAGAACCTCAAACGGATGCGGCAGATGGAGGCGGAGGCGGGACGGCTGGAGGAGGCGCTGGCCGAGGCCCGCCGCTTCGCCGCTCCCTGCGGCGAGTTCGCGCGGATCGGCCGGTACCGAAAACTGCGCGAGGAGGTGGACACGCGGCGGCGCGCCGCCGGCCGTGGGGGACGCGGCAAGACCGCGATCGAGGCCGAGCCGGGCCGCCTGGCCCTCGTGAAACGACGCGGCGCGCCCAGCCTGGCCATGATCCTCGGTGTGCATTCGATTCGCGGTCACCGTGTTCTGGTGGACGCCCTGCTGCCGCACGGCGCGGTGGTGCGCCTCAAGGCCGGCGCCATCAAGCAACTCTTGTGGTCGACGCCGCCGCTGGCGGTGCCGCGCGACCGCGGCCGCGACCCCCGCGGCCTGCGTCATCTGGCCGAGCAGGTGGCCGCGCTCGACGTCCAGGCGCTGATCGAGCGCGAGCGCGCCCAGCGACCGGAGGCTGCGCTGGCCACCGTGGAATGCCATCGCTGCCCGTGGGGCTCGACGACCCGCTGCGATCAGGCGTGGCGGGACGTGGAGCGACTCGGCGAGCGGGTCGAGCAGCGCCGGCGAGCGCTGCAGGAGTTCCAGGGCGCGTACTGGCATGAGTTCCTGCGCGTGGTGGAGGTGCTCGAGCAGTTCGGAGCGGTACGGGCCGGGCGACTCGAGCCTAAGGGGCGGCTGATCGCCGCCTTGCGCCACGACAACGAGCTGCTGGTGGCCGAAGTCGTGTCGCGCGGAATCCTGGCCGATCTCACGCTGGCCGAGGCGGCGGCCATCTGCTCGGCGCTGTCCGAGGAGGCGCGATCGGGCGAGCCCGTCATCGCCCGCGTCTTCCTCAAGACCCATCCCAAGCTCCGCCGGAAGCTGGAGCACATCGTGGCGGTGGCCGACACGGTGGCCGGAGCGCAGCGGCAGCGCCACCTGGGGATGCCGGTCAGCGTGCATCCGGGATTCATGCCCTCGGTGTTCCGGTGGGCCTCGGGTGACGACGACTGGGCCGCCATCGTCCGCGACTCCTTCGGCGGCCACGAGGGGGACCTGATCCGCGCGATGCGCCGGCTCATCGACGTGCTCCGCCAGCTCGCCGAGAACGCCGAGGTGCCGCCGGTCACCGCCCGGCTCCTCGGGCAGGCGGCGCGGGTGATCGATCGCGGAATCGTCCTGGAGTCGGCCCTCATTTGATCTGCTATTCTGAGCCCGTGACGCGTCGGCTCGTGGCCCTCGTCGCCCTCGTCGTGAGCGTGGCCGCGTGTGCGGCGGCCGTCGAGCAACGCACGACCCAGGGCCCGACGGCCGAAACGTTCTGGCTCTACCGCACGATGCTGGCCAACGGCCGCGAGCCCAACTTCGACGAGCGCCGCCACTGGCAGGACCAGATCGACGACCAGATCGCCCGCTACCTGCACCGGCATCCCGAGGCCGCCAACAGCCTGGATGTTTCCACGTTCCGGTTCTATCGGCGGGCGGCGGTCGGGATGACGAAGGAGCAGGTCCTCATCCTGCTCGGGCGGCCGGAGAGCGCCACGGCCGAGCCGGCGGAGATGGAGAAACTCGCGCGGAAGTACTGGCCGGAGGTCAAGGAGCACGTCAAGGAGGTGTGGGTGTATCCGCTCGGCTGGTCTCTGTACTTCGCCGCCGACCGCGTCGTCGACATCACGCAGTATCTGCCACGCTGACCCCGGCCACCAGACAAGGAGATTCACGATGCCGGCACTCGAAGAGAAGGTGATCGCCAGCTGGACGTACAAGAAGGGCGTGCTCGATCCCAAGACGGCCGCGCTCTGCTATCTGGCCGCCAACCTGGCCGTCGGCAACACCCACTGAGCGAAGCGCGACCTGGCGGGTGCCAGGGCAGCGGGAGCCAGCGAGGACGAGGTCCGGGAGGCGATCAGCTTCGCCATCCGGGCCAACGCCGCCAAGACCCACGCCGACATCTTGAAAGTCTGGACCGATGGCGGACGTTAGGCTGACCGCGGCGTTCTCCACGGTCCCCGGGGCCGAGCAGGAGGAGCTCAAGCGCGTGCTGGTGGAGACCGTGGAGCAGATCGCTCGCGACGACGGGACGTTCCAAACCGCCCGGATCGTCTTTACCGAGTCGGACGAGCGGTGCGGGCTCACCGCCGAGCTGGACGGCGTCAAGCGCGAGGGCGTGCCGCTGCAGCTCGATCTCGAGCAGCTCGAGGACGCCAAGACGTCGGCTGGGGCCCGCGCCCAGCTCAAGGAGGCGCTGCGCCTGTACTTCCGGCGAGTGCTCGGCAAGTGACGGACGACGACGGCGTCCTGCTCTACGCCTGGCGGGGGTGCCTCTTCCGCGTGAGCGAGGGCGTGCAGCCGCCCAAGGCCGGGTCGCTGTTCTTCTCTCGCCACCTGCCGGTGCGCCCGGGGGACCGGGTGCTGGAGATCGGCGCCGGGCTCGGCGTGGCCGCCGTGCTGGCGGCCCGGGCCGGGGCACGGGTCGTGGCCACCGACGTGGTACCGGAGGCCGTCACCGCCATCCGGAGCAACGCCCTGCTCAACGGCGTCGTGGTCGACGCGCGGCTGGGCGACTGTTACGCGCCTGTGGGCGGCGAGCGGTTCGACCTCATCTGCACCAACCCGCCCCAGATGCCAACGCCGCCGGGACGGGAGCGTGACGACGCCCAGGCCGCCGCCGACAACGGCGGGATCGACGGCTGGGTCGTGCTCGATCGCGTCATCGAGGGCGCCCGCGAGCGCCTCGAGCCGCGCGGCCGCCTGGTCTTCTCGCTGTTCGCCTTTCTCGGGCGCAAGGCGGCCTTCGCCAGGCTGGAACGCGAGGGCTTCACGCCGTCGGTGCTGGCCACCGAGGTCCAGGCCTTCCCGCGCATCGGCTACGAGCGGCTGGACCACATCCGCAGCCTCGACCGCGAGGGCACCCTGCCGCACGGGGTGCCGTCGAGCGTCGAGCGCCTCCTCGTCCAGGGCGCGCTGGACTGAGAGGCGTCATCACGTCGAGATGCTCAGGCGGCTGATCGTCAACGCCGACGACTTCGGGCTCACGCCCGGCGTGAGCGCCGGTATCCTCCAGGCTCATCGCCACGGGATCGTAACGAGCGCCACGGTGCTGGCGACCGCCGACATCGACCGCGAGCAGCTCGCCGCCGCCCTGGGCTCCGATCTGGCCCTCGGTATCCACCTGAACCTCACGCTCGGCCGGGCGATCACCGGCGCCCGCTCGCTGGTGGACGGCGACGGGCGCTTTGTCCGCGACGCCCGCCAGGCCGCCGCCCGCGCCGAGGCGCGCGACGTCGAGCGGGAGCTCGCGGCCCAGGTCGAGCGCTTCATGAAGGTGACGAAGCGAACGCCCACCCACCTCGACACCCACCACCACGTCGGCCTCTATGCGCCGGTAGCCGAGGCGGTCCTGGCCGTGGCCCAGCGGCTGGGCGTCGCAGTGCGCAGCCAGAACGCGGTGGCGCGGGCGCGGGCTCGAGCCGCCGGCCTCCGAACGCCCGACCACTTCTTCGGTGAGTCGGGGCCGGACGCCTACTGGACGCCGGCGCGCACGCTCGCCCATCTTCGCGCCCTGCCGCCGGGCGTCTCAGAATTCATGTCTCACCCCGGACTCTTCGATGCGGCCCTCGGGTACAGCCGCTACGGCCGCCAGCGCGAGACCGAGCTGATCGGCCTGGGCACGCCGGCGGCGCGGGGCGCCGCCGCGGCGCTGGGAATCAGGCTCTCCACCTTCGCCGACCTGTAGTGGGTACTCGATGAGGGAGGTGCTGCTCGGCGTCGACGTGGGTGGGACGACGACGGCCGCCGGGGCCGTGACCGCCGCCGGCGAAGTCTTGCTCGAAGAATCCGCGCCGACGCACCGCGCAGGCCCGGGAACGGCCGGGCGGACCATCGTGGAGCTGATCGAGACCGTGATGCGCCGGGCTCGCGCCGAGAGGCTTGCGGTCACGGGGATCGGCGTCGGAGTCCCGGGGATCGTCGATCCCGCCCGCGGCACGATCGGCGACGAGGCTCACCACGTGCCCGATCTCATGGGCCTGCCGCTCGGCGCGCACCTGGCGGAGCGCTTCGGCGTGCCGGCGTTCGTGGACAACGACGTCAATGCGTTGGCGCTGGCCGAGCACACGTTCGGCCTCGGGCGAGACGCCCGCTCGCTGGTCGTCCTGGCGCCGGGCACCGGATTCGGGGCCGGCATCATCCTGGACGGGCGGCTGGTGCGTGGTGCCCACGGCTTCGGCGGCGAGTTCGTCCACGCGCCCGTGAACTTCGCCGGGCGCCCGTGCTGGTGCGGCGGGCGCGGCTGCCTGGCCGTGTACGCGAGCGGCCGCGGAATCGCCGAGGCCGGGCGCGAACGGGCGGCGACCACTCTCGGCGCCGAGCTGCTGCGACTCGCCGGGGGCGACCTCCACGCCATCACCGCGTCGCTCGTGTTCCAGGCCGCGGCCGCCGGCGATCAGATGGCCGGCGCCGTCATCGACGAGGCGTGCCGGGCTCTCGGCGCCATGATCGGGGTGATCGTGAACGGGCTCAACCCCGAGGTCGTGGTGATCACCGGCGGCGTGGCCGCCGCGTACGCGCCGCTGGAGAAGAAGGTGCTGGCGGCAGCGGCCGAGCATGCGTTCAACCGCGCGCTGGCGCAGACCCGCGTCACCATCGTCCCGGGCGACAAGCGCCTCACCATGCGGGGAGCGGCCGTGCTGGTGCTCTACGAGAGGGCCGCGCGGGTCGAACAGGATGGCCCGGAAACGCGGCGCGTATAATGAGCCCGGTGCACGACCTCGAGCACGAGCTCCGCAAGGTCATCGCCGGCGACGTCCGCTTCGACTCGACCTCGCGGCGGCTCTACGCGACCGACGCGTCGATGTACCAGGTCGAGCCCATCGGCGTCGTCATGCCCCGCCACCGCGACGACGTCGAGGCGGCGATCGCCGTGGCCCGCACCTTCCGCGCGCCCCTGCTGCCCCGGGGCGGCGGCACGTCCCTCACCGGGCAGGCGGTCAACCACGCCCTCGTCCTCGACTTCTCGCCGTCGATGAACCAGGTGCTCGAGGTGCATGCTGAAGAAGACTGGGCCCGCGTGCAGCCCGGCCTGGTCCAGGACGAGCTCAACCACCACGTTCGCTCCCGAGGCCTCCTGTTCGGCCCCGACACCTCCACCTCGAACCGGGCCACGCTGGGCGGCATGATGGGCAACAACTCCGGCGGCTCTCACTCGATCGCCTACGGCCTGACCGTGGACCACGTCCTGGAAGTGACCGCGCTCCTGGCCGACGGCACTCGCGTTGTCTTCGGCGAGCTCGAGCCCGCCGCGTTCGAAGCCAAGTGTCGCCTCCCCGGCTCGGAGGGAGGGATCTACCGCGAGGTCGCGCGCATCCGGGACGAGTACGCCGACGAGATCCGGGCCCGCTATCCCGCCTACTGGCGGCGTGTCGCCGGCTACAACCTCAACGAGCTGCTGGGAATTGCCGTCAAGCCGGGCTCCTACGCCGGCGGTGGCGGCGACCGCGCTCGTCCATTCAGCATGGCCCGCCTCGTCGTCGGCTCCGAGGGCACCCTCTGTACGATCGTCGAGGCCAAGGTGCGGCTGGTGCGGCGTCCGTCGGCGACCGCGCTGGACGTGATCCATTACCGCGATCTGCAGGAGGCGCTGGAGTCTTCCCAGGCCATTCTGGAGTCCGGGCCCTACGCCGTCGAGCTGACGGACAAGCTCATCCTGGATCTGGCCCGCGACAACATCGAGCAGCGGCAGCGCGCGGCGTTCATCCAGGGCGATCCTGCCGCCATCCTGATGGTGGAGTACGCGGGCCAGAGCGAGGCCGAGGTACGCGCGAAGGTGGAGGCGCTGGAGGCCCGGCGCCAGCACGAGCGCTTCGGCTATGCCAGCCACGTCGCCTACGATCCCGCCGAGCAACAGTCGATCTGGAAGCTCCGGAAGGCCGGCCTGGGGCTGCTGCTGGGCATGAAGGGCGATCGCAAGCCCATCGCCTTCGTGGAGGATACAGCGGTCGAGCCCCGGCACCTTGCCAAGTTCGTCTCGAGCTTTCGCGAGATCTTCGCCCGGTACGACACCGAAGGCGCCTACTACGGCCACTGCTCGGTGGGGTGCCTGCACATCCGGCCCGTCATCAATCTGAAGACGGCGCGCGGCCTCGAGCAGGTCCGGGCCATCGCCGACGAGATCACCGACCTCGTTCTGGACTTCGGCGGCACCATCTCCAGCGAGCATGGCGACGGCCGGGCTCGGAGCCCGTTCCTGCAGCGGATGTACGGCGCCCGGCTCATGCAGGCGTTTCGCGAGCTCAAAGCGGCGTTCGACCCCGAGCAGCGCATGAACCCCGGCAACATCGTGGCCTCGCCCGGGATCACCGAGCACGTGCGCTACGGTGCGCAGTACGCGACGTGGGAGCCGACCACGCTGCTCGACTTCTCGGGGCAGGGCGGCTTCGCCGCGGCCGTCGAGATGTGCAACGGCGTCGGCGTCTGCCGCAAGACGCTCGAGGGGACCATGTGCCCGTCCTACATGGGCACCCGGGACGAGGAGCACTCCACCCGCGGCCGGGCCAATGCGCTCAGGGCCGTGCTGTCGGGGCAGGTGGCGCCCTCAGAATTCACCGGCCGGCGGCTCTACGAGGTGATGGACCTCTGTCTGGAGTGCAAGGGCTGCAAGGCCGAGTGCCCGTCCAACGTGGACATGGCCAAGCTCAAGTACGAGTTCCTCTACCACTACTTCCGACGCCGAGGCCTGCCGCTCCGCAACCGGCTCTTCGGGTACATCGCGCGGCTGAACGCGCTCGGGGCCCGGGCGCCGCGGCTCGTGAACGCGATCTCCAGCGGGGCTCCGGCGCGCTGGCTTCTCGAGAGGGTCGCCGGCATCGATCGGCGGCGGCCGTTGCCGTCGCTGGCCGCGGAGACTTTCACCGACTGGTTCGCCCGCCACCGGGCCCCGGCTACGGCCCCACGCGGCGAGGTCGTGCTCTTCCACGACACGTTCATGACCTATAACGTGCCCGAAATCGGCCGGGCCGCCGTCGGCATGCTGGAGGCGGCGGGCTACCGGGTGGTCCTCGTCGACCGCAAGTGCTGCGGCCGGCCCCTCATCTCCAAGGGGCTCCTCGACGTGGCCCGCGAGCACGCGGCCTGGAACGTGGGACGCCTCGCCCCGCACGCTGCGCGGGGCACCGCCATCGTGGGGCTCGAGCCTTCGTGCCTCCTCACGCTGCGCGACGAGGCCGTGGATCTGTTGCGCACCGAGGAGGCCCGGACGGTGGCGGGCCAGAGCTTCCTGTTCGAGGAGTTCCTGCTCCGTGAGCGCGGACGCGGCCTGACGCTGACCTTCGCCGCCAACGGCCGCCGGGCGCTCCTGCACGGTCATTGCCACCAGAAGGCACTCATCGGCACCGCGCCTACGGTTGCGGCGCTCCGATGGGCGGGCTTCCAGGTGAGCGAGGTCGACTCGGGGTGCTGCGGGATGGCCGGCTCCTTCGGCTTCGAGCGCGAGCACTACGACCTGTCGGTGTGGTTGGGCAACCGGCGCCTGGCGCCCGCCGTCAAGGCGGCCGCCGCTGACACCGAGATCGTCGCGCCCGGCATGTCGTGCCGCCAGCAGATCGAGCATCTGGCCGGTCGGCGCGCCAAACATCCCGCCGAGGCGCTCTGGGAGGCGCTTTCGCCGAAGGGGGGCTAAGCGACCCGCTCGACGACGCCGCGGGCGGGCGACATGCGGATCCGCTCGCCGCTCCTGAGCACGGTGAACGGATCGGGGCTCAGCCGGTGCATCACCGGAATCCCCGCCAGGACGAGGCCCTGAATCATCACGGGGTTGGTCCGGCCGAAGAGCACGCCGGCCGGCGCGACGCCGCGATGGGCCAGGGCCAGGAACGCCCAGCCGGCCGCCACGCCGCCCTGCACGGCGGGGAAGTAGACGATCTTGCCGGCCAGGGACTGCCCCTCCAGCGCGTGCCCCCGACGGGAGATCACGCCCGTCTCGCGGTCCATGTCGTATCGGATGCTGAAGGTGTCGCGGGACAACACGACCTCGCCCTCGACGTCGGCGCCGAAACCGCGGGGCGCCCGGAGGACGACGCTCATCGCCAGCGCGCCTCGGCGGGCAGCCGGCCGGTGACCGCCGCTTCGACGCAGACCGCGGTGCGGCGAAGGATCGGGTGCAGCCGGTAGCCCCCGATGATGTTGGCGAGCTTGGCCGAGTTCGTCAGCACGTTCCGCCATCCGAAGGCGGCCGCCATCTTCGCCGGCTCCATGATGTACCAGCAGACGCCCGAGAGGACGTGTCCGCCGGCCGCCTCGATCGTCTCGACGTAGCCCAGCCGCGCGGCCTGCTCACGGTTGCCGAAGCTGGTGGTGACGATGAGCGCCGTGCCGTCGTGAACGCGCCGTCCCTCCAGCAGCTCGGCGATTCTCCGGATTTCCAGCACGGAGAGCTGCGGCCCCGAGAAGACGACGACGTCGACCTCGGCCCGGTCCTCGGGGAACGTGCGGTAGAACGCGTCCAGCGCCGGCCCGTCGATCACGTGGGAGGCCGCGGGCGGGCGGCCACCGAGCGCCTCCGCTTCGTCGCGCGCTTCCGGCGTCACTCCGACCATGTGGAACATGGCGCACGAGCCGTAGGACGCCAGCGCGGTGCCGAAGTGCTTGAGCTCGTCGCCGGTGGGCGATCGGCGGAGGCCCACGAGCACCGGTACCTTCCAGTAGTCGAGCGTGAGGCGTCCCACGATGCCGCCCAGCGCTCCCCAGTCCGTAAGGTCGCCCACCGGACAGCGGACCTCGAAGCGCAAGGACCCCACGCGCTGAGGAGCGAGGTGATAGCCGTAGGCCGGCGTCACGCCGGTCAGCCCGGCGGCCACCGCGGCCGGGCCCGCCTCGTAGTTCGTGCGCGCGCCGGCCACCGAGTTGGCCCAGATCACGGTCCCCGTGTCGCCCCAGGCCAGGTGCTCGCCGAACTGCGGCTGGTAGAGGGTCTGATAGTTGATGCAGGTGTCCACCGGCATGGCGCCCAGGGCGCGCAGGCGGGCGACCAGCGCCGCCTCCCGCGCCACCAGGCCCGGATCCTGGCGCAGCGCCGCGGCGCGCTCGAAGTCCACGCAGCGGGCGTTCGTCGTGACCGGCACCACGAACCGTGCGCCGTCGCCGACCAGGCCGTCGATCACGGCGAAGCCGGCGTCCCCCATCACCTCCATGTCGCCCATCATGTGGACGCTGGTGACGGGGACGAAGCCGTCAGCGTCGAAGAACTCGCCGACCGCGATCTGCTGCTCCAGAGCCCGGCGCGTCGGCTCGCCGAGCTCCCCGGCCCGCATGCGCTCCTCGCGCTCGCTGAGTCGCACGGTGTCCCACGTTGGCGGCAAAGCCGCCGGCTGTCAAGCGCGCTGGGCTACTATCGGCGCGGTGCTGACGCTCTGGGGCGCGGCGGTCGTGCTCGTGGCCGCCTTCGTGAAAGGGGCCATCGGCTTCGGGTTCCCGACGCTGGCGACGCCGCTGCTCGCCCTCTTCATCGACGTGAAGACGGCGGTGGTCGTTCTCATCGTGCCGAACATCGTGATGGACGGCATCCAGTTCGCGCGCCAGGGTGCCCGGCCGGCCACCATGCGGCGGCTGGCCCTGCTGCTGGCCTTCGGGGCCGTGGGCACGGTCGTCGGCACGCGGCTGCTGGTGGCGCTCTCGGCCCGGACGGCGACGCTGCTCCTGGGCGGCTTCATTCTGCTCTTCGTGGGGCTCAACCTGGCCCGTGTTGCTCCCCGAATTCCGCCGCGCTGGGAGCCGTGGCTGGCCCCACCGGTCGGGCTGGTGGCCGGCATCGTGGGCGGCATCACCAACGTGCCGGGCACACCGCTGGTCATCTACTTCTACGCGCTGGGATTGGCCAAGGGCGAGTTCGTCAGCGCCGTCGCCTTCTCCTTCATCGTCTACAAGGTCGTGCAGCTCGCGGCGGTGGCCTGGTGGGGGCTGCTGACGTGGGCGCTGGTCGGGGTCTCGCTGGCGCTGACGGTGGTCGGGGTGGGGGCGTTCGCGCTGGGCCTGCTGGTCCAGGACCGGCTGCCGCCCCGCGCGTTCAACCGCGTGGTCCTGGGCTTCCTGGCCGGGCTGGGACTCTGGCTGGTCCTGGGCGCTACACGCTGAGCAGGCCCATGATGCGGCGGACCAGCTCCTCGTGGTCCTTGACGTTGTTGCGGAAGATGCGAAGCTCCTTGAGCTGGTCGAGGTCGAACGTGCGGATGGGCTCGCCGGCGCGCAGGCGGTCGAAGGGTACGGTCTGAAAGCACGAGCGACCCGGCTCGGGCCGGTCGCTTACCAGCACGAAGTAGAGCGCGGGCCACTGCCGGCGTGCCTGCAGGAACATCGACCGCTCGCCCCGCTGGTTCTCCACGGAGATGAACTGCCCGATGGACGGCCGGTACTTCACTTCGATCAGGCGCTCGTCAGGCGCGCCGTTGTCGCCCGGGATGCTGGCTCGAAAGTCCGGCGAGAAGTCTTCCCGGCCGAACCGCAGGGCGGCCGAGCCGGCATGATAAGGCGCGATGTCGTAGCGGGCGCGGCGGAAGATCGACTCGACCAGCGCCTCGGCGATGCGGTTCTTGGCCTCCAGGAGATCCATGCGCGGGCGTCTCCTGGAAGCATGATACGGCCCACCCCCGACCGGCCCCGCCCAAAAAACGGCCGCCGGGCTCGGGTGGCTAGGGATCGAGGCTGCGCCGGCGGATCTCCTCGAGGACACCCCCAGGAACGCGGAGGAAGGCTTCGACGACCTTGGGGTCGAAGTGTGACCCGGAGCAGCGTCTGATCTCGGCCCGGGCGGCCTCGAAGGAGATGGCTCGGGAGTACGGGCGGTCGAACGTCATGGCGTCGAACGCGTCGACGACCGAGAAGATGCGCGCGCCCAGCGGGATCCGCTCGCCCTTGAGCCCCCGCGGATATCCGCTGCCGTCCCAGCGCTCGTGGTGGTAGTAGACGATCGGGACCGCGCCCCTGAGGAACGGGATGTTCTCGATCAAGCGCTTGCCGATCTCCGGATGGCGCCGCATGATCGCCCACTCTTCCGGGGTCAGAGGGCCGGGCTTGAGCAGGATGCTGTCGGGAATGCCGATCTTGCCGATGTCATGGAGCAGCACGCCATGGCCGAGATCCTTGAGATCCTCCTCGGGCATCCCATACTCGCGGGCGGTGGCGATGGCGTAGCCGTGGACCCGGCGGGAGTGCGCTTCGGTGCCGACGTCACGGGAGTCGAGCGCCGCGCCCAGGGTCTCCAGGGTGGCCCGGTAGGTGTCCTGGAGCTGCCGGTAGGCGCGCTGGACGTCGTGGGTGGCCTCCTCCACGCGTCGCTCCAGCAGCGCCTGGTACTGCCGCCGCTCGAGCAGGAGCTGCCGCCGCTCGAGGGCGCGCTCGGCCGCGATCAGCAGCTCGTCGACGTTCACCGGCTTGAGGATGAAGTCGTACGCGCCCAGCCGCAGGCTGTCGATGGCCGTCTTCACCTCGGGGGCCCCGGTGAGGACCATGACGGCGGCGTCGGGGTCCATCTCGCGGATCCCGCTGAGCACGCCGATGCCGTCCACCCCGGGCATCTTGAGGTCGGTGACCGTGAGGGGGGGGCGCGACACGCGGAAGATGGCCAAGCCCTCCTGGCCGTCGCAGGCTCGCAGGCACTCGTAGCCGGCGGAATGGAAGATCTGCCCCAACACCTCGCGAACCTGGGTGTCGTCGTCCACGATCAAGACGATCTTTCGATCGAGAGTCAGGGCACGTTCTCCGGCGCGGCCGTGGTGGCTACCTGGTTCTTGCCCGCGCGCTTGGCGCCGTAGAGCGCATCGTCGGCGGCGCGCACGAGGTCCTCCGAGATGGCGACGTCGTCGTCGGGCAGGCTGGCGATCCCGAAGCTGGCCGTGATCGGCTTGCCATGCGAGAAGGGATGGGTGGACACCACCTGGCGGATGCGATCCGCGTAGAGGCGGGCGCCGGCGCGCGATGTCTCGACCAGGAGGACCGCGAACTCGTCGCCGCCATAGCGGGCGACGACGTTGATGCCGCGGGAGTGCTTCACGAGAATTTGGGCTACGTCGCGCAGCGTCTCGTCGCCGACGGCGTGGCCGAGCTCGTCGTTCACGGCCTTGAAGCCGTCGAGGTCCATCAGCACCACCGAGACCGGGTGGTTGAAGCGCCGGTGCCGCTGCATCTCCTCTTCGAGGCGGACCGAGAAGAAGCGGCGGTTGTAGAGCCCGGTCACCTCGTCCTTGAACGAGGTCTCCTTGAGCCGGGCGTTGGTGTTCTCCAGCTCCTTGTAGGCAGCGTCCAGCCGGGCCGCGAAGCTGTTGATCTCGGCCGCCTGCTGCTCGATCGTCTCCAGCATCCGGGCCACCGTCTGCACCAGCGTGCCCACCTCGTCGCGGCGCTGGCCCCGCACCCCCAGGCGGCCCTGGTCGCCGAGCATCCGCGCCATGTGGGACACCGTCTGGCCGATGTCCCACAGCATGAAGCCGCCGGCGGCGCTGGCCAGAGCGGTGAACAACAGCAGCACCAGCAGCGAGAGGAACTGGGCGTCACCGGGTCGGGTCTGGGACAGCGCGTGGTAGGTGACGTAGCCGAGGACCAGCAGGGGAACCACCGCGGAAAGCCCGAGACCGATCAGCACCTTGTGTCGGAGCCGCTGCCCGGCGACGGCAACGTCCGAGGCGGGCTTTTCCGGCATATCAGCCATTATTTCGGGTGCTCGTCGCGAGTGTCAACGTCAGAAACCCCGCCGGGCGCCAGGCCGCGAAGGGCCTGCCGGGTCGGGTACTTACAGGCGGCCTGGGACAGGCCGTACGGGGAGTTGCGTGGCCCGCGGGGTCGATGTCAGAATCCATCCGAACCATGCTCGTCGCGCCCGACAAGACGCTCGACTGTCTCGGGCTCTTCTGCCCGATGCCGGTGCTCAAGGTCCGGGAGGCGCTCAAGACGATGGCTGCGGGCGAGACCCTGGAGATGCTGTCCGACGACCCGGCGTCGGAGCCGGACATGAAGAGCTGGACGGGGCGCACGGGCCACCAGCTTGTGGCGATCGAGAAAAATGGCGCGGTCTTCCGCTTCCTCGTTCGAAAGATCCGGTAGCGGGGCCGCCTCGCCGGTCACCCGGGTCTACCTGGACTACGCCGGCTTCGCGCCGGTGGACCCCCGCGTGGTCGCCGTCATGCGCCCGTTCCTGGAAGGCGGCGCCGGCAACCCCTCGGCCCCCCACTCGCTCGGCCTCGAGGCGCGCGCGTCTCTGGATGGGGCCCGCGCCAAGCTGGCGCGGCTGTTCGGCGGCGCCCCGGCCGGTGTGATCTTCACGGCCAGCGCGACGGAGGCCAACAACCTCGCCATCAAGGGGGTGGCCCAGCGGGCGGCGGGCCGGCACGTCGTCACCTCGGCCATCGAGCACGTGTCCGTGCTCAACTCCTGCCGCGACCTCGAGAAGCAAGGGGTCCGCGTGACGTACGTGGGGGTCGACGCCGAAGGCGGCGTCGACCCGGCGGCGGTGGAAGGCGCCCTGCGTCCGGACACCGCGCTGGTCTCCATCATGGCGGCCAACGGCGAGATCGGTACGCTGCAGCCGGTGCGCGAGATCGGACGAATGACGCGGGCCCGGGGCATCCCGTTCCACGTCGACGCCGTGAACGCCGCCGGCCGCCTGTCGCTCTCGGTCGAAGAGTGCGCCATCGATCTGCTCACGCTCTCCTCGAACGATCTCTACGGGCCACCGGGCGCGGGCGCGCTGTGGGTGCGGCCGGAAGTCAAGCTGGCCCCGGTGATCCTCGGGGGCGGCCAGGAGCGCGGCTACCGATCGGGGACGGAGAACCTGCCGGCCATCGTCGGCATGGGAGTGGCCGCCGAACTGGCCCGCGGGGAGCGGGCCGCCGAAGCGACCCGCCTGGCGCGCCTGCGCGACCGGTTGCTGGACGGATTGCTCGAGCGCATTCGCGGCGCCCGCCTCACCGGCCCTCGGGGCGACCGACGCCTTCCCCACCATGCCAGCATCGCCGTCCCTGGCGTCAAAGCCGACGGCGTGCTGCTGGAGATGGACCTGCGGGGCGTGGCCGCCTCCTCGGGCTCGGCCTGCAACGCCCTCACCGGCGAGCCGTCCCACGTCCTGCGCGCCATCGGCTGCGACCGCGATACGGCAGAGGGCTCGCTGTGCTTCACGCTGGGCCGTTGGACCAGCGCCGCCGAGATCGACGCCACACTGGACGTGCTGCCCGGGATCGTAGAACGGCTGCGTCGCCTCGCCCGCGGCTAGCCGATGGCGCTCGAGCGCTCGCGGCGGAGCCGGATGATCGCCGGCGTGTGCGGCGGCGTCGCCGAGTGGCTGGGGTGGGACCCGACCGTGGTCCGCCTCCTCTACGTGGTGATCTCGATCGTCTCCGTCGCCTTCCCCGGGATCCTCGTCTACCTCCTGCTCTGGATCATCATGCCCAAGGCGCCGGCGTAGTGCGCCTGTTCCTCTTCGACGTCGACGGCACGCTGCTGACCGCCCGCGGCGCCGGCCGTCGGGCCGTCAGCCGCGCCCTCCAGCGGGTGTACGGCACGGCGGGAGCGGTCGAGACCTACGATTTTCGCGGCAAGACCGACCCCCAGATCGCGCTCGATCTTATGCGCGGCGCCGGTCTGGCCGAGGCCGATATTCGGGCCCGCCTGGGCGCTTTCTTCGACGCCTACGTGGCCGAGCTGGAGACGCTTCTCGGCGCCGTCGCGTCCGTGCAGGTGCTGCCGGGCATGGCCGACGTCGTTCGCGCGCTGAGCGCCCGCGAGGATGCCGTGGTGGGACTCCTGACCGGCAATATCGAGCGCGGCGCCCACGTCAAGCTTCGTCCCACCGGCCTGCTTCCGCACTTCCGGCTGGGCGCCTACGGTTCCGACGACCCCGACCGGCGGCGGCTACCGGCCATCGCCTGCACGCGAGCCCGCGCGCTCACCGGCCGGAACTTTCCGTTCGAGCGCGTCACCATCATCGGGGATACCCCGCTCGACATCGACTGTGCGCGGGCGTGCGGGGCGCGCGCCGTCGTGGTCGCCACCGGGCACCACGCGGCCGCGGAGCTGGCCGCGTGCGGGCCTGACCTGCTGTTTGCCGACTTCGCCGACGTCGCCGGCGTGCTCCAGGCCCTGATCCGGGCATGAGAGTGTTCGCCGTGTGGCTTCACGTGTTGGGGGCCATCGTCTGGCTGGGCGGGCTCGTGTACCAGGCCCACGTGCTGGCGCCGGCGGCGCGGGCGGGCCAGGTGGGGACGTTCGCCCAAGCGGCGCGCCGGGCTCGCCCCATGGCCTGGACCGCCTTGGGGCTCATGGTATTGACGGGCTTCTACCAGGTGACGCGGCTGGGACCGCTCGAGGAGGTCATGGCCAGCGGCGCCGCGCTCCTGCTGGCCGGCAAGTTCATCCTGGTCCTCGTCCTGGTGGCCATCGCTGGCCAGCGCGACTTCGCTCAGCTCGCGCGGCTGGGCCGCGTGCTGGCCGCCGGTGAGGACCCCGGCCGGGCGCTCCGGTCGATCGTCTGGCTCGACCGAATCGCAGTGCTGTTGGGTGTCGTCGTGGTCTACCTGGGGTTGGCCGTTTCCCGCGGGGTCAGGCCGTAGCTCTCGGTCGCCGGGGCACGTGGGGGTGATCGCATGGTCACGTGGAATGAGTTCGCTGCCGTCGAGCCCGAGCTGGCCGGCGTCGGCCGCTCGCTACTCCAGCAGTTCGGTGTCGGCCTGGCGTTTCTCGCCACGGTGCGCAGGGACGGTGCCCCACGCCTGCACCCGGTATGCCCGGTGCTGTCCAGCGACCATCTCTTCGTTCTGATCACGCCCACGTCGCCGAAGCGCCACGACCTGCTGCGCGACGGCAGGTACGCGCTTCAGACGTTTCCCCAGCCGAAGCCCGGAAGCGACGAGTTCTACGTCGTGGGCCACGCCCGTCTGGTCGAAGATTCGGCGACGCGGGCCGCAGTCTTGCGGGACGCGAAGCACATGGCCGACGCGTCGGAGATCCTCTTCGAGCTGTGGATCGATCGTGTCATGCACACGAGATGGGAGAACGTGCTGACTCCCCAGATGCGATCGGTGCACCGGAAGTGGCGCACCCCGGGAGACGCGGGCCGATAGACCGAATCAGGCCAGCGGCTTGATCCCCAGGCCGCGGGCCATCCCGGCGCACTGCTCGACCAGCGCGGGAGCCAGGGGAATGCCCTCCTGCCGCCGCTGCCGTTCGCACTCGGCCTCGGGCTCGCCGGCGACGTAGATCCGCTCCTGGTCCTCGGCGCGGGGCGCGGTCTTGAGGGCCTCGATCATGTCGTCCATGTCGCGCTTGAACTCGTCCAGAGGCCGGAAGCGCGCGGGGTCGATGGCGGCGAAGCAGTGGCCGACGTTGTGCACGCGGCGCTCCTTCATGTCGGTGCGGAGGAAGAGGTCGCCGTAGACGGCGCCGCCCAAGACGCCGGCGAGGATGTCCACCATCACACCCAGGCCGTAGCCCTTGTGGCTGCCCAACTCGCGCGTGCCTCCCAGGGGCGTGAGCAGCCGGTGCTTGAGGGCCACGAACGGATCGATGGTCGCGGAGCCGCGCTCGTCGACCGCCCAGCCCGACGGGATCGGCTTCCTCCAGCGCGCCGCCACCGAGAGCTTGCCGACGGCCACCGTCGTGGTGGCCATGTCCAGCACGAAGGGCGCGTGGCGGCCGGCGGGGGCGGCGAACGAGATCGGGTTCGTCGACAGCATGGCCGCGCGCGCGAAGGTGGGGACCATCGCCACGTACGGCGAGTTCGTGGTGCTGAACCCGATCATGTCGTGCTCGAGCGCCATCATCGAGTAGTTGGCGGCGGCGCCGTAATGATTCGAGTTCCGCACCGCCACGATCCCGATGCCATAGGTGCGCGCCTGGGCGATGGCCCGGCGCATGGCCAGCGTCGACACGTAGTGGCCCAGCCCCTTCTGACCGTCGAGCAGTCCGGTGGCCAGGTCGTCCCGGACCACCACCGGCTCGGCCTCGGGTACGATGAAGCCGGCCTGCCAGAGCTCGTGGTAGCGGGGCAGCATGCCGATCCCGTGCGAGTCCACGCCGCGCAGGTCGGTGCGCACCATGAGAGCGGCCGTGAGATCGGCCGGCGGCGGGGGCGTCTTCATGGCGACCAGCACGTCGACGATGAACTCGTGAAGGCGGGTGTGGGTGACGACGATGGGCTGGTCAGCCATGACGGTCTCCTCTCGATGCGCTCCTCAGAGGCCGGTGATCTTGATGCCGGCGTTCCTGAGCTTGTAGCGACGGTTGATGGTGGCCAGGACGGCGGTGATGCCCTCCAGAGCTGCGGCGTTGCTGAGGGGGCCGACGTCCACGACGCGGAGCCGCATCGACTCGCCGAGCCGAGTCACCGTCAGCTTGGCGTCTGCGTCGTCCCCGCACAGGAGCAGATCGCAATCGATGGGTTCTTGCGTGTCGGCCAGCTCGTGGGCGGCGATGTGGTGGAAGGCCGCCACCACGCGGGCCTCCGGGAGCAGCGCCTGCGTCTCTTCCGCGGACGAGCCGGCCGCCGGCAGGGTGAAGAGACGCGGGCCCTTGAAGTCGAGCGCCACCACCGTGCTCAGGACGACCTTGCCCCGGCAGGCCTCGCGCAGCTCGGGCAGCGTGGTGGCCAGCCCGGCGGCCGGGAGCGCGACGACCACCATCTGGCCCAAGCGCGCCGCTTCAGCGTTGGTGTGGCCGATGATGGTGAGCTTGCGCGTCAGCTCGCGCAGGTCGACGGCCTTGGCCTTGGCACGCTCTTCGTCTCGCGAGCCAATGATGATCGCGTGGCCGGCCAGGGCCCAGCGCGCGGCCAGGCCGGTGCCCTCCTTGCCGGTGCCACCGAGGATCGCGATGTTCATGGGCGCCATCACCGGAACAGGTCGCGCGCCGGGTCGCGAAGCAGGGGCTTGGAACCCTCCTCGCTCGGGGCCACGCCGAGGCCGCGGACGATGGCCACCGGGATCCGGCTCAGCTTGCCCATCACCAGCTCGGCGGCGCCGGCGACCTCGTCGGCGACGGCCAGGATGGTCGCCTGGAGCACGTGGCCAGCCGGATCGCGCTCGCCCAGATAGCTCACGAGCGGGGCGATCCCACTCACGCCCACGGCCACGTTCGTCAGCCCCTCCCGCCACGGCCGGCCGAAGGTGTCGGAGATGATGACGGCGACATCGACGCCGGCGCGCTCCCGCAGCGCCTCCCGCAGCCGCTGCGCCGAGCGGTCGCCGTCCTCGGGCAGCAACGCGACCCAGTCGCGCTCGACGTTGGACTGGTCGACGCCGGCATTGGCACAGACCCAGCCGTGGCGCGTCTCCGTGATGAGCACGCCGCGGTCCATGCGGACGATGCGCCGGGACTCCCTCAGGATCACCTCGACCAGCCGAGGATCGCGGCCCAGCTCGGCGGCCATGCGGACGGCCGCCGGCGACGGCGTCACCTCGGCGAGGCTCACCAACCGGCCTTCGGCCTTGGAGACAACCTTCTGCCCCACGACGAGCAGATCGCCACCCCGCAACATTGTGCCCTGGCGCGCCGCCGCCTCGGCGATCTGGCGGGCGAGATCGTCGCCCGGACGGACCTCGGGGATCCCTTCGACGCCGATGACCTCGAATCGCGGCATCTATGAACTTGGAGGGGGCAGCGGCCACCCCCTCCAAACCATAAAATTGGAGGGGGCAGCGGCCGCCCCCTCCAAACCTCCCCATTCGCGCGGGGTGCCACAACCCGCCCCCTCCAAACCTCCGCCATTCGTGTGCGACGTCACACCGTCCCCCTCCAAACCTGCCCCCTTCACGCGGGGTGTCACCCGGTCCCCTTCCAAACGTCCGCGGTCATCGCTGTCCGCGCGGTGACGTTCCAGGTCGCCACGAGGCGGCCGCTTTCGGTGGCGCCGCCCTCGGCGGCCAGCGCGTCGAGATCCTCGGCGCCGTCGATGTCGAGACCGAGGCCGGGCATCGGCAGCACGTGGGGGACGAGATGCAGCCGGCGGGCCAGCGCGAGGTGGTTCTCGAACGAGGGCTCGCCGAACGTGAGCGGCATGGCGTCGGGTGGCGCCAGCGCGACACCGTTGGTGCCGCGGCCCGTGCGCGAGGGCGTGAGCACCGCAATCGGTGTGCGCGCGGTGGCGGCCCGGGCCAGCGCCTCGAGCTCACCGGCGGTCGCGCAGGGCACATCGCCGGGCACGGTGACAAACACGCCGGCGCCGCGCCGCCTGGCCTCGTGCTGAGCGAGCGCCACGGCCGCGGTGTGCCCGCGGTTCACCTCTTCAGCGAGGACGTCGGCGCCGAGCGTCCGCGCGATCGCCGCCACGTCGGCGTCCCGCGTGACCACCCACACGAGGTCGAATCGCGCGGCGGCCAGCGCGCGGAGGACGTCGCGCAACATCGCCCGGGCAAGGTGCCGGCGCTCGTCCGGACCCAGGATGGGCATCAGCCGCTGCTTGGCGTTGACCAGATCCTTGACGGGGACGGCGGCGACGATCATGGCCGAGCGGCCTCCAGGACGCGTCTGGCCAGCGCCACCTCCCGCGCGCGATTGGTCATCACGATGTCGGCGACGATGGGCGACACACCCTGCTGCCGCACCTCGGGCGCGCTGGTGCGGTCCCGCTCGTCCACCAGGAGCACGTCGAGCCACGGCATGTAGGCGCGGGCGAGCCCGGCCGGCGAGACCGGCAGGCCGCGAGCGCGCATGAGAGCAGCGGCGGGGCCGCTGACCGGCGCGCCGCCCACGATGGGGCTGACACCGACGACCATCGCGGGGGCTCGGCCCAGCGCCTCGATGATTCCCGGTACGGCCAGCACGGGGCCAATCGACGTCACCGGATTCGACGGGCAGACGACGAGCAGGTCGGCGCTGGCGATGGCCTCTTCGACACCGGGCGCCGGCCGGGCCTGCTGGGCACCCTCGTACGACACGTCGAGGACCTCGACCAGGGCTTTCTCGCGCACGAAGTATTCCTGGAACGTGAGCCAGCCGTCCGGCGTCTGAACGCGCGTCCGGACCGGCTCGTCGCTCATCGGCAAAATCCGGGCGGCCACGCCGAGCCGGCGGGCGATCTCCGCGGTCACCTCCGAGAGACGGGCGCCGCGGCGCAGGGCCTCAGTGCGAAAGACGTGGGTGGCCAGGTCGCGGTCCCCGAGGTTGAACCACGTCTCGGCACCCAGCTCGGCCATGGCCTCGAGGCACCGGAAGCTCTCGTGGGCGCGCCCCCAGCCCCGCTCGGCGTCGAGTCGCCCCGCCAACGCATAGGTGACGGTATCCAGATCGGGAGAGACGTGGAGGCCCCAGATCTCGCTGTCGTCGCCGGTGTTGCCGATGACGGTGAGGTCGTCCGAGGAGAGACAGGCCGCGAATCCCCGCAGCAGCTTGGCGGCACCGGTGCCACCGGCGATCGCCGTAACCCTCATCGCCTCACTCGCGCGGCCCCTCGCGCAGCATCCAGAGCGCGCTGCCCCCGCGCCAGGCGTAGAGACCGGCCCCGGGCCGGCCGGCCAGGCTTTCCGGCAACGTGCTCTCCGGCAGCGGGATGAAGCCGAAGCGCACCCACACCCGGTCGAGCCCCTGCGGTCGCGTGAAGAGCGTCTCGCCGCCCAGCGCGACGGCGTGATCGATCGCCGCGGCCACCAGTTGGGCCGCGATCTCCATAGGGTCGTCGCCCTCGCGCACCACCGGCCCGTGAAAGAACATTGCGCGCTGGTCGGCTTCGGCCATCAGCGCGCCCACCAGGCGCTCGGCCGCGGACGGGCCGGCCACGAACGCTCCCCAGCCGAAGGCGTGGTGCGCCGGCCAGGGCAGCGCCGCGAAGTCGAAGAGCGGGCGGGCGACCGCCGGCTCGGGTAGCGGACGGTAGCCCACGCCCTGCCACACGCGCGGCGCGGTCGCGGCAGACAGCGATGGAGTGGGGGCCAGGCCAACACCGACGTTCGGGGTGGCGGACGCCGGCGCCGGCCCCTCGACGGAGCGGCGCCGCCGGGGACTACTTCTTCCCAAGCACCGCGTCCTTGACGCTCTTGGCCAGCCGGAACTTGCACACACGCTTCGCAGGGATCTTGAGCGGCTCGCCGGTCTGCGGGTTCCGACCCATGCGCGCCTTACGATTCGCCAGCACGAGCTTGCCGAAGCCGGGCACGACGAACCCGTTCTTGGCCTCCTTGGTGGCCAGCCTGAGGAGCTCGTCGAAGAGCTCCGCGACCTGCTTCTTCGAGAGGTTGGACTTCTGCGAGAGATGGGAGAAGGTCGCGGACTTCGTCATCATCTTCGCCACGGGCAGCCTCCTGTTGGTCGGGTGAGAGTGAGAGACGTGAATTAATACCACAAGGCCACTGAGCCGGCTACCGTCGCGTGTAGCGGAACTCGCCCGACGCGATCAAGCGGCGGTACGACCCGAACCGCGATTCAGCGTCCTCCACGACGTCGAGCGGTGAGGCCTCGTCGTCGGGCCCGTCATAGCGACGCAGGATCGTGTACACCGTGTCCCGCTGGGCCGGGACGCGGCCGGCGTCGCGCACGAGGCGCTTGAGCTCGGCCGGCGGCACCAGCTGCCCGTAGCCGGCGCCGGCCGAGGTCGAGATGGACTCGTTGATCAGGGTCCCCCCCAGGTCGTTGGCCCCGGCGTCGAGCAGCAACTGCGCGAGCTTCGGACCCTCCTTGACCCACGAGCACTGCACGTTTCGGAGCGTCGGGCCCAACAGGAGTCGGGCCAGGGCGTGCATCGTGACCACCTCGGCGCCGCTGGCGCCGGGACGCACGCCGGGGACGAGCCGCTTGGCCCACATCGGCGCCTCGGTGTAGATGAGGGACAGCGGCACGAACTCAGTGAAGCCGCCGGTGTCCTTCTGGATGGAGCGCAGGAGCGCCATGTGACGGACCCAGTGGGCGGGCGACTCCACGTGTCCGTACATGATGGTGGAGGTGGTGCGGATGCCCAGGGAATGTGCGGTGGTGACGACCTCCACCCACTGCGCCACCGTGATGCGGCCGCGGGCGATGCGGTCCCGGATCTCCTGGTCGAGGATTTCCGCGGAGGTCCCGGGCAGGGTGCCGAGCCCGGCCGCTTTGAGCTCCGCGAGATACTCCCGCACGGGCAGCCCAGATCGCACCGAGCCGTAGAGCACCTCCTCCGGTGAGAACGCGTGCAGGTGCACATCGGGCAGGGCGCGCTTGAGGGCGTGACAGAGCTCGATGTAGTGGCGGCCGTCGAGCTTGGGCGGTAGCCCGGCCTGGATGCACACTTCGGTGGCTCCCAGATCCCAGGCCTCCTGGGCTCGCCGCACGACCTCCTCGACGGGCAGGAAGTAGCCCTCCTCTTCGCGGTGATCACGGCTGAAAGCGCAGAAGGTGCAGTGCTTGATGCAGACGTTGGTGAAGTTGATGTTGCGGTTGACGACGAACGTGACGAGGTCACCGACCTGCCGCCGCCGCATCTCATCGGCAGCCAGGGCCAGGGCCTGCAGGTCGCGGCCGCGAACGGCGGCCAGCACGAGCCCGTCCTCGACGGAGACCTCAGCGCCGTCCAGGGCGCGGGCCAGGCTCCCGCGTACCGCCGGCGAGGCCCAGTCCAGGGCCGGGGTCAGCCTACCAGTGTCGCCAGTGCTCATGGCACTCCCTCACGAGCCCCTCGCCGTCGATCCACGCCTCGACGCGGGGGCGTAGCGCTTCGGTCACGAACTCGGGCCGCGTGGCGTACTCGGGATAGATGGCGAGGCGCTCGCGCAGCGTGAACCCCTGGCTCTCCGTCGCGCGGCGAAGATCGGAGATCACCGGCCACGGGGCCTCGGGGTTGATGTGGTCGATGGTGAGCGGCGAGATGCCGCCCCAGTCGTTGAGCCCGGCCGCGAGCAGACGAGGGTAGGCGTGCGGCGAGAGGTTCGGCGGCACTTGTAGATTAACGTCGGGGCCGAGCACGAGGCGCGCGACCGCCACCGTGCGGAGCAGATCGTCGAGCGTCGGCTCCGGCGCCTGTCGCATGGCGATGCGCGGCTTGGCCCGGAAGTTCTGGATGATCACTTCCTGGACGTGCCCATACCGCTCGTGGAGATCGCGGATGGCGTAGAGCGCGTCCACCCGCTCGCCCAACGTCTCGCCGATGCCGATGAGGAGACCGGTAGTGAACGGGACCTGGAGCTTGCCGGCCAGCTCGATGGTCTTGAGCCGGCGGCGCGGCACCTTGTCGGGCGCCTGGTCGTGGGCCATCCCCGCGGCCAGCAGCCGCTCGGACGTCGTTTCCAGCATCAAGCCCATGCTCACCGTGACCTCGCGCAGCGCCGCCAGGTCACGCTCGCCCATGAGCCCGGGGTTGACGTGGGGCAGCAGCGACGACTCGCGGAGAGTCAGCGCACACATGGATTGCAGATACTCGAGCGTCGTGCGGTACCCGTGCCGCCGGAGGAACTCGCGCTGCTCGGCAAAGACGGCCTCCGGCCGGTCGCCGAGGGAGAACAGGGCCTCCTTGGCGCCGATGCGCCCGCCGGCTTGGGCCAGCGCGACGACCTCATCGGGCGTCATCGTATGGGCGCCGGGCTCGCCGGGATCGCGGCGGAAGGTGCAGTAGCGGCAGTAGTCGCGACAGAGCGTCGTCAGCGGGACGAAGACCTTCTTGGAGAACGTCACTCGCCGGCCCCGCCCGCGGTCGCGGAGCGCGCCCGCTCGGGCCAGCAGTTCGTCCAGCGCCGGGGGCGGCGTGGTGATGAGGGCAGACGCTTCCGCGTGGCTAATGGTCATTGTTGGAGCGGGCGCCGCGTGGCCGGCTTGCGCCGTGGGTGGCCTGCTCGAGGCGCGCATGGCTTCGTTGTTCTAGACCGATTCATCATCTCGAACCCCGCAACTTGGGGCGGACGTCGTGGGCGAAGCGCTCCATGTTGGCCAGCATGGCCTTGACATCCGGGCGGACGGGATCGAACACGAAGTGGCGCACCCCGAGCGCCCGGTAGCGGTCGATGTCGCCGACGATCTCCGCCGGCGAGCCCTGGAACAGAGGGCGGTCGCCGCCGGGCGTCTTCTCGCGTCGCGAGCGCACCTCCATGGGGGCTCGGAAGCTGAGCGTGAGGGTCCGCGGATCACGGCCGGCCTGCTGCGCGTAGGTATGAAGCTGCTTGACTTTGGCCGCGTACTCGTCGGGCATGAGGCCGGCGGGGGGACGCAAGCCGATGGGATGCCACCCGTCGCCCACCGACGCCGCCCGGTGGAGCGCCGCGTCGGTGTGGCCGCCGATCCAGATCGGGATCCCGCCGCGCTGCCGGGGCTTGGGGAGCGCGTGGACGTCGCGGACTTTGTAGTACCGCCCCTCGAACGTCACGGGATCGGTCGTCCAGGCCGCGCGCATGAGCCGGAGATACTCGTCGGTCACGCGCCCGCGCTCCGCGAATGGCGGCGCCGCCACCGCCTCGAACTCTTCCCGGAGCCAGCCCACGCCCGCACCCAGGATCACCCGGCCCTTCGACAGGACGTCGATGGTGGCCAGCATCTTGGCGGTGGTCAGCGGGTTCCGGTACGGAATCACCAGCACGCTGGTGCCCAGCCGCACCCGCGTCGTGGCGTGGGCCAGATGGCTCAGCATCGCCAGCGGCTCCAGGTAGTCTTGTTGCGAGCCGCCGGGAAACTGCCCGGAGGGCGAGTACGGGTAGATCGAACGGGCCGTGGAGGCGGGCAGCACGATGTGGTCGGTGACGAACAGCGACGAGTAACGCAGGGCTTCGGCGCGCGCGGCGATCTTGAGCACGACGTCGGGGCCCGCGAGCGGGCCGCGGCCGGGCAGCGACAGGCCGAACTCCATGGCGCGTAATGGTAGGCCACGACCGGAGGCTTTGCAATCGCGCGGGGCCGCTGATATGAGTGGGCGGCATGCCTTGGTCACGACGCTGGCTCATGTGGGCGATCCCCACCGCGCTCTTCCTCATCGCGTTCTTCCATCGCCCGGCGCCCGGCGTCGTCGCCAAGGAGCTGATGCAGGCCTTTCACGCCACCGGCGCCATCGTCGGGCTGCTGGCGGCGATGTATTTCTACGCATACGCCGCCCTGATGATCCCCGCCGGCCTGCTCATCGACGCCTACGGCGTGCGAGTCGTCGTCGCCGTGGGCGGGGCGGTCATGGGACTTGGCGCGTTGCTCATGGGGCTCGCGCCGACGACGAGCCTGCTCTTCGCCGGGCGCTTCGTCGTCGGGCTCGGCGCCACGGTCACGTTCATCGGCGCGCTGAAGATCGCGGCGAACTGGTTTCCCCCGTCCCGATTCGGGACGCTCTCGGCGCTGACGGCGACCGCGGGCGTCCTGGGCTCTCTGGTGGCCACGGCACCGTTGGCCTGGCTCGTCAGCCTGGTCGGCTGGCGCGGCGCCTTCGCCGCGGTCGGGCTTGCCACGCTCGCCGGCGCCGCCCTTTGCGCTTGGCTCGTGCGGGACCACCCGGAAGGTGCGGAGGCGGTCGCCGCGCCGACGCCGGGTCTCGGCGCGATCCTGGCCGGCATGGGCACGGTTCTCACCAACCGGCACACCTGGCCGCCGTTCCTGGCCTTCTTCTTCCTCTACGCGGCGGCCGGGAACCTGATGCTGTGGGTGGTGCCGTACCTCCGCGACGTCTATGGCCTGACGACCGGCACGGCGGCGGCCTACGCCACCGCGACGGCGACGGCGCTGCTCGTCACCGGGCCGCTCACCGGGTTGGTCTCCGACCACCTGGTGCGCCGTCGCAAGCTGCCGTACACCATCCTCACCGCGGTCCAGTGTCTGATCCTGGCCATCTTCGTGCTGACGCTGGGCGAGCTCACGCTCGGTGGCGTCTACCTAGTGCTCTTTTCGCTGGGAGTGGTGAGCGGCGCCTTCATGCTGACCTGGCCTATCGCCCGTGAGGTGAACCCGCCGTCACTGGCAGGGGTGGCCGTGGCCGTCGTCAACCTCGGCGGCTTCCTCGGCGCGGCCCTCACGCAGGGGCCGCTGGGAGCGGTGCTGGACGCCCATTGGGCTGGGGTCGAGGTGGCCGGAGCACGGGTGTACCCAGTCGAGGCCTACCGGGTCGCCTTCGGCCTATGCGCGGCCTCCACCCTGCTCTCGACCCTTCTTAGCCTCCTCATTCGCGAAACACGTGGGCGCAACGTTTACACGGAGTTGCAAAACGGCGTGGCAGCCCCGGCGCCGGCCTGGCCCGACCGCAAAGAGGGACAAGCCTCGCCCGTTCAGGCTATCTTTGGGGAGCCGGAGAGTGGACCCGCCGGCCCGGCCCGACAATGACGCCCAAAGAACTCGCCGACCGACTCGAGGAATGGGCTCGCGGCCCCATGATCGCGAGCCACGGGGCCTCCCACCCAGGATGAAGCTCGGCGTCAAGCTCTTCCTGGCGTTCTCACTGGTCATCGCCGCGCTCTTCATCGTGAGCGGGCTGAGCCTGCGGGCCCTGAACCGGCTGGTCGCCGTCAACCGCGACATTTCCACCCGCACCGTGCCCGCAGTGCGCCGCGCCGCCGCCATCAACGACGCCATGCCGGCGCTGGCGCGGCTGGAGGCGGGAATGCTGGTCCTGGGCGATCCCCGCTACATGACCCGATGGCAGGAGCGGGCGGCGCAGGTCCGAGAAGAGATCATCGGCCTCGGCTCGTTCCTCACGACGGCGGAGCAGGAGGCGCGG
The DNA here is from genome assembly GCA_050731755.1 of Candidatus Rokuibacteriota bacterium. GTDB lineage: Bacteria > Methylomirabilota > Methylomirabilia > Rokubacteriales > CSP1-6 > JBOHPP01. Next base: position 16,729 of record JBOHPP010000072.1, on the reverse strand, counting down.
CTGCACCGGGTGCGCGAGACGTTTACGGCCTATGAGCGGGTGGTGGCCGAGGAGCAGGCCCTGGTGCGCCAGGGCCAGCGTGAACGCGCGCTCGTCCTGGCCGAGACGGAGTCGAGCCCCCTGATCGAGCGCGTGGAGAGCTCGCTGGGGCGGCTCATGGACGACATCCACAGCGCGGCCCTGACCGCTCAGGCCGAGGCCTCGCGGCTGGAGGGCCGCACCTGGACGGGCGTGTTCATGGCCCTGGGAGGCGCCGTGGGCCTGGCCTTGCTGGCCACGGCCCTGATCGTGCTGCGGCTCACCCGCTCGCTGGGAGCGCTCTCGGCGGCCACCGCGGAGGTCGCGGCCGGCTCGTTCCGAGACCCGGTCCGCGTGCAGGGTGGGGACGAGATGGCCGAGCTGGCGCGGTCGTTCAACACGATGGCCGAGCGGCTGCGCGAGATGAACAAGCTCAAGGAGACGTTCATCGCCAGCGTCTCTCACGAGCTGCGCTCGCCGCTCACGTCCATGCGTGAAGCGGGGCACCTGCTGCGCGACGAGGTTCCCGGCGGTCTCAACCCCAAGCAGGCCCGCCTGGTGGAGATCGTCGAGCAGGGAGCCGATCGCTTGCTCCGGCTCGTCAACCAGATCCTGGACTTCTCGCGCCTGCGGGCCGGCATGCTGGCGATCCAGCGGCTGCCGGTGTTCCTGGACGAGACCGTACGGCAGGGCGTGGACGAGCTGCGGCCGCAGGCCCAGGAGGCGGGGCTGGCCCTGGAGATGGAGCGCGTGGGCGCCCGCTTCGACTACCTTGGCGACGAGGACCGGCTCATCCAGGTCATCGTCAACCTGGTAACCAACGCGATCCGCTTCACGCCGCGAGGCGGCCGCGTGATGGTGCGGTTGATCGACGCCGGAGCCGAGGTTGAGATCCAGGTTGAAGACACCGGCGTGGGCATCCCCGCGCTCGCGTTGCCGCGAATCTTCGGGTGGTACGAGCAGGCCCACCGCGAACGCGGCGGCACCGGCCTGGGGCTGCCCATCGTCAAAGGCCTGGTGGAAGCGCACGGCGGACGGGTGACGGTCGAGTCCCAGGAAGGCAAGGGGAGTCGGTTCACCGTGCTGCTGCCCCGCGGGAGCGCGCACCCATGAGCGTCCGGCTGGTGCTTGCGCTGTCGCTGCTTGGACCGGCCGGCTGCGCGGTGCTGCAGCCCTCGGCGACGCTGCTCGACCGGGCCGATCGAATGGTCGAGCGCGGCGACTACGCCGGCGCGCTGCAGACCTACGACGAGCTGCTGGCCAGGTACCCCAGCGACCGGCTGGCGACGCGGGCTCAGACCAGTCGCCAGACGGTAACCAACCTGCTCGCTGCCCGCGCCGACGTCGCCCGCCTGCGCCACGAGCTGACGGCCCGGGACGCCGAGCTGAGCCGCCTCAAGCAAGATCTCGAAAGGCTGCGAGAAGATCTTGAAAACATGAAGAAAATAGACCTCCGCGAGCGCCGCAGATGAACCGAGCGTGCCTCGAAAAGGCTACGGCGGGCGAACCTGCACGACTCGAGATGATCAAGATGATCAATCGGTCTAGAGCCACGAAGCCATACGCGCCTAGAACAGGCCACCCACGGCCCAAGCCGGCCTCGCGGCCCCCGCTCCAATGAAGCGCCGGGTGCTCATCGTCGATGACGACGCCGCCATCCTCGAAGTGCTCGAGATGCGCCTGATCGCCATGGGCTTCGCGATCACGGCCACCACCTCGTCGCAGCAGGCCATCGAGGCTATCGAGGAGACGCGGTTCGACCTTGCCCTGATCGACCTCCGCATGGAGCCCATGAACGGCATCCAGCTCATGGAGGCGGTGCACGCCCGCCAGCCGCGCCTGCCCGTGCTGATCATGACCGCGCACGGCACCATCGAGACGGCGGTGGACGCCGTTCAGCGCGGGGCCTTCGATTACCTTACCAAGCCGTTCGTTCGGGACGAACTGCGCGCCAAGATCCGCCGGGCGCTGGCCGCCCGCCGCTGGGCGCGGGACCGCGAGCGCCTGCTCATGATCGGGGACACCTTCGCGTCCTCCGGCGTCATGGCCCGCGTGCTCGACGCGGTGGCCCAGGCGGCAGTGGAGACCACCGAGGCGGAGCGCTCGGTCGTTTTCCAGCTCGTGAACGGCCGCCTCACGCCGATGGCCAGCGCGGGCTCGCCGCCGCCGGCCTGGAGCGCGCTGGTAGAGGCGGCGGCGCAGGCCATCGACAAGGGCGCCCCCACCACGGCCCCGGGCACCGAGGGGCGCGTGATCATGGCCGCCCCGCTGGTGATCCAGCGTGGGCCGGCCGGCGCCCTCGTCATCGAGACGCCCGCTCGAGTGGAGCCGACGGAGGACGACCTGGAGTTGCTAGCGCTCTTCTCCTCGCAGGCGGCCATTGCCGTCCGCAACTCGCACGAGCTGGAGCGGCTGCGCAGCGGGGCCCTGGCCGCCCTGGGCCGTATGGCGACGCAGGTGGCCCACGAGCTCAAGAATCCCCTGGCCGGGCTCAGGCTGTACGCCCGCCACCTCGAGCAGCGTATGGACAAGAGCGGCGACGGGGAGACCGCCGAGCTGGCGCGAAAGATCACCGCCACCGTGGACCACCTGGCCGCGGTGGTGGCCGAGATCACAGCCTTCGGGCGGCCGCCCGAGCTCCGCCGCGCTCCCGCCGCGCTGGGCCCCCTCCTGGAGGATTGCATCGGACTGGCCCGAGCCCGCTGCCCGGACGAGGGCATCGAGGTGGTACGGGCCTACGATCCCGCCTGCCCCGAGGCTTACGTGGACGCACGCGAACTTCGCAAGGCGTTCCTCAACCTGATTCTCAATGGCCTGGAGGCGCTGGGCGGCCGCGGCCGGCTCCGGGTCGGCACGCTCTACACGCCTGACAGCCGGATGATCACCATCGCCATCGACGACACGGGCTGCGGCATGAGCGACGAGACCCTGGCCCGGGCCTTCGATCTGTTCTTCACCACAAAGCCGGACGGCACCGGGCTCGGCATGGCCATCGCCCGCTCGGTGATCGACCGGCACGGCGGCGAGCTCACCATCCAGAGCACGTTCGGCCACGGCACGCACGCGCGCGTCCGCCTGCCCGTGGGGACGCCGCCGGCGCCCGCCGGGGAGGAGCGGTGAAGCTCGGGCGGACGATCCTGGTGGTCGACGACGAGCCGACCATCGTGGACGGGCTGCGTATGACCCTGGAGGCCGAGGACTATGCCGTGCGCATTGCCGGCAGCGTCCAGACGGCGCTGGCCGCCCTGGCCCAGACCGAGGCCCAGGCCGCGATCGTGGACCTCATGTTGCCGGACGGCGACGGCATCGCGTTGACCCGCGAGCTCAAGCAGCGCGACCCGTCCATCGAGGTCATCATCGTCACCGCCTACGGCTCGGTGCGGAAGGCGATGGAGGCCACGAAGGGGGCCGGTGCCTTTTACGTGCTCGAGAAACCGTTCGATTCCGACGAGGTCCTGGGGCTCATCAAGAACGCTCTCGAGCACCGCAAGCTGGTGGCCGAGAACTCCGACCTTCGTCGCCGGCTGGCCGAGCAGACCGCCGACAGCGAGATCCTGTTCGCCGCCCCGTCGATGCGGCGGGTGATGGAGACCGTGGCCTCCGTGGCTGACGCCGACGCCAACGTCTTCCTGGTGGGTGAGAGCGGCACCGGCAAGGAGCTGATCGCCAACGCCCTGCACGAGCGCAGCCCCCGCCGCGAGGGCCCCTGGATCAAGATCAACTGCGCGGCGCTGCCCAAGGACCTGATCGAGTCGGAGCTGTTCGGGCACACCAAAGGCTCGTTCACCGGCGCCACCGCCGAGAAGACGGGCCTGCTGGAGGAGGCGCACCGCGGCTCGCTGCTGCTCGACGAGATCACCGAGATGCCCGTCGACCTGCAGGCCAAGCTTCTGCGGGTGCTCGAGGAGCGGGTGGTCCGGCGGATCGGTGGCACCCGGGCGGTCACCGTGGATTTCCGGCTGATCTCGTCCACCAACCGCAGCGCGGAGGCGGCGCTCAAGGACGGCCAGCTCCGCCAGGATCTCTACTTCCGCATCAACACCGTGACGATCCAGGTTCCGCCCCTGCGGGACCGGCGCGACGACATCCCGCTCCTCATCCACGCCTTCGTGGAGCGCTACAGCCGCAAGCACGCGCGGCCGGTGGAGGGCCTCGAGCCCGAGGCCTCCCGCCGCCTGCTGCACTACCCGTGGCCCGGCAACGTCCGCGAGCTGCAACACGCCATCGAGCACGCCGTGCTCGTTTCCCGCGGCAAGCAGCTCACGGTGGCCGATCTGCCCGAGTCGCTCCAGCGCACCGCCGGGGCCGCAGCGGCCATCGTGCCTTCGGAGGTGCCGTCGGGGTCCCTGGAGGAGATCGAGCGGGCCTCGATCCTCAAGGCGCTGGAGACCACGCGGTGGAACAAGCAGGCGGCGGCCGCCCTGCTCGGCCTGCGCCGTCCGACGCTCTATTCCAAGATGCGGAAGCACGGCATCCCCCAGCGGCCCACCTAACGTCGGAGGGGGCCTCAACGGCTCCCATGAAGTTGGAGGGGGCAGCGGCCGCCCCCTCCAAACCTCCCCGTTCGCGCCGGGTGTGACACGGTTGCGCGGGCAAGGCCGCGCTCGAAAGGCGGGCAGTCGTCGCCCGTTGCCTGTTCACTGGGCACCTCGGTTCCACTCCACTGGTGACGAACTGCCTGATTTTCGGACCCTTTCAAACCCCGTCCGGTTCGGCATGCCCGTTGCTCCCGGAACCCTCGCGGAGGGCCCGCGATGAAAAAGATCGAGGCGGTCATCAAGCCGTTCAAGCTCGACGACGTGAAGGAAGCGCTCACCGGCATCGGGGTGATCGGCATGACGGTGTCGGAGGTGCGGGGGTTCGGGCGGCAGAAGGGGCACACCGAGCTCTACCGCAGCGGCGAGTACACCGTCGACTTCCTGCCCAAGATCAAGGTCGAGGTGGTGGTGCCCGATCACCTGGCCAGCAAGGTCGCCGACGTCATCGCCGGGGCGGCCAAGACCGGCAACATCGGGGACGGCAAGATCTTCGTGTGCCCCGTCGAGACCGCGATCCGCATCCGCACCGGGGAGCGCGATGAAAGTGCGCTCTAGGAGCGTTTCGCCGACCCGCCGGCGCTCGGCCGGGCGGGTGGCAGAGAGGAAGGGACGTGCCGTGAAGCGACTGACGCTCGCCTTGGCAGTGGTCCTCGTCGTTGCCGGAGCAGGAGCGGCCCTCGCCCAGGCGCCGGCCACACCCGCTGCACCGGCCGCCGGAGCCCCGGCGCCCGCCGCCCCCGCGCCGTCGAAGATCGACAAGGGCGACACCGCCTGGGTGCTCACCTCGTCGGCCCTGGTGCTCATGATGACGGCACCCGGCCTGGCCCTCTTCTATGCCGGCATGGTGCGCCAGAAGAACGCGCTGGCCACGCTGATGCACAGCTTCATCATCGCCGCCCTCATCTCCGTGCAGTGGGTCCTGTGGGGCTACAGCCTGGCCTTCGGGCCCGACAAGGGCGGAATCATCGGCGGTCTGGAGTGGATCGGCCTGCGCGGCGTGGGCCTGGAGCCGTTCGACACCTACTCCAAAACCATTCCCCATCAGGCGTTCATGCTCTTCCAGATGATGTTCGCCATCATCACGCCGGCGCTCATCACCGGCGCCTTCGCCGAGCGCAAGAAGTTCTCGGCGTTCATCCTGTTCACGCTGCTGTGGGCGACGCTGGTCTACGACCCGCTGGCCCACTGGGTGTGGGGCGACGGCGGCTGGCTCAAGAAGATGGGCGCGCTCGATTTCGCCGGCGGGACGGTGGTTCACATCTCGTCCGGTGTCTCCGCGTTGGTCTGCGCCCTCATGATCGGACGCCGGCGCGGCTACGGCCACCAGCCCATGCAGCCCCACAACCTCCCCCTCACCGTCGTGGGGGCGGGCCTGCTCTGGGTCGGGTGGTTCGGCTTCAACGCCGGCAGCGCGCTGGAGGCCAGCGGGCTGGCGGTCAGCGCCTTCACTGCCACCAACACGGCGGCGGCGGCCGCCGCCCTGGGCTGGATGTTCACCGAGTGGGCCACCCGGGGCAAGCCCACGGTGCTGGGCGCGGCCTCGGGCGCGGTCGCCGGCCTGGTCGCCATCACCCCGGCCTCGGGGTACGTGGGGCCCATGGCGTCGGTCATCATCGGCGCCCTGGCCGGCGCCCTCTGCTACACCGCCTGCAACTTCAAGTCGAAGCTGGGGTACGACGACTCGCTCGACGTGGTGGGTGTGCACGCCGTGGGCGGAACCTGGGGAGCGCTGGCCACCGGGCTCTTCGCCTCCAAGGCCGTGAACGAGGCCGGCGGCGACGGTCTGTTCTACGGCAATCCGGGCCAGCTCTGGACGCAGATCGTGGCCATCGCGGCCACCTACGCGCTGGCCATCGTCATGACCGCCGTCATCCTCAAGGTCGTCGACGCCATCGTCGGGCTCCGGGTGACCGAGGAGGACGAGATGGCCGGCCTGGACCTCTCCCAGCATTCGGAGACGGCCTACACCCTGGGGGGCGGCACGTACGGGGAGTTCGCAGGCGGGGGCGCGTTCGGGGGGGCGGTGCGCCCCACGGAGGCCAAGGTCCGTACGGCGCACTGAACACGCGGCCTTGATTTTGCCGCCCGGGTTTCTTAAGGTAGCCAGGCCGGCGCCGCCCATGGCGGCCGCCGGCCTCCGGCTACCGATAACCCTCACGACGAGGAGAAGGAGTTCGGCATGACCCCCAAGGATGTCCTCAAGCTGGCCAAGGAGAAGGGCGCCAAGATCGTCGACCTCCGGTTCATCGACGTGCCGGGCCTCTGGCAGCACTTCTCGATCCCGGTGAGCGAGCTTGGCGAGGAGCTGTTCGAGGAAGGTATCGGCTTCGATGGCTCCTCCATCCGTGGCTTCCAGACGATCGACGAGTCGGACATGCTGCTGATACCCGACCCCACCACGGCGGTCATGGACCCCTTCACGGCGGTGCCGACGATGGTGCTGATCTGCAACGTGAAGGACCCGGTGACGGGCAAGGCCTACACCCGTGACCCGCGGTACATCGCCCAGAAGGCCGAGGCCTACCTCAAGAAGAGCGGGCTCGCCGACACCGTCTACATCGGACCGGAGCTGGAGTTCTTCTTCTTCGACGACATCCGCTTCGACCAGAGCTACAACTACGGCTTCTACTACATCGACTCCGAGGCCGGCTTCTGGAACTCCGGAAAGGAGGGGACGCCGGACCGCCCGAACCTCGGCTACAAGCCGCGCTACAAGCAGGGCTACTTCCCGGTACCGCCCATGGACAAGTTCCAGGACATCCGCTCGGACATGGTGCTGGCTCTGGAGAGCGTGGGGGTGAAGATCGAGGTCCACCACCACGAGGTGGCCACGGCGGGACAGACGGAAGTCGACATGCGGTTCGACACGCTGACCAAGTTGGCCGACCGGGTCATGTGGTACAAGTACTGCGCCAAGAACACCGCGCGGAAATGGGGCAAGACGGCCACGTTCATGCCCAAGCCCCTCTTCCAGGACAACGGCTCGGGGATGCACACCCACCAGTCGCTCTGGAAGAACGGCAAGAACCTCTTCTACGAGCGGGGCAGCTACGCCGACATCTCCAAGATGTGCCTGCACTACATCGGCGGCATCCTCAAGCACGCCCCGGCACTCTGCGCCATCATCGCGCCGACCACGAACTCCTACCGGCGGCTGGTGCCCGGCTACGAGGCGCCCATCAACCTCGTGTACAGCCAGCGCAACCGCTCGGCCTGCGTGCGCATCCCCATGTATTCGCGCTCGGAGAAGGCCAAGCGCATCGAGTTTCGGACGCCCGACCCGTCCTGCAACCCCTATCTGTCGTTCGCCGCCTGCGTCATGGCCGGCCTGGACGGCATCGCCAACAAGATCGACCCCGGCAAGCCCATCGACAAGGACCTCTACGAGCTGCCGGCGGCCGAGGCCAAGAAGGTCAAGCAGCTGCCCGGCGCGCTGGACGAGGTGCTGGACATCCTGGAGAAGAACCACGAGTTCCTGCTCAAGGGCGACGTCTTCACCCCGGATCTGATCGAGACGTGGATCGATTACAAGCGGAAGAACGAGGTCGATCCCATCCGGCTGCGCCCGCACCCCTGGGAGTACGCGCTGTACTTCGACATTTGATTGAGGTCGGGGGGAGCGACCGCCGCTCCCCCCGGCACCCCCCACCGGTTCGAATCGCCAGGCTGGGCTCTTGACCTTGCCCCTTGGGGTAAGCGCTGTGATCCCGTCATGGAGCGGCAAAACGGCCTGCTCATCGGGGAGGTAGCGGCGCGCAGCGGTGTCAGCCGAAAGGCGCTCCGGCTGTACGAGGCCCGCGGGATTCTCACGGCCCCACGCCGCACACCATCCGGCTACCGGTATTACGACTCCGACGTGCTGAGACTGCTGACCTTCGTCAGTCAGGCCCGGCGGCTGAGGCTCACGCTCGGCGAGATCAGGCGCATCGTGGCGCTCCGGCGTTCGGGCTCCGCCCCGTGCGTCCACATCCGAGCACTCCTGAAGCAGAAGGTCGCGGACCTCGAAGGCATGCTCGCCGGGGTGCGAAGCATATTGAATTCTTGGGGCTCAACGGATAGGCGCCTGGCCGCCGTCTGCCCGCACCTCGAAGCGAAGGGGGGTGACACGCTATGGAGAAGATCGCCGTCTCGCTCTGCCCTGGGTGCGACAACTGCCCGGAGGTCGTCATCGAGGGCGACACCATTCGCATCGGCGAGGCCGACAACACCGTCGTCCTCAAGAAAGCCGAGTGGAACGTTCTCGTGAACGCCATTCAGTCTGGCCAGCTCGGGCGGGTGTAAAGAGCGTAGGCGTCGGGCCGGGCGCGGCCCCCCGACGCCTCGCCCCTCGACTGGGCACTACCCCTAGGGCCACCGCTGGCACGCCCGGGACACTTCCGCTACACTCGGACCCGACCCCGTCATGTTCAACCTGATTCCCAAAGGAGTCCGCTTTTTCGACCTGTTCGAGCAGCAGTCTCAGCACATCATCCGGGCGGCCGGTCTGCTCCACGAACTGGTCCACACCTTCGCCGATGCCCGGGCCAAGCTCCACGCCATCACGGAGGTCGAGCACCAGGGCGATCAGATCACCCACGAGATCGTCCGACGATTGAACACAACATTCATCACGCCGATCGATCGCGAGGACATCCACGCCCTGGCCAGTCGCCTCGACGACGTCCTCGACTACATCGAGGCTTCGGCTGAGCGCCTGGTGGTCTATCGCATCAAAGAGCCGACCTCCGGATGTCGCGCGTTGGCCGATGTGATCCTCAACATCGTCAAGCCGATGGACCGGGCCATCCGTTCGCTGCGGGCCAGCGACCGCACCTTTCACGAGCACGCGGTCGAGGTGAATCGTCTCGAGAACGTGGCCGACAACGTTCTGCGCGACAGCCTGGCCGCCCTCTTCGATGAAGAGCCGAGCCCGATCGAGATCATCAAGTGGAAGGAGATCTACGAGACGATGGAGATCGTGACCGATCGGTGTGAGGACGTCGTCAACGTGATCGAAGCCATCGTCTTGAAACAGACCTGACGTCCCGGCCGTCGCCGCCCTGCGCGTCGGGGCGGCCACCAGTGGCCCACCCGTCCAATCCCGCGCCGGGAATGAGATCGCGGGCCCCCTGAGCGGAGCGAGAGATGCCCGAGCCCGCATTCGTGTTTGGTTTGGCGGTGCTCCTCGCCTACGTCTACGCGTTTGTCGGCGGCTTCACCGACGCGGCCAACGCGGTTGCGACGTCGGTCGGCTCGCGAGTCCTCACGCCGCGCGCCGCCGTCCTGGTGGCGGGCGTCTTCAACTTGCTGGGAGGGCTCACGGGCACGGCCGTGGCCCTCACGATTGGCAAGGGCCTCGTCGATCCCTCGGTGCTCTCGCTCACGACCGTCGTCGCCGCGTTGGCCGGCGCGATGAGCTGGAGCCTCTTCACCTACCGCGCCGGGATTCCCGTCAGCGAGACGCACGGGCTGATCGGCGGAGTCGTCGGTGCCGGTATCGCCACGGCGGGGACGGATGTCATCCGGTGGGACGGCTTGACCAAGACGCTGGTCGCGATCGTCGCCTCTCCAAGCCTGGGGTTCATTGGGGGCCTGGGCCTTCTCATCGCCATCTACTGGGCATTCCACCGCCGACCGCGGGCCCGGGTGATGCCCGCCTTTACCCATCTCCAGCGGCTGTCAGCAGCCTACATGGCGTTCAGTCACGGCCGGAACGACGCCCAGAAGCCCATGGGCGTCCTGGCCATGGCCCTGGCGCTCCACTTCGGCTGGAAGGAAGTTCACGTGCCGCTGTGGGTCGTCCTCAGCTGCGCGTCCGTCGCCGCACTCGGCACGGCGTATGGTGGCTGGCGCATTGTCCGGACCCTCGGGCTGAGAGTGACGGCACTCGACCCGGTGCAGGGGTTTGCCGCGGAAGTGTCGGGGGCGAGCGTGATCCAGTTCGCATCCGAGCTCGGCATTCCCGTCAGCACCACCCACGCCATCACGTCCTCCATCCTCGGAGTCGGAGCGGCGCGTCGCCTGTCCGCCGTGCGATGGGGAATCACGCTCGAAATCTTCCTCTCGTGGTTGCTGACGCTCCCGGTGACGATCACTCTGGGTGCCCTGTTCATGTGGCTGCTGCAGGCCATCCTCCCCGCCGTGCGCGCCTAGCCCAGCCGAAGCGCCCGGGTCAAAGGCGGGCCTCCGCGCGCCGCCTAGGCTAGAGTGTCGCCATGGCGCCCGAGGTCCTGGTGGTGGAGGACGAGCCGGACATCCGCCGCCTGATCGTGCACCACCTCACCCAGGAGGGGTTCCGCTCCCGCACCGCGGCCACCGGTCTGGAGGCGCTCCAGGAGGTGCGAGCGCGGCCGCCCGACCTCATCGTCCTCGATCTCATGCTGCCGGAGCTCGACGGCCTCGAGGTGTGCCGGCGGCTCCGTGCCGACAGCGCCAGCGCCGCCGTGCCCATCATCATGCTCACGGCCAAAGCCGACGAGGTGGAGCGAGTGGTAGGTCTCGAGGTGGGCGCGGACGACTACGTGGTGAAGCCCTTCTCGCCGAAAGAGCTGGTGGCCAGGGTGCGTGCGGTGTTGCGACGGACGCGGCCGACCAGCGACAAGGTATACCGCACGGGATCGATCACCCTCGATCCGGCGCGACACCAGGTCGACGTGGGCGGGGTACCCGTCGTGCTCACGCCGAAGGAGTTCGATCTCCTCCAGGCGCTCATGGAGGCCGCCGGGCGCGTGTTGTCCCGCGAACATCTTCTCGACCGGGTGTGGGGCTATGCGCGGGCCGGAGAGATCGAGTCGCGGACCGTGGATGTCCACATTCGCCGCCTGCGGGCCAAGCTGGGGGCCGAGCAGCGGCGCATCACCACCATCAAGGGTGTCGGGTACCGCCTGGAAGCGGACGGCTGACATGCTGGCCGGGCTGATTCACCGCCTCCGCCGTCGCATCGCGGTCAAGCTCACCCTGACCCTCCTGGGCTTCGTCGCCCTCATCCTGCTGATCGCCGGGCTCTATCTGAATCGCGCGCTGGAACGACTGGCCGTCGAAGGACTGGAGGCGCGGCTGGCCGGCGCCGCTCGCCTTCTGCATGACGAGGCCCGCGCGCTGCTCGCGCGGGACGCGACCACGGAGGAGACCCAGGCCTTCGCCGTCCAGGCCGGCCGCGCCAGCGACTTCCGGATCATGCTCATCACCGCCGAGGGGCGGGTGGTAGGGGAGTCGGAGGTCGCGCTCCGGGACCTCGCGAGGATCGAGAACCACCGCGGGCGGCCGGAGGTGGAAGCGGCGCTGGCCGGCCGTCAGGGCCGGGACCTCCGGCGCAGCGCGACCGTCGGCGAGCCGCTGCTCTACGTGGCAGTGCCCGTCCGCGACAACGGCCACATCCTGGGTGTCGTCCTGACGGCGCTGCCCCTGCGCGTGGTGACCTCGTCGTACGCGGCGATCCACCGCGCCCTGCTCGTCGGCGGCCTGGTGGCCCTGGCCGTCGCCCTCGCCATCGGTCTTTTCGTGGCCCACCGGGTCACCCGCCCCGTGGTCCAGATGCAATCGGTGGCCCGGGCCATGAGCGCGGGTGACTTCTCGGCGCGGGCCTCGGTGCGGTCGCCCGACGAGATCGGCCAGCTCGGCCGGGCCCTCAACGCCATGGCCGCCAGCCTGCGCGACAAGCTCGAGGACCTGCAGCAGGAGCGGGCCAAGATCGCGGCGATCCTGGACGGGATGGTCGAGGGCGTCATCGCTCTCGACGGTCGCAATCACGTCGCCCTGCTCAACGAGAGGGCCCGCGCCATGCTGGGCGTGGGGCTGGCTCGCGAAGAGGGCAAGCCGTTCCTGGAGGTCGTGCGCAACGCCGACCTCCATGCGCTCCTGCGCCAGGCCCAGGCGGCCGGCATGGGGCGGGTGGCGCGCCGGGAGCTGACGTTGCCCGGCCTGGTCGCACGCCGACTTCAAGTCAACGCGGTGCCGCTTCGTCTCGGCGCCGACGAGGTCGGGGTGGTCATGGTGTTGCACGACGTGACCGAGCTGCGGCGCCTCGAGCAGGTCCGGACGGAGTTCGTGGCCAATGTCTCGCACGAGCTCAGGACGCCGCTGACGGCGATCCAGGGCTACCTGGAGACGCTTCTGGGCGGCGCGCTCGAGGACCGGGCCCACGCTCGCAAGTTTCTGGAGATCGTGGCGCGCCACACCGAGCGGCTCGGCCGGCTGTTGAACGATCTCACCGACCTCTCCAACATCGAGCTGGGGAAGGTCACGCTCCGGATCGAGCCGACGCCGCTAGGCGAGGTGGTGGACTCGGTCATCGCGATCATCCGCCCGCGCGCGGACAGCGGCGCCGTCGCCCTCGAGGTCGCGCTGCCCGCCGACCTGCCGCTGGTGCGGGCCGACCGCGACCGGTTGGCGCAGATCCTCATCAACCTCGTGGACAATGCCGTGAAGTTCACGCCGGCCGGCGGCCAGGTCACGGTGAGCGGCCAGACGACGTCACCGGGTATGGTGGAGGTCGCCGTGCGCGATACGGGGATCGGGATCCCGGCGGCGGATCTGCCCCGCATCACCGAGCGCTTCTACCGGGTCGACAAGGCGCGGTCACGCGAGCTCGGGGGCACCGGCCTCGGGCTGGCCATCGTCAAGCATCTCGTGGTCGCGCAGGGCGGCGAGTTGGCCATCGACAGCGACGTCGGCAAGGGGACCGTTGTGCGCGTCACGCTGCCGACGGCTGGATAGGGTAGACTCCCCGGCGCTGGCAATCCCACATCCACTCAGGGAGGGGCCTATGGGCGAGAGCATCAGCCTGGTGGACTACTTCTACGTAATGGCGCCGGACAAGGCGGGCGAGGCGGCGCGCATGCTGGACCAGCTCAAGAAGGCCGGCGTCAACCTGCTGGCGTTCTCCGGCTTTCCCAAGGGCCAGCAGGCCCAGCTCGATTTCGTCCCCGCGGACTCGGCGGCGTTCGTCGCCGCCGCCAAGCAGGCGAAGTGGAAGCTCAAGGGGCCGAAGAAGGGCTTCCTCATCCAGGGTGACGACCGCGTGGGGGCCGTGTCCGACGTTCTCGGTCGGCTGGCCGCCGCCAAGGTCAACGTGACGGCCACCGATGCCGTCTGTGCGGGCAGTGGCCGCTACGGCGTGATCCTGTGGGTGAAGCCGCGCGACGTCACGCGCGCCGGCAAGGCCCTGGGCATCGGGTAACCCCGCGTCCTCCGCTACCCGCGGGCGACCTCCGGCGTGACGGGATGTCCGTCGCGCCCCGGGCCCGAGGCCCGGCGTTGGCCGGGCTCCTCGGCGAGACGGACCTCGAGGGTCTGCGCACGACCCTTGAGCGTCGGAGGCGGCCCGGCCGGGGCGGCCACGGCCGGTAGAGCGGTTCGGGCTTACAGCGGGCCCGCGCTCCAGGGGCCGGTGATCGCTACCGTCATCCCGCTGCCCGGGCTGCCGTTCCCGAAGATATTCACGAACAAGGTCTGCCCCGACGGGCTGAAGCAGGCGCCCGCAAGCTCGGTGTCGTTCAGCCGATTGACGGCGAGCTCGAACGCCTCGCCGTCGGGGGAGATCCCGATGACGCGATTGACGTCCGTGATCCCGGGCGCGAGGGGATGCGTGTCGCCGTCTCCCGAGCCCGCATCGTCCTCGCAGAGGATGAGTCCGCCGCGCGGCGTCACCGTGAGATTGTCGGGCGAGTCGAGGACCTCCGCGCCGGGCGACTCGAAGATCAGCTCGAGCTTGCCACCCCCGTCGTCATCCGGGTCGAACCGCCACACCTGCCCGTAGCCCTCGCGGAAGCCGTCGGCGTTCAGATCGCCATTCTTAGCGTCACCTCCGCTCGTGGAGACGAAGAAGATGCGGCCGTCGTCGAACCAGCAGCCCTCGAGCCGGTTGAACGTGGCGCCGCCCTGGATGAAGCCCTGGTTGAACGGGCGCGTCGGGCTCGAGTTGGCCGGGCTGGCGGGATCAGGATCGTCGATGTCGAACCACCGTACGCGCAGCCGGTGGCCCACCCGCTGACCCTCTCGGAGGTCGGCTTGCGGCTGGCGCGAGACGCCGAGCATCTGGAGCCGGCCGCCGTCCAGGAGGTTGCGCCTCCGGTGGGGTAGAAAGCGGTAGAAGCCCGAGCCCGATCCCGATCCCGCGTCTTCGGTCAAGTACACGATGCCGGTGTCCTGATCCACGGCCACCGCCTCGTGGGCGAAGCGTCCCATCGCCTTGATCGGCTTCGGTTTCTGCAGCTCGCCGGGCTCGACGTTCAGCGGGACCTCGAACACGTAGCCGTGCGGCTGGCCCCAGCCATTGGGTGGGCCCGCTGTGGTCTCCTCGCAGGTGAGCCACGCCCGGGAGCCAAAGCCGATTCCCCCGGCGCAGTTGACAATGGTACCGTTGAGGCTGATGTAGTCCTGGACGAGCCGGTGTCGTCGCTCGTCGTAGTCGAGGGTGACGTTGCCGCCGCCCCCGCGGGGGTCATACCGCGTCTCCGCCGGTCCACCGACCGAGCCCGCGTCGGGGGCCGCGCGGTCTTCCTGATTGCGGATGAGGCGCACGACTCCCCGGCGCGTGGGATGGGCGAAGGCGGCCATGCCGTCGTGGTTGTGGGGAACGGGCTGGCCGTCGGAGAGCGTGCCGCCGATGATGCTGAACGCGCGGTAGTGGAAGCGGAGGGGCAGGGCCAGGATCGCGAAATCCGCGAGCGCCGGGAACCCCGCGGCCGCGATGTCGTGCGGGTTACTGGGCTTCGTCGGTACCAGGTGCCCGTACCCGTCGCCGCGCAGATCCCGGCCGGACGCCGCCCGCGCCGAGCGCACGCTCAAACGGCCGAGGGCCGTGAGACTCAGAGCGGCACCTCCGGTGACGAGCGCGGACCGGGCGAGGAACGTACGCCGGCTGAGCCCGAGGTGCGCGTCGCGTGTGGTCATGCTCCGTCTCCTTTCGCTGGAGTGAGTCGGGTTCGGTCGAGCAGGGCCGGGCGATTCACGCGAACATCCGGAAGACGCTGAGGTTCCTCCTCTCCACCAACTTCAGCGAGATCCTGGTGACGCTCGGGGGCTTGACCCTGGGGCTGGGGCGCCCGTTGTCGGCGATCCAGTTCCTGTGGATTAACCTGCTCTCCGACGTCGGGCCGGGCCTGGCCCTGGCCCTCGAGGCGCCAGAGGCCGACCTGATGGCGCAGCCTCCGCGGGACCCGGCCGAGCCCATCCTCTCCCGGCGGGTGCTCGGGGAGATTGGCGGCGACGCCGCGGTGCTATCGGCGGCGACGCTGGGTGTGCATGCCCTGGCCCTCGCCCGGTACGGCGCCGGTCCCCAGGCGGCGACGCTCGCCTTCTCGACCCTGACCAGCGCCCAGCTCATCCACGCCCTGCGCTGCCGGTCGGCAGCGCGCGCCGGCTTCTCGGCGCTCGCGGCGAACCCGCTGCTCGCCGGCGTCGTCGGGGGCAGCCTCGCGCTCCAGCTGGCGGCCACGACGGCGTCCCCGCTGCGGCGTCTCCTCGGCACCACCGCCCTGTCCGCCGCCGACTTGGCGCTGGTTGCCGGCGGCGCGGTGGTTCCGGCCGTGATCGGTGAACTCCAGCGTGCTTTCGCCAGGCCAGCGGCGGTGTGAGGAGGAGTGTGATGGCAAGGAATCGCAAGACGACCTCGACCCCCAAGCTCAGACTGAAGAACGGACCGGGTGCGATGGCCCCGACGGCCCGCCCACTGGATTCGAGCGGAATCCAGCGGGTAGTCCGAGAGGCGATCAGCAGCGGGGAGATCATCTCGGTGGGCGTCCTGAATCTCGTCCGGAATACCCTCATCGCCGCGCTGGCCGGCGTGCGCGACGTCGGCGGCGAGATCGGCGCGGCTGCGGTCACCGCGGTCCGCGGCTCCATCAAGGCCACCGACGAGATCGGCGCGGATCTCGGCGCCGTCGCCAAGCAGGCGATCATCGGCACGATCGAAGCCGCCGAGGCCATCGGCGGCGAGCTCGGTGGGGTGGCGAAGTCCACGGCCCAGGGCGCTGTGCGCGCCACCGGGGAGGTCGGCGGCGACGTTGGCAAGGTGGCGCGAAAGGCGGTCGAAGGGACGGCCGAGGCCGCGCGAACCCTGGGCCTGGATGTCCGGGCCCTGGTGACGAGCAGCGCGCGGGGCGCGGTGGAGGCGGCCGATCGCATCGGATCAGTCGCCGGCCGCTCGGCTCGCGCCACGCTCTCGGAAGCGGTCTCCGGGATCAAGGCGCTCG
>JBOHPP010000071.1:0-15818 GCA_050731755.1 Candidatus Rokuibacteriota bacterium | reverse complement strand
CAGCTCCACTGTGGCGGGGCCTGCGTCTGCCGGACCCGGCCCGTCGAGCACCGCCGCGGGCGGCGCCGGCCCGGACGGTGCCGGCTCGCCGTCGCCGACACGGACCACGCGCTCGCCGACGCTGTCGCGGCTCGACTGTAGCGCCAGCGTCACTGCGAAGAGCGCGAGCCCCAGGACGACGAGCAGCACGAAACTCACCAGAACGGTGCCGGAGCTGCGAGTCTCGGGGGCGACGTGGCGGAGTGCGGTGCCCTCGACGATCGTCGGCGGCGGCGCGCCGGTCTGCCCGTGATAGAGGGCCAGGGCCTCGTCGACCGGCGCCTGCAGCACCTGGCAGCAGACTCTCACGAAGCCCCGCGCGAAGACCGGCGGGGGAAGAGCCTGTAGATCGTCGGCCTCCAGCGCCTCCAGGTACCGGGGGGCCACGCGCGTGGCGCGGGCAAGCTCCTCGAGCGAGAGCCCTCGGCCTTCACGACGTTCGCGGAGGTAGGCGCCAAGCGACCGCATGGCTGATACTACTCGGAGTCTAGCCTATCCCTGGGAGCCTTTTCATCCCGGTCAGGCCTGGAGCTTGACGGAGACGAGCTTGGAGAGGCCGGGCTCCTCCATCGTCACGCCATAGAGGATGTCGGCCGCCTCCATCGTCCGGCGGTTGTGAGTGATGACCAGGAACTGGGTCTGGCTGGTCAACTCCTGGAGCACTCTGAGGAAGCGGTGGATGTTGGCGTCGTCGAGCGGGGCGTCCACCTCGTCGAGCACGCAGAAGGGGCTGGGCCGGTAGTAGAAGATCGCGAACAGGAGGGCCAGGCCGGTGAGCGCGCGCTCGCCTCCCGACAGCAGCGTGACCGACTGCAGGCGCTTGCCCCGGGGCTGGGCCACGAGATCCACGCCGGTGTCAAGCGGG
Organism: Candidatus Rokuibacteriota bacterium; assembly: GCA_050731755.1. Taxonomy (GTDB): domain Bacteria; phylum Methylomirabilota; class Methylomirabilia; order Rokubacteriales; family CSP1-6; genus JBOHPP01. The sequence continues at coordinate 14,914 of JBOHPP010000071.1, read as the reverse complement.
TCGCCGCCCTCCTCGGCCTCGACCAGTCGCAGCTCGGCCCGGCCGCCCTCGAAGAGCCGCTCGAAGAGCCGCCCGAACTCGCGGTTGATCTCCTGGAATGCGTGCAGGAAGCGCTCCTGGGCCGTCCGCGTCATCCCGCGCAGCGCCTTGTCTAGATCTTTGATGGAGCCGACGAGGTCGTCGTGCTGCGTCCTCAGGAAGGTCAGCCGCTCGTCCAGCTCCCGGTACTCCTCGTCGGCCACCAGGTTCACCGGCCCGATCGCGGCCAGACGATCCTCCAAGTCCGCGGCGCGGCGTCCCAGCTCTGCCGCGTCCCGGCCGGGATCGTGCTGAGCCCGGAGGGCCGCCTCGTCGACCCCGAAGGTGCGGAACGCCTCCTGCGCCAGCTCTTCGCGGCGCACGCGTCGCTCCGTGGCTTTGAGCTCGATCTCGTGGATGGCGCCGACCAGCCGTGTGAGCTCGGCCTCGAGGCCCCGCGCCTCGTGCTCCACCGCCCGCATGCCGCCCAGGAGCTCTTCGTGCCGCTCGGCCGCCACCTGGACCTCACGTTCCGTGCGGTCCCGGTCCTGGGCGATCTCGCGCGCCGTCGCGTCGGTCCGCTCCCGCTCCCCACCGAGCCACACCCGTCGCTCGGCGAGCTGCCCCTGGCGCGTCCGCGTCTGAGCGATCCGCTCGGCCAGCTCGACCTCGAGCTGGTCGATGCGGCCCAACTCGCGCCCCAGCGCCTCCACGCGCTCGGCGACCGACGCCAGCTCGACGCGAGCGCCGGTGACGGCCGCGCCCAACTCCGTCTCGCGCCGCTGGGCCGCGTCGATCGTGTCGCGGACGCCGGCCATGGCCGCTTCCTGGGCCGCCTCGGCCTCTCGGGCCGTGGCCAGACGCTGCTCGAGCCGGGCCAGCATGGCCGCCGTCTCCTGAGTTTCTCCGGCGACCTGGCGGGCCTCCAAGCCAACCGTCTCGGCGTGGCGATGGACGCGCTCGTGCTCGCGGATCACTTGTTCGAGGTCTTTGTCGCCGGCCAGCCGCTCGGCCTGCCGTGCCCCGAGATTCTGCTCGCAGCCCGCGATGCGGGCCCGGAGCGTCGCGACCTCGGCCGCCAGCGCAGTCACCGCGGCCTGCGCCGCCTCCATGTCGGCGGCCAGGCCACGTGTCTCGTCCTCCAGCTCGCGCAGCCGGCGCTTGCGGGACAGCAGCGACCGCTCGACCGTGCCCGTCCCGGCGCCGCCGCGCAGCCGGCCGGTCCGTCCCAGCACCTCACCCTCTGGCGTGACGTACGTGGCCACGGTGCCGTTGCGCCGCCAGAGCGCCTCCGCCTCGTCGAGGTCGGCCGCGATGACCACGTTGCCGAGGAGGTAGTGGAGGAGGTTGGGACTGAACGCCGCCACCTGCCGCGCGACCGAGCGAACGCCGTTGCCCTCGGCGCCGTGCCCGTTGGGGGACGGCAGATTCTCCAACGGAAGAAAGGTGGCCGCTCCGGCCTCCTGCGCACGCAGGTAGGCGACAGCGGATCGCGCGTGGTCGAAGCGCTCGACGACGATCCACTCGAGGCGCTCGCCCAGCACCGCCTCCACGGCCCGCTCCAGCTCCGGCGGCACCTCCAGGAGATCGGCTACGGTGCCCACGACGCCCGCCACCCGCGGGCCCTCGCCCTCGCCGAACACCGCGCGCACTCCGGAGCCATACCCCTCGCGGGCGCGCTCCAGCTCCCGCAGCGCCTCCAGCCCGGACGTCCGGGCCGCCCGCGCCACGCGCACCTCGCCGAGCCGAGCCTCGGCCTCGGCCAGCGCTCCCTCGCGGGCGGCCAGCTCGAAGGCAAGCCGCTCGCGCTCGGTCGACAGCGACTCCAGCTCGGCGAGTGTTCGGTGGCGGGCCGTCTCCAGATCGGCGCGCGTGCTGGCGAGCCGCCGGGCTTCCGTCTCGGCCTCGGCCAGCTCGGTGGCCAGGCGCTCGGCGCGCCGGCCCAGCTGGCTTTGCCGCTCGCGCAGCTCACCGGCCGAGCGCGTGAGGTCCGTCCGCTCGGCGGCGATGCGAACCTGTTCGAGACGGAGCGCCTCCAGCCGCTCGCGGTCTTCGGCGAGCTGGCCGCGATGGCGCTCGAGCTGCGCGGTCAGCTCGTCAGCCGCCCGCTGGCCGTCGGCCACGAGCCGTTCAGCTTCGGCGAGCGCCGTCCGCGTGGCCTCGCGCTCCCCAACCGTCGCCCCGAGGCGCTCGGTCGTCGCGCGGATCTCCTCCTCCAGGCGGAAGGCCTCGTCGCCGGCCTCGCGGAGCTGGAGACCCATTTGCTCACGGCGCTCGAGCAGACGCTCCAGCTCGGCCTGAACCTTCTGCAACGCCTGCCGGAGATCGCTGAGGCGGTGGTCGCTTTCCAGCAGCGTCTCGCGCTCGCTCGCCTCGCGCGCGGCCAGGCGGCTGAGCGTCACCCGCTGCTCCTGCTCCCGCGCGCGGCGTGACGCCAGCTCGCTCTCCAGGCGCTCCCCTTCGGTCACCAGCGCGGCGTGATCGGCGGCCACCAGGGCCAGGCGAATGCCGCGGCGCTCCTCGGCGAGCGCCTTGTACTGCTGGGCCTTCTTGGCCTGGCGCTCCAGCGAGCCGAGCTGGCGCTTGACCTCGTCCATCACGTCCTTCACCCGGAGCAGGTTCTGGCGGGCGGCATCGAGCTTGCCTTCGGTCTCATTGCGCTGCTGCTTGTAGCGCGCGATACCGGCGGCCTCCTCGATGAAGATGCGCCGCTCGTGGGGCTTGGCGGTCAGGACATGGTTCAGCTTGTCCAGGTCCATGACCGAGTAGGCGCGAGGGTTGGCGCCGGTGCCGGCGAAGAGGTCCAGAATGTCGCGCAACCGGGTGACGGTCTTGTTCAGGAGGTACTCGCTCTCCCCGGTGCGGTAGAGGCGGCGGGCCACGCTGATTTCGCTCCAGGGCACAGCCAGCGCGCCGTCGTTGCTGAAGGTCAGCTCGACCTCGGCCAGGCCGACCGGCTTGTGAGAGGCCGAACCGTGGAAGATGAGGTCTTCCATCCGCTGACCTCGCAGCAACTTCGCGCTCTGCTCGCCGAGCGCCCAGCGGACACTTTCAGAAATATTGCTCTTGCCGGTTCCGTTGGGACCCACGATCGCGGTGATACCGGGCAGCACCTTGATCTCGGTGCGCTCGCCGAAGGACTTGAAGCCGTGCAGGTTGATCGATTCGAGACGCATGCAACCTTCTATCACGGCGGGCGATTTCGGCCAAAGAAAAATGTACCAGTGGTTGGGGCCGAGGCCAGGTCCGCCCCCCAGATATCGCGCACCGAGGGCCGGCTACTCGATCACCCGATCGGCGCGCAGTCGGAGCGACGGTGGGATCGTCACGCCCAAGGCTCGGGCCGTCATCAGATTGAGGACGAGTTCGATCTGGGTCGTGCGCTCGACGGGCAACTCGCCGGCCCGGGCGCCCTTGAGGATCTTGTCGACGAGCCGGGCCGCCTGGCGGGCCACGCCCCCGTCGCTTCTGCCGTAGCTGGTGGCCGGAGGCCAGCCCGCCCGAGCAGCGCATCCGCCGATTTCAGTTCCTCCAGACCGCGCGCGACGTCCTCCCGCCCTTGGGTCTGATGCTCCACCAACCGGATGCCCAGTCGTATGGCCGCCTCCCGTGCCGCCGCGACGCCCTGACGGGGCGAGGCGTCGTCGGGGTCGTAGAGCACGAGCACGGACCGGACTCGCGGAACCATCTCGCGAAGCAACTCCCAGGCGCTTGGCCGAAAGCTCCGGGTATTCGACGGTCATCCCCGTCATGCCGTGACCGGGCTGAGCGAGACTCGAGACAAGGCCTGCCGCCACCGGATCACCAGGGGTGAGAAACACCACCGAGACCTCGCGCGACACCTCACGCACCGTCCGGGCCAGGACCGAGCCGACGGCCAGCACCGCATCGACACGCCGCTCGACCAGCCGTTCGGCGGCCTCCCGCCGCCGTCCGATCGGCGCGGGGCACACGCGCTTCGAGAATCTCGACCGTGGCCTCGGTGTACCCGTGCTCCCGCAACCCTTGACGCAGCCCGGTCACGATCTCATCGAAGCGCAGCTCGTCGGGGCCGAGCACGCCAATGCGGCGCGCTCGAGGCGCCGCGTGGGCCCGGGCGGCGAGCGGACCAGCGAGCGCGGACCCGCGATCAGCAAGAATGTCCGGCGATGCATGACGCGTGTACCCACAGGCGGTCGGGACGGCAGCCGAATTCGGATACCGGGCTTCGAGCGGATCGTCACCCGCCCTGCTTCAAGTAGCAGCACTTCTTGTATTTTTTCCCAGACCCGCAGGGGCAGGGATCGTTGCGGCCGACCTTCTCACCCGTGGCCGTGCGGGGGGCCGGGCGGGGCGCGGTCGGGGCGGCGGCGGGGCGCGGAGCGCCCGGTAGCTCGCCGCGCGACTCCCGGGTATCGGACCACGCGGTAATGGCCGGCAGCGCCATCGGCGCGTCCCGCACGATCTGCACCTTGAACAACCGCTCGACCACGGCGGCCTTCACACGCTCGGCCATGTCCTGGAAGAGATCGAAGGCCTCGCGCTTGTACTCGGTGAGCGGATCGCGCTGGCCGTAGCCGCGGAGCCCGATGCCCTCCTTGAGGTGATCGATCGACAGCAGGTGGTCCTTCCACTGCTGATCGATGACGATGAGCATCTCGTGGCGCTCCAGCGCGCGAAGCAGCTCTGGCCCCAACTCGCGCTCGCGCTCGGCGTAACGCTCCCGGACGGCCTGGCCCACCAGTTCCTCGAGGCCGGCCCGGGAAACGACCTCCGAGTACCGGGCGATGGGCAGCCGCAGGTCGAACTGGCGGTACAGCCCCTCGTTCAGCCCGCCGAGATCCCAGTCCTCGGGGTGCGCGCTCTCGGCGGCGTAGCCGTCGAGCGCGGCGATGGTCATGTCTTCGATCCAGTCGGCCACGGTGTCGGCCTGGCTCTCGCCGTTGAGGATCTCCCGCCGCATGCCGTACACGATCTCGCGCTGCTTGTTGAGGACATCGTCGTACTCGAGCAGGTGCTTGCGGATCTCGAAATTGTGGGTCTCCACCCGCTTCTGGGCGGTGGCGATGGCCCGGGTCACCAGCTTGTGCTCGATCGGCTCCCCCTCCTCCATACCCAGACGGTCCATGATCTTCTGGATGCGCTGGGAGCCGAAGATGCGGAGCAGATCGTCCTCCAGCGAGAGGTAGAAACGCGAGGAGCCGGGATCGCCCTGGCGACCGGAGCGGCCGCGGAGCTGGTTGTCGATGCGCCGCGACTCGTGACGCTCGGTGCCGAGGATGTGCAAGCCACCTCGCTCCACCACGCGCTGGTGCTCGGGCTCGGTGATCCGGCGCGCCTCGGCCAGCCCCTCCTGCCGCACCTCGGGCGGCGCGGTGACCGGATCGAGCCCCTTCCGCCGCAGGATCTCCTTGCCCAGGAAGTCGGGGTTGCCGCCCAGCAGGATGTCGGTGCCGCGGCCGGCCATGTTGGTGGCGATGGTGACGCCGCCCTCCCGACCCGCCTGGGCCACGATCTCCGCCTCGCGCTCGTGGTACTTGGCGTTGAGGACCTCGTGCTTGACCCCCCGTTTCTTGAGCAGGGCGGCCAGGCGTTCCGACTTTTCGATGGAGATGGTGCCGACCAGCACCGGCTGGCCGCGCTCCTGGCAGCGGACGATGTCCTCCACCACGGCGTTGAACTTCTCGCGCTCCGTCTTGTAGACGACGTCGGGCTGGTTGTGCCGGATGAGCGTCCGGTTGGTCGGGATCACCGTCACGTCGAGCTTGTAGATCTTGCCGAACTCCTCGGCCTCGGTCTCGGCGGTGCCGGTCATGCCGGCCAGCTTGCCGTACATGCGGAAGTAATTCTGGAAGGTGATGGTGGCCAGCGTCTGGTTCTCCCGCTCGATCCGCACCGCCTCTTTGGCCTCCACCGCCTGGTGGAGGCCGTCCGACCAGCGCCGCCCGGGCATGAGCCGGCCGGTGAACTCGTCCACGATGATGACCTCGCCGTCCTTGACCATGTAGTCCACGTCGCGCTTGTAGAGGGCGTGGGCCCGGAGCGCCTGCTGGATGTGGTGCAGGGCGTCGATGTTCTTGGGGTCATAGAGGTTGTCGACGCCGAGCAGCCGCTCGCAGGAGGCGATCCCCTCCTCGGTCAGGGCCACCGCCTTGGATTTCTCGTCGACGATGTAGTCACCATGCTTCTGCTCCTCGATCTCCGAGAGCTTGCCCTCCACGATGGTCGCCGCCCGCTTGAGGCGCGGGATGATCCGGTCGATCTTGTAGTAGAGCTCGGTGGACTCCTCGGCCGGGCCGGAGATGATGAGCGGCGTGCGGGCCTCGTCGATGAGGATCGAGTCCACTTCGTCGACGATCGCGTAGTGCAGCTCGCGCTGCACCAGCTCCTCGCGGGTGAACCGCAGGTTGTCCCGCAGGTAGTCGAAGCCGAACTCGTTGTTGGTGCCGTAGGTGATGTCGGCCCGGTACGCCTCCGGGCGGCTGCACGGCCGGAGGGCCGTCATCCGGATGTCGGGCGTGACGTAGGCCGGGTCGTAGAGGAACGAGGCCTCGTGCTGGATGACGCCGACGGTGAAACCGAGCGCCTGGTACACGGGCCCCATCCACTGGGCGTCGCGCTTGGCCAGGTAGTCGTTGACGGTGACGATGTGCACGCCGCGGCCGGTGAGCGCGTTGAGGTAACCGGGCAGCGTGGCCACCAGCGTCTTGCCCTCGCCGGTGGCCATCTCGGCGATCTTGCCGGTGTGCAGCACCATGCCGCCGATGAGCTGGACGTCGAAGTGCCGCATGGAAACCGTGCGGCGAGCCGCCTCCCGGCACACCGCGAAGGCCTCGGGCAGCAGGTCGTCGAGCTCGGTCCCGCTCTCCAGCCGCCGGCGCAGCTCGTCGGTCCGGGCTCGTAGCGCGGCGTCGTCGAGGCGCCCGAGCTCGGGCTCGAGCGCGTTGATGGCCTGCACGGTCGGCATCATTCGCTTGACGTCGCGCTCGTGCTTGGTACCGAAGACCATCCTCAAGAGAACGTTCAGCATGATCCCGCCATCATTATACAGGCCGCCTGCCGAGCAGCTCGCGCGCGTGCCGGCGGGCCGTGTCGGTGGGCGCCGCGCCTCCCAGCATCCGCGCGATCTCCTCGACGCGGTCGGCGCCGGTCAGGACGCTCACGCTGGCGCGAGCTCGCCCGCCCCGCACAGCCTTGGTCACGCTCAGTTGCTGCTGCGCGCCCGCGGCGATCTGGGGCAGGTGGGTGACGCAGAGAACCTGGCGCCGGGCCCCCACCAGCGCCAGCTTGTCGGCGACGACGCCGGCGGTGCGGCCGCCGATGCCGGCGTCGACCTCGTCGAAGACCATGGTGGGGACGCGGTCGCGAACGGCCAGCACCACCTGCACCGCCAGCATGGTGCGCGACAGCTCGCCTCCCGAGGCGATCCGGGCCAGCGGGCGCAGGTCCTCCCCCGGATTGGCCGAGAAGCGCAGCTCCACCCGCTCCGCGCCCCGGGCCGACACTTCTTCGACCGGCCGCGCCTCCACCGCAACCTCGAAGCGGGCCCGCTCCATGCCCAGCGCGCGCAGCTCGCGCTGCACGAGCGGACCCAGTTGCGCCGCCGCCTCCCGGCGGATCTGGCCCAACGCGGTCACCGCTCCCAGCAGCTCGGCCCGGAGCTCGTCCAGCCGTCGCGCCTCGGCGCTCAACGTCTCTTCGTAGCGCTCCAGCCGTTCCAGCTCCCGGGCGGCCGCCTCGTGGAAGGTCAGCATCGCCTCCTCGGTGTCGCCGTACTTGCGCTTGAGCCGGGCGAGCACCTCGAGCCGGTCGTCGATCGCCGCCAGGCGGCCGGGCTCGGCGTCGATGCTCTGCCGGAGGCCGCGCACGGCGAGCAGGGCCTCCTCGACCTGGGCGGCCGCGGCGTCCAGCGGCCCGGCCGGCGCCGCGAAATTCTGGTCGACGCGCCCGAGATCGCGGAACAGCCTGGCCGCTCGCCCGATCCGGCTCGCCGCCGCGTCGTCGTCGTCCACCAGCAGCGCCGCGATCTCCTCCAACCCCGTGGCCAGGCGTTCGGCGTGTTGGAGTCGGCGGCGCTCGGAGCGCAGCTCCTCCTCCTCGCCCGGACGGAGGCCGGCCGCGCGCAGCTCGGACAGTTGAAAGCGGAGCAGGTCCTCTCGCTGCGCCCGGTCGCGTTCCGCCGCGCGCAGCCGCTCCACCGCCTCCCGGCCCGCCCGGTAGGCGGCGTAGCGCTCGGCCACCTCGCCGGCGGATTTGTCAGCGCCGGCGAAGTCGTCGAGCAGATCGAGCTGGCGGGCGGGTTCCAGCAGGCGCTGGTGCTCGTGCTGGCCGTGGACCTCGACCAGCTGGTCGCCCAGCCGCTCCAGGAGCCCGACGGTCACCGGCGAGTCGTTGACGAAAGCGCGGTGGCGACCCGCGCGGCTCAGCTCACGGCGGATCAGCAGCTCGCCGTCCTCGGCGCTGATCCCGGCTTCGGCCAGCGCGGCGGCGACGCTCCGATGCGCGCCGACGTCGAACACGGCCTCCACCGTCGCCGTGTCGGCGTCACTCCGAATCGTCTCGGCCTGGGCCCGCGCCCCGCGCACGAGCAGGAGGGCGTCGACCAGGATGGACTTGCCGGCGCCCGTTTCACCGGTGAGAACATTGAGACCGCGAGTGAAGGGAACGGTCACCGTCTCGATCACGGCGAAGTTCTTGACGCGAAGCTCCCGGAGCATCCCGCCGCTGATGATCCGTGATTTCGGCCGGTCGCTCAAGCCGTATCCGTCGCAAGACCAACAGGGCGGGCCGCGAGGGTTCGTGCTGCCCCCCCCGCCGACTCTCAGTGGGGGTGGCTCAGCGTTCTCCCCACTTCAACTTGGTGCGCAGCACCGAGAAGAAGTGCTTGTGGGGGAAGCGCACCAGGCGGATCCGGGAGGCGGCCCGCTCGACTTCCACGCCGTCGCGCTCGCGCAGCGCGAAGCCCACCTGACCGTCGATCGTCAGCATGACCTCCTGGTTGGTGAGCAGCGTCACCTCGATGCGCTGGGTGCCCGGCAGCACGATGGGGCGGTTGGTGAGCGTGTGGGAGCAGATGGGGGTCAGCACCACGGCGTCCATGGTGGGGAACAGAATCGGCCCGCCGGCCGACAGCGAGTAGGCGGTGGAGCCAGTCGGCGTCGCGATGATGAGCCCGTCGGCGCGATATGCCGTCGCCGACGCGCCATCCACGGACACGTTGAGATCGATGATGCGGCTCATGGCCGACTTCATGATCACGACGTCGTTGAGGGCCAGGAACTGGCCGGCGGTGCTTCCGCCGCGGCGCACCCGGGCGGCCAGCATCATGCGCTCTTCCACGACCATCCGCCCGCTCAGCAGGGCCTCCAGGGCCGGCGTCATCTCCTCCAGCGTGGTGGCGGTGAGGAACCCGAGGCCGCCGAGATTGACGCCCAGGATGGGAACGCCGAGGTCGCCCACCGCCCGCGCCACCGAGAGCAGCGTGCCGTCGCCGCCCAGCACCACGATGAAGTCCACCTGGCTGGGCAGATCGTTCCGGCTGGCCTGAGCGACGGGCAGGTCGGCGACGAGGCTCGCCGTTTCCTTGTCCACGAGCACGGGCAGACCGCGCCCGTTCAGCCACTCGATCAGCCCCCGCAGGACCCCCTGCCCTTCGCCGGCGTCCGGTTTGGCGACGACGCCGACGCGAGTCACGCCAGCGCCTCGACGGTGCGGCTGATCATGGTCTCGATGTTGGTGGCGGTCCGCCCGTGCGAACACGCGTGGAGGAAGAACTCGCGATTGCCCTTGGGGCCGCGCAGCGGGGACGCCGCCACGCCGAGCACGTGCCAGCCGCGCAGCACCGTGTAGCGCGCCAGCCGGGCCACCACCCCCCGGTGCAGGGCGGGATCACGCACCACGCCCCCCTTGCCCACCAGCTCGCGCCCCACCTCGAACTGGGGCTTGATGAGCGCGATGACGTCGGCACGGGGAGCCACCACCCCCAGCACGGCGGGCAAGACCTTCTCCAACGAGATGAAGGAGACGTCCACCACGGCCAGCGTGGGCTGCTCGGAGAAGATGCGCGGATCCAGCACGCGGGCGTTGGTCTTCTCCATGACCACGACCCGGGGGTCCCGCCGCAGCCGCGCGTCGAGCTGGCCGGTGCCGACGTCCACCGCGTACACCCGGGCCGCCCCCCGCTGCAGCAGGCAATCGGTGAACCCCCCGGTGGAGGCGCCCACGTCGATACAGATGCGGTCGACCACGTTGACGTTGAAGTGGTCGAGCGCGTAGACCAGCTTCTCGCCACCCCGGCTCACGTAGGGAGAGCGTCCCTTGAGCTCCAGCTCGGCCTCGGGACCCACCAGGGCGCCGGCCTTGTCCACCCGCTCGCCGTCCACGAAAACGTCGCCGGCCATGATGAGCTTGGCCGCCTTCTCGCGGCTCTCCACCAGGCCCCGCTCCACCAGCAATCGGTCGATACGCGTACGCGCCGCCATACGTTTCCTCATTATAGGCGAGGGCGCCGGGACGGCCGCAGAACAAACAGGAGGATGAGGCCGGCCAGGAACCCGCCGATGTGGGCGAACCACGCCACGCCGCCCACCTCCCGACCGGCCGCCGCGGCACTGAAGGTGATGAACCCGTTGAGGAACTGTACGACGATCCAGAACCCCAAAACGATCATCGCCGGGACGTAGACGAGCCGGAAGAAGAACCCGAAGGTGATGAGGGTCAGCACCCGAGCCTGAGGAAAGAGGAGCAGGTAGGCGCCCAGCACTCCGGAGACGGCCCCGCTGGCTCCGATCATGGGGATGGATGAGGCCGGGTTGATCACGGTCTGAGCCGCGGCGGCGGCGAGGCCCGCCAGCAGGTAGAACACCAGGAAACGACTGTGGCCCAGCGTGTCCTCGACGTTGTTGCCGAAGATCCACAGATAGAGCATGTTGCCCGCGATGTGGAACAGGCCGCCGTGCAGGAACATGGACGTGAAGACCGTCAGCGCCGGATGGTGAAAGTCCGCCGGCGTCCGGCACGATCCGCTGAGCCGGCACGGGATCACGCCGAACTCGAAGACGAGCTCCTGGGCGGCGCGGAGCGCTCCCGGATCGGGACTCATCTGCAGCGAGACCTGGTAGAGGAACGCCGCCACGTTGGCCCCGACGATCCCCACCGTGACCAGCGGGAAGGTGTTGCTGGGCACGTCGTCCTTGAGCGGCAGCATCAGCGGGGCTGGAGCACGACGGTGGTGGGGTTCGTCAGGTGGCGACGAGCCGCGGCCTGCACGTCGGCCGGGGTGACCGCTTCGATGGCGCGCGCGTGCCTCTCGGGAAAGTCCCATCCGGCCCCGACGACCTCGAAGAAGGCCAGGTACCAGGCGTGGCGCGCGTTGGAGCGCCGGTCCATGGCCAGGCTCCCCAGCACGTAGGCCTTGGCCCGGGCCACCTCGTCCTCGGTCGCGCCCTCGGCCCGGACGCGATCCAGCTCGCGCCGCACCGCCGCCTCCGCCGCCGCCACGTTCTCGCGCGCGGTTCCCAAATAGGCCACGAACGGCCCCGGCCCCGCCCGCGTGGGGCTGAGCACACCGACGGCATAGGCCAGCCCCAACCGGTCCCGCAGCTCGACGAAGAGGCGGCCGGCCATGCCTCCACCCAGCAGGGCGCCGAGAACTTTGGTCGCCGCATAGTCGGCCTCCGCGAGTCCGGAAGCGACGTACCCGATGAGGATCTGGGCCTGACGGGCCGGCCGGTCCAGGAGGCGGCGCTCTTCGGTCGGCCGGGGCGGCGGCAGCGCCGGCAGCGGCGTGGGCGCGCCGACCGGGAGCGCGCCGAACAGCCGCTCGGCCACGCGCCGAACGCTCCGGGGCTCGACTCGGCCGCTCACGGCGAGGACGAGCCGGTCGGGCCGATAGATGCTCTGGTGGTGCGCGACAAGGGCGTCGCGCGTGACGCGGGCGATCGCTTCCCGCCGGCCGACCGGCGGCCAGCTGTAGGGGTGAGCCGGGTACAGCTCGCCGAGCAAAACGTCGAACGCGGCCGGAAACGGGTTGTCGGCGCGCGTCTGGATCTGGCTCAGGATCAGACGGCGCTCTTTGTCCACCTCGTCCGGCGGCATGGTCGGGGTCAGAGCCACCTCGGCGATCAGGCCGAGGAGGGTTTCCCAGTGCCGGGCCAGCGCGCTCCCTCGCACCTCCGAGTAGTCCACGTCGGCCGAGGCGTCCAGGGCGCCACCGATGTCTTCCGCCGCTTCCACGAGCCGCTCGGCGGTGTGCCGGCTGGTGCCCCGCAGCATCGCGCGGTGCAGGAAATTGGTGATGCCGGCGATCTCGGGTGCCTCGAAGCGTGAACCCGCGAGGGTCTGGAGCGACACCGCCACCACGCCCGCCTCGGCATCCTCTCGCACCAGCACCCGCATGCCGTTTGCCAGCGCGTGGCGGGTTGTCCCCGCCGGCTGGGCCATGCTCGCGACGGGGGCCAGCAGCAGCAGCGCCAGGGCCAGACCGGCCGGATGCGGGATCACGAGCGGTCTCCCGGCATCAAGACGACCCGGGCATACCGGCCGAGGTCGAGATATCGACGGGCCGCCGCGCGAATCTGCTCGGGCGTCACGGCCCGGAGGCGGTCCAGATAGGCGCGCTCCTCCTCGAGTCGCCACACCGTCTCCGCGTGCCCGAGCACGAAGGCGCGTCCCTCGGCGGTCTCGGCCTGGAACTCCCGCCGCGCCTCCTCAGTCGTCCGCGCGCGCTCCAGCTCGCGCGCGTGCACGCCCTCGTCGTGGACGCGGCGCAGCTCGCGCCAGATCTCGGCCTCGGCCCGGGCGAGGTTCGCGGGCTCGAGCTGCGCGGTGAGGGTGATGACTCCGGCGGCCTCGAGCGCCGAGTATCCGGCGGCGATGGAGTTGACCAGCCCGAGGCGGTCTCGCAGGCTTCGCACCAGGCGCGGCGACCGCCCCTGGCCGAGGATCGTCACCAGCAAGTCCACGGCCGGCGTATCGGCGTGCTCCAGCTTGGGCGCCAACCAGGCCAGCCCGAGGTACGCGTGGGCGCCGGGCCGGGCTTGCTCGAGGCGCACGGCGCGCGTGTCGGCGGGTGCCCCCACCGGCAGACGGCTGGTGCCGCTGCGGGTCAATCGCCCGAAGGCCCGAGCCGCTGCGTCGAGGACCTCAGCACGGTTCACCGCGCCCACGACCACGAGCGTGAAGGCCTCGGGCACATAGTGGCGCCGGTAGAAGCGCACGAGCTGGTCGCGCGTCAGGTTGCGAATGAGGTCGACCGTCCCGATGACGGGGCGCCCGTAGGGGTGACCGTCGAAGGCGGCCACGTAGAGCTGGCGGAGCAGGAAGCGATTGGGGTTGTCCTCGCCCAGCCGCATCTCCTCCAGCACCACCCGCTTTTCGCGCTCGAGCTGCCCCTCGTCGAGACTGGCGTTGACGCTGATGTCGGCCAGCGTTTCGATGCCGGCGAGCGCGCGCCGGGCCGGCAGCAGCATGTGGTAGTACGTGTAGTCGAGCGACGTGCCGGCGTTCATGCGGCCTCCCACGCCCTCCACCTGGCGGTCGATGAAGCCCTCCGGCCGCGAGGTCGTTCCCTTGAACAGCAGGTGCTCGAGATAGTGGGCCAGCCCCAACTCGGCCGGGCTTTCGTCGCGTCCGCCCGCCTGGACCCACAACTGCAGCGCCACCACGTCACTGCGCCGGTGCTCCTCGATGACGATGCGCACGCCGTTGGGCAGCACATGGCGACTGGGGACGGGCGTGGAGGCGACGGGGGCTGAGCGCCCGATGGCACAAGCGCTCGTGACGACGAGGACGAGCAGCGCGAGCGCGATGCGCGCCAGGCGGGACATCAGGGCCTCAAGCCTACCATAGGGGCCGGGCAGAGTGCCGGCAGGGCCGGGCGGCGATCATCGGGCACATCGCCCACAGCACGGCAGAGACTGACCGGTAAATGCCTGAAAACTGTTGCTTTCCCAGCCTCGAGGGGGTGGCATCTGCCTTGCGTAACCAGGAACCAAGATGAGGAGGAGGGCAACCGCGCTTTCGATTCCACGCATCTAAGGGGGTGGAGGGCGACCGAGGAGCGGCCGGGGAGTTCGATCCAAACCACACATCGGAAGGAAGAGGAGACGATGAAGAAATTGCTAGCCGCAACGATGAGCGTTGTACTGGTTGCCGCCTTCACGGCGGCCGCTGCCGCCCAATCGGCGTGCCCGCCGGAGGTGGCGAAGGCAAAGCAGATGCTGAGCCAGAAGTCGGGCACAGCCAAGAGCCAAGACGTGCAGGCGCCGCGCTCGCTGGCCGGCGCGCGCGGCCAAGACGTGCAGGCGCCGCGCGGTCAGGATGTTCAGGCGCCGCGGGGTCAGGACGTGCAGGCTCCGCGCGGTCAAGACGTTCAGGCGCCGCGGTCGCTAGCCGGCGCTCGTGGCCAAGATGTGCAGGCTCCGCGTGGTCAGGATGTTCAGGCCCCGCGTGGTCAGGACGTGCAGGCGCCGCGCGGCCAGGACGTGCAGGCCCCGCGTAGTCAGGCGCAGCAGGCGCCGCGCGGTCAGGATGTTCAGGCCCCGCGCTCGCTCGCCGGCGCCAAGGCGGCGGGTGGGGTGAACACGGCTTCGAACCTCATCAGGGAAGCCGAGGCGGCGTGCAAGGCCGGCGACAACAAGACCGCCAAGGCCAAGGCCGACGCGGCGATCGCGGCGCTCAAGTAGCACGACGCGATAGCACCACGACGAGGCTCCAGGGGTTTCGGCCCCTGGAGCCTTCGTTCTTCACGTACCCGGGGATAGGATGCGGCCGATGATGCGGTGGCTCGCGCTCGCGTTGACGACGCTCTGTCCCGCCGTGGCCGTCGCCCGTGACATCACCGTCCAGGAAGCGCTGCTGCGTGCCAGGCCGGCCGTCGCCATGGTCGTTGTCGAGGTCGCCTCCGAGGTCCTCGTAC
>JBOHPP010000070.1:0-19254 GCA_050731755.1 Candidatus Rokuibacteriota bacterium | reverse complement strand
GGCGAGCGACCACGGGTGGCGGCGCCGGCGGAGCCGGTGTGACCGCAGGGGCGACGACCGACGGCTGCGGCCGCGCCACGCTGTCGGGGGCGTCCGGGGTCGGGATAGTGGGCACGGGGGCTTCGACGGCGGCGGCGCGCCGCGCCTCGCGCTCCCGCTCGGCGTTCTCGAGCGCCTTGAAGAACTTGCTCACGGGCGTCCTCCCATATTTTTTCCTCGGAGGGGGGCTTTGTCCCCCTTCCGACGCTGCGCGGAAAGCCGGCGCGCGAAAGGGCCGACCTGGGGGCCCTTGGCGACGCGAATCCCACTCGGAGTCACGGCAGCCATCCGACGGAGTTGACGGCGACCACCAGCATCGCGATCAGCGCGAGGACGAGCATGGCCACGCCGCTGCGGGCCGCCCACACTGCGGCCGGGCTCGGCACGAGGCTCACCTCGCGCTGCCGCCGCCACTTGGGCCGCTCGCCTTCCTCGAGGTATTCGACGGCCTCCTCCACCACGCCGGGATCGATTCGTCGCTTGCTGTCGGCGTAGCCGCTGAGCAGACAGTGGTCGCACACGATGTTGATCAGGCGAGGGATGCCGCGACTGTACTCGGTGATCCGCTGGACGGCGCCGTCGGTGAAGATGCCGGCGTCGGCGGCCCCGGCGACCCGCAGCCGGTGGCGGATGTACAGCCGGGTCTCCTCGGGCGTGAGCGGGCCGATATGGCAGCGCATCCCGATGCGCTGCTTGAGCTGACGCAACTCGGACGCGTTCAGCTTGTCCCTCAGCTCGGGCTGCCCGACCAGCACGATCTGCATCAGCTTCTGGTGCGTGGTCTCGAAATTGGAGAGCAGCCGGACGGCTTCCAGGGCCTCCTGGGAGAGGTTCTGGGCCTCGTCGATCACGAGCACCGGGGAGAAGCCCTGCCGGTGCTGCTCGATGAGGAACTCGTTCAGCTCGAACAGCCGCTGAGTGTGGTTGGCGGCGGTCGACTTCACGCCCCAGTCCTGCAGCATGTACTCCAGCAGCCCCTCGGTGGGGAGCGTGGAGTTGTGGATGTAGGCGACCGGCGTGGTCTGGTCGAGCCGCTCCAGCATCGTGCGAAGCAGCGTGGTCTTGCCGGTGCCGATCTCGCCGGTCAGCACGATGAATCCCTTCCGCTCCTGCACGCCGTAAAGAAGCTGGGCCAGCGCCTCGCGGTGGCGGGCCGACTGGAACAGGAACCGCGGATCGGGCGTCGGACTGAACGGGGTTTCCCGCAGACCGTAGAAGCTCAGGTACATGCGCTACCTCCGACCGGTGGTCGGCTCGGCCGGCGTGAGCATGGCCACCAGCGCCTGGTTGCGGTGCGCCACCACGAAGGAGGAGCCCATCACGACCAGCAGACCCACGGCCACGGCCGCGGTGGCCAGCCGACGCTGGCGCGTGAGCCGGGCCCGGTCGCGCTCGGTCGAGATCGTGGGGATCGTGGAGAGCACGGGAACGGGCAGGGTGCTCCGGACCTCCTCGACGCTGCGGTACGAGGTGTCCACCTGCTCGGCCAGGACGACAGCCAGGACGCTGGCCCCGGCGGCCAGCATCAGGCCCACCAGTAGCAGGCGCATCCGGTTCGGTCCCACCGGGCGCTCGGGCAACGAGGCCGGCTCGATCACGCGGAAGCGCTCACCCTTCTGACGCTGCTCGAGGTCGGCGGCGATCTCCGCCTCCCCCCGCTTGCCCAGGAGCGACCGGAACAACTCGCGGGTTGTCTCGTAGTCGCGCGTAATGAGCGCCAGCCCCTGCTCCCGGCGCGGCGTGTTCTCGACCCGCCGCTGGTACGTCGCGACCTGCTTGTTGAGGGTGGCGATCTCCTCGGTGGTCGCTTTGGCCTCGACGTTGGCCTGATCGAGCTGCTGCATCAGGCTCACGATGTAGGGGTTCTGCGGCGCCACCCGCAGCCCCTCGCGTTTGGGTGATTGCTTGGTCGCCGGGGCGGCAGCCGGGGTCTCGGCCGCCAGCCGGGCCTCCAGGGCCTGGATCTGCTCCCTCAAATGGATCACGTCGGGATAGCGGTCGCTGTACCGCGTCTGCATCTGGACCAGTTCTTGACGGAGGAGGGCCAGCCGCGCGGCGGCGGCCTCGGCCGGCGTCACGCTGGGTCCACTGGCGGCGGCGTTGGCCAGCCCCCCGCTCTGGTCGATCTCGGCCAGGGCCCGGGTGATGAGCTGCCGGCGCTCATTGGCCCGACTGCTGTTCTCGTGGGCGAGCAGCAACTGCTGCTGCAGCCGCTCGAGGATGCGCAGGTTGGCCTCGCGCTGCTCGGGCAGCTCGCCCATGTGCTGTTCCTTGTACTCGGCGATGCGCTTTTCCTGGGCCTGCAAGCGGCCCCGAACCTCGCGAAGCTGCGCCTCCAAGAACTCGGAGGTCCCGGCGGCCTGCTTCTCCCGGTAGCGGACGTTCTCCGCCACATAGAGCTCGGCGAGCTGGTTGGTCACGATCATGGCCGTGTTGGGGTCGGCGGCCGAATAGGCCACGCTGAACGCAACCGTCCGGGTCTCGCCGCGGCGGGCCCGTCGTTCGGGCTCGTTCTCGAAATCGATGCGGATGTCGCGGCGCATGCGGTCGACGATGTCCTCGAGCGAATGCGAGTCGCGCAGGCTCGGGTACAGGTGCAGCTCCTGGACGATCTTGGCCAGCCGAGGCCGGCTGAGGATCTCCTGGCTCAGGGTGAGGAGCTGGCCCTCGATGTCGCTGGTCACGGTGGACTTCACGAAGGATTCCGGGATCTGCTGGCGGTCGACGAGGACGACCGCGCGGGCCGTCCACAGACTGGGCAGGAAAAAGGCGAAGGAGGCGGCGGCCGTCAGCACGAAGAGAAAGGGCAGCAGGGCCAGAAGCCGGCGCCGGCGGGCCACCTCCAGGATGGAGGACAGGCCGCCGCTGCGTGAGGTCTGGACCGAGGCGGTCGAAGGCGTGCTCATAGTCGGCTCCTACGGGACGACGATGACGTCGCCCGACCGCAGCATCAGGTTGGGCTCGTCGGACGAGTTGGAGATAGCGCGGTTGTAGTTGAACCGGATCTTCTGCGTCTGCCCCTTGTCGTCGGTCCGGATGACCGTGATCTTGCTGGGGGACGCGAAGTCGCGCAAGCCGCCGGCCATGGCGATGGCCTCCAGGATGGTGGTGTGGCCGCGCAGCTCGAGCACGCCGGGCTTCTGCACCTCGCCCAGCACGGAAACCCGCAGGCTGTGGACCTCGGTCACGCTCACCGAGATCTCGGGATTGGGCAGGAACTCGGCCAGCGCCGTGGCGATCTTGTCGCGCAGCTGCATGGCCGTGAGGCCGGCGGCGACGACGTCGTGCAGCAGCGGCATCGAGATCTTGCCGTCGGGCCGCACCGGCGCCACCCGCGACAGGGTCTCATTCTTCCACACCGAGACCTGCAGCACGTCCCCGGGCCCGATGACGTAGTCGGAGGGCAGGGGCGTGGACGCTCCTACCGCCGGAGAGGGGGCCGGTGGCGCCGGCGGGGTGGTGGCCGGCGAGGCCGCGGGCGTGGCCGCCGGTATCTGGGTCGCCGGCGGTGACGTGGGCTTGGCCGGGGTGCGGTTCTGGGCGGCAGCGGGAGCCGGCGCCAGCGCGCCGGCGAGCACCAGGATGAGCGATGCGACGAATGCCCTGAACAATGTCATGGCTAGTCCTCTCGGTCGGGCCGTCAACTCGCGGCCGAGTCCTGCTTCAGGCCCATGTCCTTGATCTTGTAGAGGAGCGCTCGATAACTGATCTTGAGCATCTTGGCGGTCTTGACGCGGTTCCAGCGGCACTGCTCCAGCGCGCGGCGGATCACCTGACGCTCGGCTTCCAGTACCGCGCGTCGCGAGATCTCCTTGAGCGACAGTTCCTTGGTGGCGGTGTACGGCTCAGCGCCAGCGGCGGTGGCCGGCAGCGAGGGCGCGGCCATCAAGGTGCGGGGCAGCGAGGCGTCCTGGAGCACGATCATCCGCTTGATGAAGTTCTCCAGCTCCCGGATGTTCCCGGGCCACCCGTGCTGGATGAACGCCTCCAGGGCCTCGGGGGAGATCTCGGGCTCGGGGAAGTTGAACAGCCGCGAATAGCGCTGGCCGAAGTACCGCACCAGGCCCGGGATCTCATCGCGCCGCTCGCGCAACGGCGGCACCAGGATGTTGATGACGTTGAGGCGGTAGAACAGGTCCTCGCGGAATCGCCCGGCCGCCACCTCCCGGGCCAGCTCGCGGTTGGTGGCGCAGATCACGCGCACGTCGACGGTCACGTTGTTGCGCCCGCCCACCCGCGAGAACTCCCCGTCCTGCAGGACGTGCAGAAGCTTGGCCTGCAGGGCCGGATGCAGCTCGCCGATCTCGTCCAGGAAGATGGTGCCACCGTCGGCCATCTCGAAGCGGCCCGGCTTGCGCTGGTGGGCGCCGGTGAAGGCGCCCCGCTCGTGACCGAACAGCTCCGACTCCAGCAGCTCGCGGGGCACCGCCGCGCAGTTGACCTTCACGAACGGCGCCCGGCGGCGGGGCGAGCGCGCGTGGATGGCGCGGGCCACCAGCTCCTTGCCCACGCCGGTCTCGCCGCAGATGAGCACGGTGACGTCGGCCCGGGCGGCCTGCTCGACGATGGCCTGGATCTCCCGCATCTGGGGGCTGACGAGCAGGCTCAGCTCGCGCTCCAGCCGGGCCCCGTTCTCGTCGCTCCCGGCCGGCGCCGGCCGGGACGTCCGTCCGGCCGCGCCCTTGATGGCGCTCTCGAGATCCTCGGCGGTGTACGGGCGCCGCAGGAAATCGTCGGCGCCGGCCTGGATCGCCTCCACGATCTGCGAGCTGTGGTCGTTTTCGGCGACCATGATCACCGGGCCGGACTCGGCCAGGCTCTGCGCGCGGCGCAGGAAGTCGATGCCGGACATCCCCGGCAGTCGGATGGCCACCAGCGACAAGGCGAAGCGCATGCGCCCCACGGCCTCCAGCGCTTCCTCGGCGGAGGTCACCGCCACCGGGGTGTAACCCCATTGCTTGAGTTGGGCGACGACGCGGCGCCGCTGGTCGAGGTCGTTTTCGACGATCAGAACGTTCTGGTCACTCATGTCGGTCCTTCCCTGGCCTTGGCAAAACGCGTGCCGAACCCGCAGGAGCGCGGCCCGGGCAGGCTCGGATGGGGATGGGCTTGCCCAAAGTCTCCAAACCTTTCCCTCACCCCGGCCGCTTTCCGCAGAGCACGAACTTCACGGTGTCGAACAGGATCCGCAGATCGAAGCCGAGGGACATGTGTTTGATGTAGTAGAGGTCGTAGCAGAGCTTGCGGGTGACCTCTTCCAGGCTCATCGAGTAGCCGGCGCGCACCTGGGCCCAGCCGGTGAGGCCGGGACGCACCTCGTGGCGGAGGTTATAGAAGGGAATGAGGTCGGTGAACGTGGCGACGTTCTCCGCCATTTCCGGGCGCGGCCCCACCAGGCTCATGTCGCCGCGTAGGATGTTGATGAACTGCGGCACCTCGTCGAGCCGGTAGCGCCGCAGCACGGCACCCACGCGAGTGACGCGGCTCATGTTGTCGCGGATCACCGTGTCGCCGGTCGTCCCGTCCACGACGCGCATGGTCCGGAACTTGATGAGGCGAAAGGTCCGGCCGCGCAGCCCGACGCGCTCCTGGATGAAGAACACGGGCCCTGGGCTCTCCAGCTTGATCAGCAGGGCCATGAAGGCCATGAAGGGCGCGCCCGCGGCCAGGGCCAGGCCGGCGATGACCACGCTGAGCACGCGCTTGATGGCCAGCCGCGCTCGCGTGACCCGGAAGCCGTCGCTGAACACCAGCGCGCTGGGCGTCAGCGACTCCACGGCCAGGCGGCGGGTGAACCGCTCGTAGACCTCGGTGCCTTCCTCGATCCGCACGCCGCGCACGCGGCAGGCCAGCAGCGCCTCCACCGGCAACCGCCCTCGGCGGTCAGGCATGGCCACGATGATCCGGTCCGCGCGATGGCGGCGCACGGCCGCTTCGACCTCGGTATAGCGGCCGATGGTGGGACCGCCAGGCGCCCCGGGCGTGGCCGGGGCGGTCTCGCCCAGGAAACCGAGCAAGCGCAGGGCGAGATCGGGGCGCGTCCGGATCTGCTGGGCCAGCTCCAGGGCCAGGGCCCCGGCGCCCATGATGAGCACGCGCTCGGAGAACGGCGCGCGCTTGGCCAGCGCGTACACGGCCCCGCGGATCAACAGCATCACGGCCAGCAGGGTCAGCAGCGCGTGCGACGTGAGGTGGCCGGGGATCATCGTGGTCGGGAAGACGACGTAGGTCACGGCCAGAGCCAGGGCGCTCACCCCCAGCGCGCGGCAGAGTCGGCCGAACAGGTTGGGGAAGTCGTGAGGCAGCTCGAAGTTGTAGAGGTCGTTGAAATAGAGCGAGCCCAGGCAGACGGCCGCCACCAACGCCACGCGCGGGGCGAGCGCCCACAGCACGTCGGCGTTGGGCGCCGGCCCCAGCCAGAGCACGGCGCCCACGCCGAGGATTCCCAGCGTCGAGAGCGCCTCCAACCAGGCCAAGCGTTGTGCAAGAGTCATCGCAGTGTCGGCTGTTGTAAACGTGTTCACGAGGGGAGAGCGCAAGGGAAGTGCCAACCAGTGCAATCAGCCGCATAAGCGCGTCGTCACGGGGCTTTGGCCGCCATCGGGGAGCCGGCCGGGACGGGGTCGGCGCAAAATTGCGGAAAATTCGGGAACGGGGGGAAACCCGCCCTGGCGAATCGGTTGCAAACGAACCCAGCGCGTCTGGGACAGGCCACCCACGGCTCAAGCCGGCCGCCGCGGCTTCGCTACAACTAGTCGAAGCGGATCGGATACCCCACTTGCACCCCGACCGAGATGCGGTTCTGGTCGACGTCGTTGGCCAGCGCGGCCCCCACGACGGTCACCCGGCTGTCCGAGCGCTGGTGGAGGAAGTTGTAGGCACCGACCACCGCGAGCCAGGCGTTCACGCGGTAGATGGCGGTGAGCGGCAGCGTGAAGCTCCGCACGTCGATGCGGTCGTCGGGAGTCTCGGTGGTGAAGTAGCGCGGGGCCAGCTCGACGGTCAGGCCCTTGGTGAGCGTGGTGAGCTGGACGAGGACGCCCACCGATTGGTTGTCCGTCGGTCCGCCGAGGCCGCCGGCGACACCGATGCTGCGGTTGTAATCGACGCCGATTGCGCCCCAGGCCCGGCGCTGGCGAAGGTTGGCCGTCACCGCCGGCGTGACGCGGGTGTCGTTGTCCTCTTCGATCTGGATGGCGGGGCCGGCGCGGAGCGTGCCGGTGAGCGTCTCCGTGAACCGGTAGGTCACGCCGATCCGTGGCGTGTGAGTCGTGACGTTCTCCTCACGCTGGATGTCGAAGTACCCGAACTCGTAGCCGACACTGCCGGTGAGCCGCGTCGTCAACGTGCGTTCGAGGATGAGCTCGGCCCGATACACGTCGGAATCGAACAGGTCCTCGCGATCGAACCGCTGGATGCTCCACGACGCGGTGCCGTGCAGCTTCGTGAGAGGCGTCATGGTCCAGGTGGCCCCGGCCGCCAGCGTGTTGCCGTAGGCCTGGTCCCGCCCGGTGGCGACGCCTTCCGGCGCGATCAGGTTGGTGTCGGTGTCGAACGCGAAGGTGTCGGTGAGCGTGAGGGTGAGCTGGGGGTCGACCCGATAGAGGGTGTCGAGCGCGAAGCGATGGGCATCGAACGCCCGGCTGAGATGCGTCTCCTTCGCATGCAGCTCGGCCGAGAAGCTGTAGGCGGCGGCCAGCCGGTAAATGGGGGACTCCCACTCCAGGCTGATCCCGGGGGTGAAGCGCGTGATGAAGTCCTCGCGCTTGTCGTCATTGTTGAGGACGACGTTGTCGTTGAACTCCCACTCGACGGTGAGCGTGGGCGTCAGGGTGAGGGGCGCCCGGCGTGGTCCCTCCAGGCCCTGCGGGTCGGGCGGGCGCCGCAGTGGCAACGGTTGCGCCCAGGCCGCGGACCCGGCCGCGCCGAGGGCGCAGGCGAGGGCCAGCACGACCCACCGGCGGGCCGGAGCGACCCGAAGCACGCCCTGTTCTCTACCACACGTGCCAACCCCCCGGATACCCATTTGTCAGGAGGGGCCGCCAAGTCTCTTCAAGGCTCGCTGATAGTGCGTCAGCGGCGCGGGTTTGGCGATCACGTCGACGGCCCCCAGGCGCTTGACCATGGCGACTTCGTCCTCGGTGGCCCGGCCCGTGATCACGACCACCGGCAGCGCGGGCCGCCGGCGCCGCACCTCGGCCAGGACGTCGAGGCCGTTCATTCCGGGCATCGAAACGTCGAGGAACAGCGCGTCGGGTTCGCTCGTGCCGAGCAGGCGCAACGCCTCCTCACCGGAGTGGGCGACCTCGGCCCGGTGCCCCTCACGGGCCAGGGAGCGGGCCAGGATCTCGGCCACCTGGGGCTCGTCGTCGACGATCAGGATGTTCATGTTGGTCTCCTTTCAGGCTGCGTTCTCTTGTAAATCCTGGAACGGCACGAGAATTTTCTACAAAAGGGCTCCCCTGTTGCTGCAGCATCATCCTGCACAAGTCCATGTAATCGTTTCGGTCCCGCCTGGGCAAATCCTTGGCACATCGCCTGCACTGCCGGTCATACATCGTGGCAAGCCGTGAACATGCTTGAACTTGATCGGGGGGAGCGACCGATGAGCAGCAGTGACGGCCTGGGCCTCTGCGTCAGCAGCAAAATGCAACCAGTGCGCGAGCTGGTCGCCAAGGTGGCCTCCACCAACACGACCGTGTTGCTTCGCGGCGAGAGCGGAGTCGGCAAAGAGATCGTGGGGCGAGCGCTCCACCGGCTGTCGCCGCGCGCCGCCAAGCAGTTCCTCAAGGTGAACTGTGCGGCACTGCCCAGCGAGCTGCTGGAGTCCGAGCTGTTCGGCCACGAGAAGGGGGCCTTCACCGGGGCCTACCGGCAGAAGCCCGGCAAGTTCGAGGCGGCCGACGGGGGCACGCTGCTCCTGGACGAGATCGGCGAAATGCCGCTGCGGCTGCAGGCCAAGCTCCTCCACGTCCTGCAGGACGGCGAGTTCTCCCGCGTGGGCGGCGAGAAGATCATCGGCACCGACGTGCGCCTGATCGCGTCCACCAACCGCGATCTGGAGGCGGCGATGCGGGTGCACCAGTTCCGCGAGGACCTCTACTACCGCCTCAACGTGATCGAGATCCGCATCCCGCCGCTGCGTGAGCGCCGGGAGGAGATTCCGATCCTGGTGGAGCACTTCCGCCGGAAGCTCAACGTCCAGTACGTGCGCAGCATCGAGATTCCCCCGGACACCGTCCGGCTCTTCATGGAGTATCACTGGCCGGGCAACGTCCGCGAGCTGGAGAACGCCGTGAAGCGGATCATCGTGCTCGGCGGCGCGCGCCCGGTGCACCAGGAGATCGTGGGCAGCCTGAACAGCAACGGCTCGCGCCCGGGCGCGTCGCCCGCCCTGGCCGTGGCCACCAGCCTCAGCCCGGAGGGGACGATCAGCCTCAAGGACATCGCTCGCCAGGCGGCGCGCGATGCCGAGCGGGTGGCGATCAAAGAGGTGCTCGACCGCGTTCACTGGAACCGGGCCAAGGCGGCCCGGCTGCTGCAGATCAGCTACAAGGCGCTGCTGTACAAGATCGTTCAATGCGGTCTCGTCACGCCCGAGGAGCGGGCTGAGCGGGTGAAGGAGCCGCGGGAAGCCGTCGCGGCGTCCTGAGGGGCCCTCATCCCCTCGGGCCCTCTCTGGGGGCGGGAGCAACTCCCGTGCCCGGGCCGGTTCGCGGCAAGTTGCCGTGCGGATTGAGCCCGGCCGTCGTGGTGTGAAGGCCCCCCACGGAATCCGCTTGCCCCCTTCGGGCACATCCTTCCCCTGTGGACCGCCGAGGTCCGAGGCGCGTGGTACCCTAGCGCCATGTTCGACATCGGCCTCCAGGAGCTGCTCGTCATCGGCGTGATTGCTCTCCTGGTCTTCGGGCCCTCGAAGCTGCCCGAGCTCGGGCGGATGGTGGGACGCACACTGCGCGAGTTTCGGCGGGCCAGCGACGACTTTCGGACGACGGTCGAGACCAACCTCCACATCAACGATCCTGATCCGATGGCCGAGTCCGCGCCGTTCCCGGCGTCGACTGCCGCGCCCGCGACCAGTGGAGACGCTCCGCTGCCGTCGGAGAGTGAGCCGCAGTTCTCGGAGCCGCTCGGGGGGGCCACGCCGATGGGCGAGGCGAGCGAGCCCTACTGCGCCCAGCGCGGTTCCCGGCTGTTTCACCGGCGCGAATGCGCGTGGTCGTCACGGATCCCAGAGGTGGAGCGGGTCTACCTCAAGCGGGTGGCCGACGCTCGAGACCAGGGGTTCGTGGAATGCCCGGTGTGCGAACCCTGGGAGGAGGCCTGACCGAGAGGCGCGGCCAAATTTTTTTGGTTGACTTCCTCAACAGGCGTTGAGTATCGTGGCCCGGCAAAGGAGGAGGCATGCGCGAGCTGACGGGCCGGCAGCGAGAGGTGCTCGGCTTCATCCGAATCTTCTCGACCCGCCACGGTGTGCCGCCGACGGTCCGGGAGATCGGTGAGCGGTTCCGGGTGACGCCGCGCGCGGCCTTCGATCACCTCCGGGCCCTGGAGCGCAAGGGCGCCCTGCAGCGTCGGGTGACGGCGCGCCGCACCTCGCGGGTGCTGACGCTGGCCGAGCCGGCGGCCACCTACCGGGCCGTGCCGGTGCTCGGCCGGATCGCCGCCGGCAGTCCGCTCCTCGCCGTGGAGAATCGCGAGGGCGACCTTCCGCTGGCGCCCACGGCGCTGCCCGGCGGCGGCGAGGACGTCTTTGCGCTGCGCGTGCGGGGCGACAGCATGGTCGAGGCGCACATCTGCGAGGGCGATTTGGTCCTCGTCCGTCGCCAGGACAGCGCGCAGCCCAACGACATCGTGGTCGCGCTGATCGAGTCCGAGACCAGCGAAGGCGAAGCGACGGTGAAGCGGTTCCTCCGCGACGGCGAGCGCGTCGTGCTCAAGCCCGAGCACCCCACGATGCCGCCCATCGTCGTCGACCCGCGCCAGCGCACCGTGCGGATCCTGGGCAAGGTCATCGGTCTTCTGCGCGGGCTGTGACCGCCGCGCGTGTTTTTTTTGACCGGGAGTGCTCAACAGATGAAGAGCCTGGACGTGCTTCGCGAGCTCGGGCGAGCGGTGGCGGCGTTGGCCGCCCTCGGCGGCTGGGCGCTGCTAGCGGTGCTGACGGGGTAGGGTCCGCTCGTACACGCGGGCGGCCAGGAACAGGTCGAACAGGTCGTTGTCGAGGGCGCCGGCTCGCCGCTCGGCATCGAGGATGTCGAGCGCTTGGTCCACCGGCACCGCCTCCTTGTACGGCCGATCACCAGCGGCCAGGGCGTCGTAGATGTCGGCGATCGTCATGATGCGCGACTGCACGGGGATCTGGTCGCCCGTCATCCCGTACGGGTAGCCCGAGCCGTCCAGCTTCTCGTGATGCGAGCGCGCGATTTCGGGGATCCGCCGAAACTCTCGGGTCCACGGAATCTGCCTGAGGAACTCCCAGGTGTGGACGACGTGGGAGCGGAGCTCGTCGATCTCCTGCTCGGTCAGGTTGCCCCGGGGAATAGCCAGGATCGCCGCCTCCTCGGGCGTGACCAGAGTGAAGCGACCGCCATCGTCGTCCTCGAAGACCCGTCGGGCTAACTCGTTGATCTCGACCACACGATCCTGGGGCAGCACGGCGGGCTCGTTGGCCGTCACGATACGATCGAGGGCCCGGTCCACCTCGGCGAGTTGCGCGGCCACGGCGGCGTCCAGCCGGGCCGCCTCCTGCTCGTAGCCCCGGCGGCCCCGCCCGCGCAGGTAGTCCAGCTTGCACCGCGCGCAGCGTAGCTCCAGGGTCCGCTTGATCAGCGCCACGCGCTGGCGAATGCGGTCCAGCTCACCGGGGTAGAGCTTCTTGGCTTTGAGCAGAACGTGCTCGCGTACGCCGACCTTGCCGAAGTCGTGCAGCAAGGCCGCGTAGCGGATCTCCATGAGGTCGTCCGCGCTGAAGTGGGTAGTCCCATAGCGGCCGGTCGAGCAGCGGTCGACGGCCTCGGCCAGCCCCGTCGTGAGATCGGCGACGCGGAAGGAGTGGCCGGAGGTGGTGGGATCGCGCGACTCGATGGCGGTGACGGCGGCGCTCACGAAGCCCTCGAACAGGCGCCGGATGCTCTGGTAGAGGCGGTTGTTGTCCACGGCCACCGCGGCCTGCGACGCCAGGGATTCCGCCAGCGCCTCCGAGCGGGGGCTGAAGGATCGCACGTGCCGCTCCACGGTCGCCCCGCCGGCCAGGCGTCCCCGAACCCCGGGCTTGCAATTGATGAGCTGCAGCACGCCGATGGTTTCTCCGGGCGGTGTCCGCATCGGCACCACCAGCATCGACCGGGTACGGTACCCGGTCTGCTCGTCGAAGGCGCGGTTGATCTGGAACGGCGCGCCCGGCGGCAGCACGTAGGCGTCGTCCAGGTTCACCGTCTTGCTGGTGAGTGCTACATAGCCGGCGATGCTCGCGCTGTCCAGCGGCAGCCGCGCGGCGCGGAAGGGCAGGGCGACACTGTCGTTCTGGGCGAGGGCGAAGAACAGGCGACGCTCGTCGTCCGGTCCCGGCTCGACCAGGTAGAGCGAGCCGGCGTCACTCTCGGTGATCGCCCGGGCGGTGCTCAGGATCAGCGCCAGGAGATCGTCGGGGTTGTGCTCGGCGGAGAGCCGGATGCCGATCGCGGTGAGCTCCGACAGCTCATGACCGAGGCGACCGATCTCGGCGATGGCCTCCAGCTCGCCGAAGGCGTTGGCCACCGCGCGGCTGAGGATCGATGGCCCCACGCCGTACGGGAGCAGGGCGTACCAGTGCTCAGGCCACGGGCCGCGGGCGCGGGCGTCGACCAAGGCGATGACGTGGACGCGCTCGACGGGAGCGGGGCCCCCGGTCACCCCGTCGATGACGAGCACCGCCGGCGTCGAGCCGGGGCGCGCGCCGACGGCCAGCGGACGCACGTCGAAATCGTCGACCAGCATCGACGCCGCGGCGGCCGCGGCCGGCGATTCGGCGTCGTAAAAGACGGACCGACGCATGTTTCGAGCGTAGGTCCCGCCCGCCGGCCAAGTCAACAAAGGTGGGGAGGGCCTATCATGCTCGTCATGGGTCTCTTCTCCGAGCTGGCGGCGCTGTGCCTGCGCCTGGCCGAGACGCCGGGGCGGCTGGACAAGCGGCGTCTCGTCGCGCAGTACCTCCGCTCACTGCCCGCCGGCGATGCGGCGACGGCGGTGGCGTTCCTCACGGGCCGACCCTTTCCCACCTCTGACCCTCGCACGCTCAACGTGCGCGGCCTGCCCGCGCCCGGCGCCGCGGCCGAAGGGCCGCCGCTCACCCTGAGCGAGGTGGCCGCCACGTTCGCGGCCGTGGCCGCGGCCAGCGGCCCCGGGGTCCGGCGCGCACGTGACGAGCGCCTGGCCGCGCTCGCCGGGCGGGCGTCCGAGACCGAGCGCGACGTGCTGGCCCGCATCATCGGCGGCGAGATGCGCACCGGCGTTTCGGACGGTCTGGTGCTGGAGGCGGTGGCCGAGGCCGCGGGCGCCGATTCCGCCATGGCCCGCCGCGCCGCGCTCTTCCTGGGTGATCTCTCGGCGGTCGCGACGCTGGCCCTGACCGAGGGCCCAGCCGGGCTGGGGGCGGCGAGCCCGCGGCTGTTCGTGCCGCTCCTGCCCATGCTGGCGGAACTGGCCACGGATTTCGACACCGTGCTGCGCGCCCAGGGCGGCCGCACCGCGCTCGAGTACAAGTACGACGGAGCCCGGATCCAGGTGCACCGTGAGGGCGAGCGCGTGGCCATCTGGAGCCGCCGCCTCAGCGATGTGACGCGCAGCCTGCCCGATGTCGCCGCGGTGGCCCGCCGCGATCTGGGCCATGCGCCCTTCATCCTGGACGGCGAGGTGGTCGCCCTCGATGAGGTCGGGCGTCCGCTGCCGTTCCAGGAGCTGATGCGGCGCTTCCGGCGGGTGCACGACGTCGAGACACTTGTAGGCCGGATGCCGCTGAGCCTGCATTTCTTCGACTGTCTGGTGGCCGATGGCCGCCCGCTCGTCGACAAGCCGGGGGCCGCCCGCTGGGAGGCCCTGGTCGGAGTGACCGGCGGCCGTTACCTGGCCGAGCGGACTCTGGTGACGTCGGTGGAGGAAGTCCAGGAGTTCCGTCGTCGCGCCATCGCCGCCGGCCACGAGGGCGTGATGGCCAAGGATCCGAGGTCGCCCTATGAGCCGGGCGGCCGCGGCAAGCGGTGGTTCAAGATCAAGGCGGCCGAGACCGTCGACTGTGTCATCGTCGCCGCCGACCGCGGCTCGGGGCGGCGTGTGGGATGGCTCTCCAATTACCATCTGGCCGTGCGCGACGGGGAGGACTGGGCTCACGTCGGCAAGACCTTCAAGGGGCTCACCGATCGCGAGTTCGCGGCGATGACCGAGCGGCTGTGGGGCCTGGCGCTGGCCGACGACGGTTACACCGTTCGCGTGCGGCCCGAGGTGGTGGTGGAGGTCGAGTACAACGAGATCCAGCGCAGTCCGACGTACCCGTCGGGGCTGGCCCTCCGGTTCGCGCGCATCGCCCGCATCCGCGAGGACAAGGGGCCCGCCCAGGCCACGACGCTGCCCGAGCTGCGCTCGCTCTACGAGCGGCAGTTCGAGACCAAGGGCGGCGGGCAGGGCCGGCCGGCGTTCCCGGAACCGTAGTGTAGAATGCCCCGCCGTGATCGAGCGTGTCTCCACCGGAATCCCCAGGCTGGACGCGATGCTCGACGGCGGACTTCTGCCCGGTTCGCTCACCGTCGTCTATGGCGCCACCGGCATCGGCAAGAGCCACCTCGGTCTCACCTTCGCCGACCACGGGCGCGTGGCCGACGGCGGGGACGCGACCGCCCGGACTCGCGGGATCGTCCTGGACATGAACGGTCGCGGTGACGCCCAGCAGCATCACGAGTACGCGGCCCGGCTCTTCCACTGGACGCTGGGGACGTGGACCCACACCGTGATGCCGATGGCCGATCCCTATCCGCCTCGGGACCAGATGGATGCGTTCTACTCGAACGCGCTGCGCTGGGTCGGTCGGGTGCGCGACTTCCAGGTTCCCACCACCGACGGCGGCTGGGAATTCGACTGGAACTGGAAGGCCGCTTACAACCACGCCCTCTACACCGTCCGCCCCTTCATGTACTTCCACTTCGCCGCCGGCACGCGCCGGGTGGTGGCCGACGGCGTTGAGCCGATGGACGCGCCGGCCGATTCCATCCAGTTCCTCATGTTCGAGGAGATCTACCGGACGGCCATCCACCGAGACGCCGAGACGCTGGGCATGGAAATCTGCCTGCCGGTGGGGAAGCACCGAGCCTTCATCGACGCCCACCGCTACGATCACCGGCACATCACCACGTTGCTGCTCGTCACCTCCGAAGACACACGCCTGGACGATCTCCTGGCCCGAAAGGTCGCCACCGGCGATCTCGGCGCCACCGCCAACACGGTCCTCGTCATGGGCAGTGAGCGCGTGGGCAACCGCCTGGCCCGCTTGATGGCGGTGGTGAAGCACCGGGCCAGCGCCATGAGCGACGAGATCGCCGAGTACCGGATCGGCCCCGCCGGCCTGGAGTTGGTGTAGCCGCGGGCGAGCCCGGCGCCCGTTGTCGCCTCATCCGAGGCCGCCGTGAACGTATCGAGGATCGTGACGGTCGGCCTGCTGGCCGGTGGGTGTCTCGGTCCCGGCCCGCTCCGGCATCCGCCGGCACCCGCGGACGGCGCCAAGCCCGTCTGGCTCGTCAGTCACGGCTGGCACGTGGGCCTGGTGCTCAGGGGCGCGGACGTCTCGACCGAGGTGTGGCCGGAGAGTGCGGACGTCGGCCCCTTCACCTTCCTGGACGTGGGATGGGGCGACGGCGATTTCTATCCCGCCGCTCGGGGCACGACGGCTCTGGCCCTGAAGGCGGCCTTCTTCTCCGGCTCGAGCGTGCTCCACGTGGTGGGCTTCAACGAGCCCGTCCCCGTCGCCTTTGCTGAGTCCACGGTGATCGAGATCCGGCTCGGCGTCGCGGCCTTCGATGCCCTCTGCCGCTTCATTCACGACGCGTACGCCCGCGACGCGACCGGCCGGATCGGGCGTACCGCGCCGGGCGCGTACGGGCACGGCTGGTTCTACCGGGCCCGCGGGCGCTACCACGTATTCGACAACTCGAACACGTGGGCTGCGCGGGGCTTGCAGGCGGCCGGGCTGCCGTTCGGTTACGTGCTGACGGCCGGCTCCCTGCTGCAGCAGGCGCGCCGCTTCGGCACCGTGATCCGCGACGGGGGAGCGAGCTCCGGGACTATATCTCCTGGCTCGGCACGAACCGCCGCTTTTCCACGAAAGCGCGGGGTCCGGCCAGGGTGTCGGGCAGCGAGAGGTTCGTGTTCCAGAGCAGGTTCTCGAGGCGGAGGCCCTCCTCCAGCGTGAGGCCCAGCCCGCGGATACAGGCCTCTTTGTCGGTGCGGAGCGAAGACTGCGGGTAGGCGCAGATCTCCTCGGCGAGCCGGGTGCACGCATCCATGAGCCGACTGCGCTTCACCACTCTGGAGACGAAGTTGATCCGGTAGGCCTCTTTGGCGTCGAACCAGCGGCCGGTGATCAGCAGGTCCAGCGCCACGCCCAGCCCCACGATGTGGGGCAGACGCTGGGTCAGGCCGGACTCGGCGCCCACGTTCCAGCGGCGGTTCACCACGCCAAACCTCGCGTGGTCGGCGGCGATGCGGATGTCGCAGGCCATCGCCAGCTCCATACCGCCGGCCAGGCAGAAGCCATTGATGGCGGCGATGATCGGCTTCCAGACGGGGATGCCCTTGGTGATGCCGCCGAGGTTGGGTCCTTCGTAGGCCCGGCGGCGATTCGCCTCCGGCGACCGGTGGGCGACCGTGGCGACGTAGTGGCCGAGGTCCGAGCCCGCACAGAAGGACTTCGATCCGGCGCCGGTGAGGATCGCCACATACAGCCCGGGATCGTCGCGGAAGTCGTACCAGACCTTCCACAGATCCTGGTCGACCTCCTCGGTGAGGCAGTTCTCCTTCTCGGCGTTGTCGATGGTGACGAAGGCGATGTACCCCTTCTTCTCGTAGCGGACCTTCTTGAGCTTCAGCGCCATGCCCTCCTCCTGCGCGGCTCGAGCGGCCGATTCACTCAGGCTTGCCTCGCGCCGGGCGCGCTGCGGCTGCGCACTCCCACGGTTGATTCGGGCTCGCGGTTCCCGTTACAACATTATCGAGGACTCTAGCATGGCCGACTTGCGGCTCGACCGTCTGGCCCCCGCCGCCGTGACGCTGCTGCGTGCGGTGGTGGCGGCGGCCGGCCGCGGCGTCGAACCCGTACTCGTCGGCGGCGCTGTGCGCGACGCGTGGCTCCGCCGCTCCGGCGTGACCGACCTGGATGTCGCCGTGCCCTCGGGGGCGCTCGACCTCGGCCGTCGAATCGCTGACCTCGTCGGTGGCGCCTTCGTGGCGCTCGACCCGGAACGCGGCGCGGCCCGGGTCGTGGTCGGCGGCCGCCGGCTCGACGTCACCGACTATCGCGCCTCGACGCTGGCCGGCGATCTCGCCCGGCGTGACTTCACGGTGAACGCGCTGGCCGTGCCGCTCCGCGCGTTGCTCGGCCGAGGGCGGGCCCCCGTCATCGACCCCACCGGGGGGCTGACCGACCTCCGCGCCCGCCGGCTCCGGTTGCCGGCGCCCGGAGCGATCGTCGACGACCCGCTGCGAGCGCTCCGGGGCGTTCGGATGGAGGCTCTCCTGGGGCTCCGCCTCACGCCGGCGGCGGCCCGCGCGATTGCCGCGGCCGCGCCGGCGGTCGCACGGATCTCCGCCGAGCGCGTGCGCGACGAACTGCTCGGGTTGCTGGCATTGCCGGCGAGCGCCCGCGCGTTGCGACGCGCCGACCGCCTGGGGCTGCTGGCCGTGGCGGTGCCCGAGGTGGAGCCCATGCGTTCGACGCGCCAGCCTCCGCCGCACCGGTTCTCCGTGCTGGAGCACTCCCTGCGCGCGGTGGCAGGCGCGGACCGGGTGGTCGCGCGCCCCCACGCGCTCGTTCCCTTCGGGGAAGAGCTGGCCGCGCACGCGCGCGAGCCGTTGGCTCAGGGCATCGAGCGGGCTCACGTGCTCAAGCTAGCCGCGCTGCTGCACGACGTGGCCAAGCCGGAGACGCGCCGCCTCGTGGGCGGGCGCGTCAGGTTTTTCGAGCACGACGTGCGGGGGGCCGCGCGCGTGCGGGACATCGGCGAGCGGCTGCGCCTGCCCGGCGCCGTCACCGATGCGCTCGAGCGCCTCGTGCGTCATCACCTGCGTCCGATGCACCTGGCCGGGGCCGGCGCGCTCACCGACCGGGCGCGCTACCGGTTCTACCGCGACCTCGGACCGGAGACCCGCGATCTGCTGCTCCTGGCGCTCGTCGACGCCGCGGCCGTGCGCGGCGACTCGCCCCTGGCCATCTGGCCGCGGGCCGCCCTCATCCGCGACCTGCTTCGCGGCTGGGAAGTTCAGCGCCAGGCCGCCGCCGCCCCACCGCTGGTGCGGGGGCAGGACGTGATGGCCCGGTTCGGGCTGGCCCCCGGTCCCGCGGTCGGCCAGCTCCTTTCCCGGGCCCGCGAAGCCCAGGACCTCGGCCTCGTTCGGACACGCGAGGAAGCGCTGGCCTATCTCGAATCGAGTCCGCCGGACCCCTAGCAGGGGCCGAGGGCGGAGAGTAGAATGGCTGGCGCCGGGCGGGCGTAATTCAGTGGCAGAATGCCAGCTTCCCAAGCTGGACGTCGCCGGTTCGAATCCGGTCGCCCGCTCCAACAGCCCCGTAGCCCAGGGACAGCGGCGCACTCGGGGAGCCTCGGGTGCGCCGTTGGCTTGCCTCGGCGGCATGTCGTTTGCGGACACTCCCCAGCGGTGCGACCGGCCAAGAACCAGGACCTGCACGGTTCCGATCCCGACGATGCTCGCGCGCGTTGATGCTCATCGACGTCATCAACGACCTGGAGTTCGCCGGCGGGGCTACGCTCCTGGCCGCTGCCTTGCCGATGGCCGAGCGGCTGGCCGCCCTCAAGCGGCGAGCCTGGGCCGCCGGCATCCCGGCGATCTACGTCAACGACAACTTCGGCCGGTGGCAGTCGGACCTGGCCCGGCTCGTCCGGCACTGCCTGGCGATGGCGTGCGCGGGCGGCCGCTGGTGGAGCGGCTTCTGCCTGCGGACGACGACTACTTCGT
>JBOHPP010000069.1:0-15525 GCA_050731755.1 Candidatus Rokuibacteriota bacterium | reverse complement strand
CAGGCGCTGGAGCCCTGGCGGTCGCCGCGCATCTCCGGCCATGGCTGGCCGGTGGCGAAGCGACCATTCATCTCCACCTGGGCCGACCGGGCCGGAAAGAAGGTGCTGAACACGCCGATGGGGCGGTTGTTGAAGCCCGGCGGCATGGTCAGCACGAACGGCTCCAGACAGTCGTACCAGGTCAGGCGGATCCGGTCGGTGCCCGAAATCACCGTCTCCGCAGCCGTCGAGCGCGGGTCGCCGGCCCGGCTGAACTCGGCGCCGATGACGGGCAGCCGCTCGTCGGCGAAGGCCGGGAACAACAGCGTCTCGATCGTGCGCTGCAGCCACCGGGCCACCGCGGCGTTGTCGCTGTACACGCGCACCTGGCCGTCCGCGAGCGGGCTCTGCATGAACAGCGCGTGGCCGGCGCCGGCCGGACACCAGAGCACCCGCCAGTGGCTGAGGCGGTCGGACTGGCTCTTGCCGCCGTCGTGGCTCAAGCGGATGAAGGAGTTCTCGCCGGTCATCAGAACGTCGTTGGGATCAACGGGTGGCGTCATGGGCGCTCCTTGTCGAGAACCTCGCCCAGCCAGCGGGCGATGTCGGTGACCTCTTCGGCGGACACAGCGTGGGCCATCGGGTACTCGTGCCAGGCGATGCGATAGCCGAGGTCGCGCAGCACGTCGCGCCCGCGCCGGCCGCGCGCCAGCGGAATCATCGCGTCGTGCGTTCCGTGGGCCATGAAGATGGGCACGTCACGATTGGCCGGGCTCGCCTCGCCGGCCACGGTGTCGGCCAACGGCAGGAAGCACGAGAGCGCCATGATCCCGGCCAGCCGCGCAGGATGGCGCAGCCCGGTGTGCAGCGCCATGGCCCCGCCTTGCGAGAAGCCGGCCAGCACGATCCGCCCGGCCGGAATGCCCCGAGCCGCTTCCTGCGCGATCAGGCCCTCGATCCGCTTGGCGGACTCGCGCACGCCCTCGGCGTCCTCGCGGCGCTCGCCGCCGTCGGGGCGCACGTCGTACCAGGCCCGCATGACCATCCCGCCGTTGATGGTCACCGGGCGCCGGGGCGCGTGGGGGAAGACGAAGCGCACGGCGAGCCCCGCCGGTAGGTCCAACTCGGGCACGATGGGCTCGAAGTCGTGCCCGTCGGCGCCGAGGCCGTGCATCCAGATCACGCTGGCCCGCGGCGCGCGTCCGGTCTGAACTTCCGCGGTCTCGAGCAGATCAGCCACGGCGGCGGGTACGGCTCTTCAAGAAGACCGCGATCTCGGCCTTGGTAATTTTGCCGGCCGCGACACCCACCACCACGCCGGTGAGCTCGTCGGCGTCGGCGCGAAGCCGAAGCCCGTTCAGCCCGAGAAATGTCAGCATCGCCATGAGCCCGGTCCGCTTGTTGCCATCCGCGAAGGGATGGTCACGCACGAGATGGAACAGATACGTCCCGGAGGCCAGCCCGGCCGCCGTAACGCAGGATCTGATCGGCATGGATCGCCAGAACCTCATCCAGCGTGAGGAGGCTGATCTTCACGCATCAGCGAGGCGCTTGAACACCCCGCCATACTCTCGGTGCGCTTTCTCCACGACCGATTTGAATCTCGCGGTGCGGCGCCGCGACCGCACCGGGGCGACGACAATCACCTCACCGTCGGTGGAGACCTCGAGCCGGGTCCTGGCGTCGATTGGCGCCAGCTCGAGAAGCCGGCGGTCCAGAACCAACGCCAGGCTGTTGCCGGTCTTGGTGGGTCTCTTCACCATGGGCGCTCCGTCCGGACATCATAGTGTTCTCGTCCGAACGCGGCAAGCGCCGACTCACCGCCGGCGCGGCGGGTGGGCGTGCACCGCTTTCTCGTTCACTTCGGTGCCCCAGCCCGGACCGGTCGGGAGCGTGAGGTAGCCGTCCTTGATCTGGGGCTTCTCCGTGACCAGGTCGTCGTACCAGGCAACGGTATCGGAGTCGATCTCCATGATTCGGAGGTTGGGCACCACGGCGGCAAAGTGCGCGCTCATCAGCGTGGCCAGGTGGCCGTAGAAGTTGTGGGGCGCCACGTTGACTTCGCACGCGTCGGCCATGGCGGCGATCTTCACGGACTCGGCGACGCCGTTCCACGGCGTGTCGATGATGGCGACGTCCACCGACTGCTGCTCCAGGTAGGGCCGGTAGTCGCGCCGTCCGAAAAGGCACTCACCGGAGGCCACCGGGATGCTCGCGCGCGAACGGATGTAGTGCAGGGCCCGGGGATCGCGGGTGTCGATCTCCACCCAGAAGACGTCGAAGGGCTCCAGCGCGCGAGCGACCTTGAGGAAGCCCTCCGTCTTGAAGTTGAAGTTGAGGTCCACCAGGATGTCCATGTCCGGTCCGGTGCCCTCGCGGAAAGCGGCGAGCTGGTCCCGCAGCGCCTTGAGCACGGAGCGCTCGGCATTCAGCTCCGGAAATCCGGGGCCGCGGCGGGCGAAGCCCGGCGAGTGCAGATAGGGATCGGCCCCCAGGATGAACACGTTGGTCTTGAGCGCGGTGTAGCCGCGGGCTACCACCTCCTTGCCCAGCTTCACGACGTCGTCCAGCGTGCGGAGGGGCGGGATCTGCATCTCGGTCGACCACTGCAGCCGGTACGTACCGCAATGCGACCAGTACAGCCGGATACGATCGCGCATGGGCCCGCCCAGCAGCTCGTAGACGGGCACGCCGAGGGCCCGGGCTTTGAGGTCGAGCAGGGCATTCTCGATGGCCCCGATGGCCTGCTGGACGACGCCGCCGGCGGACTGACGGCGGACCGCGTACATCAGCGTCACCAGCGCCTCGTAGGCCCGCGGGTCTTTGCCGATGATGGTGGGCGCCAGCCGGTCGATCACGGTGCTGACGCCGAGGCCTCCAAAGGACTCGTTGTATTCGCTCCAGCCGACCAACCCGTCGTCGGTGGTGATCTTGAGGAAGTCGAAGTTCCGCTGGCCGGCATCCGCGTGCAGCGACTCGACTCGGGCGATCTTCATCAGCGCCTCCTTGCCGGCCGCGATTATCGGTCCTATCCTGCGGCGGTGCCACCGCGAACCACCGTGCTGCTCGTCCGCCACGGCCAGACGAAAACCACCGGCGTGGTGCTCCCTGGACGCGCCCCGGGGCTCGGCCTGTCGGAGGCCGGCCGGCGGCAAGCCGAGGCGCTGGCCGCACGCATCGGACGCCTGCCTCAGGTGACCGCCGTCTACGCGTCGGCGCTGGAGCGCGCGCGGGAGACGGCGGCGCCCATCGCGCGGGACCGCGGGCTGACCGTCTGGATCGAGCCTGACCTGAGCGACCTTGACGTCGGCGCCTGGACCGGTCTGCGAATCGGTCACGCTCGCCGCCGCCCGGAGTGGATGGCGATTCAGCACCACCCGAGCGGCTTTCGCTTCCCCGGCGGCGAGTCGTTCGCCGAGATGCAGGCCCGCATGACCGGCGCCCTCGGGCGGCTCACCGATCGGCATCGTGGAGAGACGATCGTGGCCGTCTCCCACGCCGATCCGATCAAGGCCGCGCTGGCCCATGTGCTCGGCCGAGGTCTCGATGAGTTCCAGCGCTTCGGTGTGGCGCCCGGCTCGATCACGGCGATCGCCTATGAGGCCGGGGCCGCGCGGGTGCTGGCGATGAACTCCGTGAATGGCGATCTCGCGGGGCTGGAGGGGCGATGAACCCCTCGTTCGAGCTGGAGACGCCGGACCACTTTACGGCCGGCGCCGTCGGGCCGCCGGGCGAGCGCGTCTTCTACATCCAGTCGCGGGAGGGCGACCGGCTGGTGACGCTCAAGGCCGAGAAGGAGCAGGTTGGCGCGCTGGGCGAGTATCTCGGTGGCCTGCTCGTCCGGCTGGGTGGCGCCGGCGCGCCCGTCGTGGGTGACGCCGCCCTCCTCGAACCCATCACGCCGGCGTGGGCCATCGGCGCCATCGCCGTGGGCTACGACGGCGCCCGCGACCGGATCATCGTGGAGGCCCGCGAGCTGGTCGAGGAAGAGAAGGAAAGCGCTCCCGAGACCGCCACCGCGCGCCTGCACCTTACGCGGAGCCAGGCCGCCGCGTTCGTCGAGCGGGCCCGCGCGCTCATGAAAGCGGGCCGACCGGCCTGTTCCGTGTGCAGCCAGGCCATCGATCCTGCCGGCCATCTCTGCCCCCGTCGCAACGGCCAGCCGCCCGGACGCTAGCGATGCCGGCGGCGCTGGCGACGCCGAAGTTCCTGGCTCGGGGCGAGATCACGGTCAAGGGCCGCCTGCCGCGCGCCTCGAACATGACGTTCCTCGTCGAGGTGACCGGCAACGCCGGCACAGCGCTGGGCGTGTACAAGCCCGGGCGGGGGGAGCGGCCGCTCTGGGACTTCCCGCCGCGGCTCTATCGCCGCGAAGTGGCGGCGTATCTCCTCTCCGAAGCGCTCGGCTGGGGGCTGGTGCCGCCGACGGTGGAGCGCGACGGCCCCTACGGCGAGGGCTCGCTTCAGGCGTTCGTGACCGCCGACTTCGAGCAGCACTACTTCACGCTGCGCGAGCAGCCAGCGTGCCGGGAGCGGCTCGAGCAAATCTGCGTCTTCGACATCGTGGCCAACAACGCCGACCGCAAGAGCGGTCATTGCCTGCTGGCTGCGGACGGCGCCGTCTATGCCGTGGACAACGGCCTCACCTTCCACGTGGAGCCGAAGCTGCGTACGGTGATCTGGGACTTCGGCGGCGAGCCAGTGCCCCGCCCGCTGCTGACCGACCTCCGGGCCCTGGTCCGATCCGCAATCCCGGCCTCTCTGGCCGCGCTGCTGGAGCCGGCCGAGCAGGAGGCGTTGCTGGCCCGGGCCCGCGCCCTGGTCGACGACCGCCGCTTCCCCGACTTCCCCGGCGGCCACTCGGTGCCCTGGCCGCCGGTCTGACGGGGGCTTGACAATAGTTAACCATACTGATAACTATTTCCGCTGTGGCGACTGACCTCGATCGCACTCTTCGCGGCCTGGCCGAGCCCACCCGGCGCCGGGTGGTGGACCACTTACGCCGCGGGCCGCGGCGCGCCGGGGAGCTGGCCGCCGCTTGCGGGATGAGCATGCCGGCGATGAGCCGGCACCTGCGGGTGCTGCGCCAGTGCGGGCTGGTGGAAGGCGGCGGGCTCGACGACGACGCCCGCGTGCGCCTCTACCGGCTGCGGCCGGAGCCCCTCGGTGACCTGCGCGCCTGGCTCGAGCAGGTGCAGGCGTTCTGGTCCGGGCAGCTCGCCGCGTTCAAGGCGCACGTCGAGGGCAAGAAGAAGGGACGGCGTGCGTGAGCGCCACCGACGGAGTCTCGGTGTCGATCGACGTCGAGGTCGACCAGGACGAAGCCGCCGGGCGCGTCTTCGTGGTGGGGCACATCGAGGTCTGGGAGCCCCCCGGTCGGTTCGCCCTCACCTGGCGGCTGCCCAACTTCGCGCCCGAGCAGGTCACCCACGTCGAGGCGCTTCGAGCCGGTCGCCGACGGCACGCGGGTGAGCGTCACCCACAGCGGCTGGGACAGCGTCCCACCCGCGCATCCCGCGCGCCACGGGCTCACCGGACGGGATTTCGTGCTCATGAGAGGGCGGTGGTGGGGCGACATGCTGGCCGCCGTGAAGCGTCATGCGGAACGCAGTCACAGCCATGCAGGAGGAGCCAACCGATGAGCAAGCAGGTTCCCGAGGAGACCGGCAGCGTGATCCCGTACCTCTGCATCAAGAATGCGGCGAGCGCGATCGACTTCTACAAGAAGGCGTTCGATGCCAGGGAGACGTTCGCGCGCATCACGGACTCGACCGGGCGCGTCGGCCACGCCGAGATCCAGATCGGCGAGTCGACGATCATGCTCGCCGACGAACATCCGGAGATGGGCTTCGTGAGTCCCCAGGCGCTCGGCGGCTCCCACATGATGTTCTTCGTGAGCGTCCCCGACGTGGACGCCCGGGTCGACCGCGCGGTGTCCGCCGGCGGCAAGCTCACGCGGCCCGTCGAGAACAAGTTCTACGGGCACCGCAGCGGCGAAGTCACCGATCCCTTCGGCTACCGGTGGACGCTCTCGACGAAGGTCGAGGACCTCTCCGAGGAGGAGATGCTCCGGCGGGCGGCCGAGGAAGAGAAGAAGCGGCGGAAGACGGGCTGAGCCGCGTCAGGCCGGCTGGGCGATCCCACCTCGCAGGGCGCCCACCGGGGGGGCCCCCCGGAGTAGAATGCGACTCCACAGGGCTCCCAGGCAGACGCCTTACCGGGAGGAGACGACCATGGCACACGAGACCTCCGCGGACACGGCCCCACCCTCGACGTCCGGCGTCAGCCGGCGTCGCTTCCTCGCCTCGTCCGGAGCCGCCGCCGGCGTCGCCGGCCTGGGCTGGCTGGCCGGGCGCACGCCGCCCGCCTTCGCCCAGCGGCGCACGCTCACCGCGCTGGCGCTGAGCCTGTTTGTGCCCTCGGGCGACGAGCGGCTCGGCCAGCTCATGGAGGAGTTCGGCAAGCTGGCCGGCTGCGACGTGCGCTTCGACACCGTGAAGGTCACTGACGTGCCCGTCAAGCTCGCCGCGGAGGCCACAGCGCAGGCCGGCCACGACCTGGTCAACGTCTGGGAGGCCTTCGGCTACCTGCACCGGTCGAACCTGGCCGACATCGACGACGTGGTGGAGGACGTCGGCCGCCGCCACGGCGTGTACCCTGGGCACCGCGCCACCTTCCACATCGACGGTCACTGGAAGGTCGCTCCCTGGTACTGGCTCTCGTTCGTCGGCACCTACAACGTCAAGCACTGGCGGGCGGCCAACCTGCCGCTGCCGAAGACCTGGGACGACCTGCATCGGGCCGGGGCCGATCTGAAGAAGCGCGGCGCTCCCATCGGCATCGGCATCTCCAACTGTACGGACGCGATCCTCTCCTGGCGCAACGTGATGTGGTGCTACGGCGCCAAGGAGGTCGAGGCGGACGGCAAGACACTCGCCATCAACTCGCCGAAGACCGTCGAGTTCGTGGAGTTCGCCAAGCGCCTCTACATGGACGCCATGAGCCCGGAGGTGCTCTCCTGGGACGACGCCGGTAACAACCGCCTCATCCTCTCGGGGAAGGGCTCCTGGGTGCACAACCCGGTCAGCATCTACCTGGCGGCACGGGACAAGGACATGCCCATCGCGGCGGAGATCGACCACCACGAGGGGCTGGCCGGCCCGGCCGGGCGGTTCGCCGCCACCTTCCACCACGGCCTCGGCATCTGGAAGTTCTCGAAGAACGTGGATCTGGCCAAGGACTTCCTGCGCTTCCTCTACCAGGAAGACAAGTTCGGCTCCTGGATCGCGGCCGCCAAGGGCTTCTGCATGAGCCCCTTCCGCAAGTTCGAGGGCCACGAGGTGTGGAACAAGGACGCCAAGCTCACGCTGTTGCCCAAGGAGGGTCCGTACACGCGCCCACAGGGCTGGCCGGGGCCGCCCTCCCAGTACATCGGCGCCATGGACGCCAAGTACCTGGTGCCGAACATGATCGCCAAGGCGGTGACCGGCACGCCCGTAAAGGAGGCCATTCTCTGGATGGAGCGGGAGATGCAGAAGGTTTACCGGGAAACGCTCTAGCCTCGCCTCGATGACGCTCGGGCAGCGGCGGGCCGATGCCGTGACGGGCCTCGGCCTGACGCTGCCCGCCCTCCTCTGGATTGGCCTCCTCGTCGCCTACCCGTTCGTCATGGCCCTTTACTACAGCATGAGCAACACCGTGGTCGGCCGGGGGGGCAGCTTCGTCGGCCTGGCCAACTTCCGCGCGCTCCTGGCCGACGACACCTTCCGCCAGACAGTGCGGAACTCCCTCCTGTTCACATCGAGCGCGGTCGTGGCCAAGACCATCCTTGGCGTGGCGCTGGCCCTGATTCTGTACCGGCCGCTGCGGGCCCGGCGGCTCATCCGCGGCCTGGTGCTGCTGCCGTTCGTCTTCCCCACCGCGCTGTCCACGCTCGGCTGGCTCTGGATGTTCGACTCGCTCTACAGCGTTATCACCTGGACGCTCAACGCCATGCTGCGGCCGGCCGGCCTGGCGCCGCTCGAGGTGAACTGGCTCGGCTCGCCCGCCCTCGCCATGGCCGCCGTCATCGTGGTCAACATCTGGCGCGGCCTGCCCTTCTTCGCGGTGACGGTGCTGGCCGGCCTCATGGCGATCCCCACGGAGTTCTACGAGGCGGCCGAGGTGGACGGCGCAGGGCGCTGGAGCCGCTTCTGGCACGTCACGCTGCCGCTGCTCAAGCCGGTCCTGGCCGTGGTGGTGCTGTTCTCGACGATCTTCACCTTCGCTGACTTCAACATCGTGTACGTGCTGACGCGTGGGGGCCCCCAGGACAGCACGCAC
The DNA here is from genome assembly GCA_050731755.1 of Candidatus Rokuibacteriota bacterium. Classification (GTDB taxonomy): domain Bacteria; phylum Methylomirabilota; class Methylomirabilia; order Rokubacteriales; family CSP1-6; genus JBOHPP01. The sequence continues at coordinate 7,224 of JBOHPP010000069.1, read as the reverse complement.
CTGTTCGCCACGCTGTCGCATGCGCTGGCCTTCGAGAGCATGCAGCTCGGCAAGGGGGCGGCCGTCTCGCTCTTCATGTTCCCGGTGCTGGTCGTCGTGGTGGCCCTGCAGTTCAACTTCCTGCACCGCGAGGAGACCCGGCATGCCTAGCGCGCGCCGCGGCCGCGCCTTCCGCCGCTTCGTCGCCGATCACGTGGGCCTCGTCCCCTTCCTGCTCTTCATCCTGTTCCCGCTCTACTTCATGGTCCTGACCGCCTTCAAGACCGACCGGGAGCTGTACGACCTGCAGGCCGTGCCGTTCTGGATCCGCGACCGCGTCACCTTCGCGCACTTCGGCCACCTCTTCCTGAAGACCAACTTCGGGCGCTGGCTGCTGAACAGCCTGCTGGTGGCAGCGGTCTCGACGGCGGTCTCGGTGGTCATCAGCGTGCTGGCGGCTTATGCCCTGGCCCGGCTTCGCTTTCCCGGCCAGCGCAGCTTCGGCGTCGCCGTGTTCGTGACCTACCTGGTGCCGCCGACCCTGCTCTTCCTGCCGCTGACCCAGATCGTCAACTGGCTGGGCCTGATCGACAGCTTGTGGGCGCTCGTTCTCACCTACCCGACGTTCCTCATCCCGTTCTGCACCTGGCTGCTCCTCGGCTACTTCAAGCTGGTGCCCCGGGAGATCGAGGAATGCGCCATGGTGGACGGCTGCGGCCGGCTCGGCGTGCTCTGGCGCATCGTGGTGCCGGTGGCGGTGCCGGGCATCGTCTGCGCCGTGCTCTTCGCCTTCGCCCTGGCCTGGAACGAGTTCCTCTACGCGCTGACCTTCGTGTCGGCCAGCGTCTCGAAGACGGTGACGGTGGGGGTGGCCGCCGAGATGGTGCGGGGCGACGTCTTCCACTGGGGCGGCATCATGGCGGGCGCGGTGGTCGGGGCGCTGCCGGTGGTCGTGATGTACATCCTGTTCCTGGATTACTACGTGGTCGGGCTGACCGCGGGCTCGGTCAAAGGCTGAGCGGCCGGCTGGGCGATCCCGCCGCGGAGCGCGCCCGGCTCGATGCTGCCCCAGAGGACGTCGAAGCCGTCCGGCAGGGGCCGGCTGTTCGGCACCGCCAACCACAGGCGGAGGAGCAGCCGGTCCCGGTCGGGCCCGGCGTCGTCCTCGTAGGCGGTGCGCGCGTGGTAGATGACGTGGTTGTTGAGGAACTGCATGTCGCCGGGCTCCAGCTCCATGGTGAGACAGAGCTCCTCGGCCGCGGCAGCGAGCAGGTCGAGCGCCTCGTCCTGCGCGGAGGTGAGCCGGGGTACCTCGGGGATGCGCTGGGCCGCCTCCACGAACGTGCGGGAGTACTGGCCGGTGAACCGTCCGTCGCGCACCCCGAACACGGGCAGCGCGTAGTACTGCCGCTCGCCGCCCGCCTCTTCGCCCTGGCAAGATCGGTAGTAGGGCTGGCCGAGCAGCGCGTGCAGATCGTGGCGGCGCTCCAGAATGGCGTTGTGCACGGCCACCGAGCTGACGATCTTGCTGAGACCGCCCGCTCGGGCCGTCCTCACGCAGAGCAGCCCGACCACGTCGCAGCGGTCGGTGTGGAAGCGGAGCGGCCCGCTCGAGCGGGCCTTGGCCCGCGACGTCCGGGGCTCGCCGGCCATCGCCACCTCGCGCACGGTGCCATAGCGGCGGATCTCGTCACGCACCTCGCCGAGCAGCTCGCCGTGCGCGTTCTGATGGCGCGCGGTGCCCAGGTAGGTGCCGAGGCCCCAGTAGAGCTGGCGCAGCTCGTCCTCTGAGTAGCGCTCGACGGGAAGTCCGCGCAGGAGCACGAACCCCCGCCCATGCTCCAGCTCGCGGCTCACCTCCCCCAGCGTGCTCGCAAAGCGCGACAGCGGGAAGTCGGCGCGAGTGATGTCACGCCAGCCGAGCCTGCGCTTCTGGACAGCGCGGAGCGCGGCGTCGAGCTCCTCGATCTCGTCGGGCAAGAGACTGCGGATCCAGTCGGTGGTCCGGGCCAGGCGCTTGCCATGCCAGGCCTCGGGTCCCCGGATCGGTCGCGCCGTCACCGTCGCCATGGGCTCAGGCCGCCGGCCGGAAGCGGAAGCCCTCCGGCTCACGCACGATGTAGCCAGGCCGCGGAAAGTGGGCGGGGATGATGAGCACTCCGCGGTCGGCGTGCCGCTCGACGAACTCCCGGCGCGTCGCCGCCGCCTGCTTGGGGTCGTAGCAGAATCGGCTCGACCACTGGGGCTCGGCGACCTGCACGGTGCGGTGCATGAGGTCGCCGGCGAACACCGCCTGGCCGGCGCTGGTGGTGAGCCGTACGTTGACGTGCCCGGGGGTATGCCCGGGCGTCGGCTCGAATCGCAGCCAGGGATCGATCACGTGGTCGACCGGGACCAGTTGGGCCCGGCCGGCCTCCACCACCGGCACCACGCTGTCGGCGATGCAGGCGTCCTTCTCCCAGCTCCAGTACTCCCACTCCTCGCCGGCGAAGAGGTACGTCGCCCTGGCGAAGGTCGGCACCCAGCGGCCGTTCTCCAGCCGCGTGTTCCAGCCCACGTGGTCGATGTGCAGGTGCGTGCACACGACCACGTCCACGTCTTCCGGCGTGACGCCGCGGGCGGCGAGGTCGGCAAGGTAGCTCCCCTGCCGGCGGTGCCAGAGGGCGTTCTCCTCGCGGGGCTTGTCGTTGCCCACGCCGGTGTCGATGAGGACGGTGTGGCGGGGCGTGCGCACGATGTAGGTCTGGATGCGCGAACCGAGATCGCCTACGGTCTCGTCGAAGAAGTGCGGCTTGAGCCACGAGTAGTGGCGCTCGATGACGTCCTTCCGCGACTCGGGCAGCATCTCGGCCGTGGGAAAGGTCGAGCGGGGAATCTCGACCACGGAGTCGATCGTCACGTCGCCGAGGCGAATGGTCATGGCAGCATCCTCACCAGTGGCTCGAGATTCTCGGAGTCGGGCGTGAAGCGGAACCCGCGCTCGTGGAACAGGCGCACGACCGCCGCGTTGAACGGTGTCTCGACGCCGGCGGCCCGTCCCCGCTCGACCACGTAGCCGTTCAGGTAGTCGATCTCGGTCCGCCGGCCGCGCAGGACGTCCTGGAGCATCGAGGGCCGGCCCCCGCCGCGGCTGGCGGCGTCCCGGCTGATGACGGCCTCCACCTCGGCGAGCCCGTGGCCCCGGGCGGCGTCCACGAGGCGCTGGGGCGCGATGCCAAGCGTGGGCTCGACCTCGTGGCCGAGCGCCCGTCCCACCTGGATGACTTCCGCCCCGAGGTGGACGGCGATCCGCCGGGCGCCGGGATCCATGCGCACCTGCGCGGTGCCCATGCCGCTCAGCCCGGCCAGCGGGTTCAACATGCAGTTGAGCGCCAGCTTGGACCAGCGCTCGCCCCAGAGGTTCGTGGTGACCCGACTCGGCGCCACGTGGCTCATCAGCTCGGCCAGCGTGCGGGCCCGCGGCGTGTCGCGACCGTCGTGCTCGCCGATCTTGAAGCCCACCCGTCCCTCATCGGTGCGGAGGGCGTGCCCGGCCTCGTAGAGCCCGGCGCCGATGAGGATCACGCAGCCGAGGGTGCGTTCGCGGCCGGCGATCGCCGCCACCCGCTGGTCGTTGATCCCGTTCTGGAAAACGACGACGACACCGTCCGGGCTCTTGAGGTGGCGGAGGCCCAGCCAGGTCGCCCACTCGGTGTCGTAGGACTTCACGACGATGAAGACGGCGTCGAAGGGCTCGCCGATGCTCTGAGCCTCGTGCAGGTGCAGCGCCCGCACCTTGAGCGTCTCCTCGCCGCTCGGAGAGCTGAGCCGCAGTCCGTGGCGCCGCATCGCCTCGACGTGCTCCGGCCACTGCTCGAGCAACGTCACGTCCAGGCCTGCCCGGGTGAGCAGGCCGCCGACGATGGCGCCGATGGCGCCCGCTCCCACGATGCCGATCCGATTGATCATGGTCCTTCCCGTCGACAGGTCAGGGCCGGCGCAGGACGATGGGCTGGCCGTGCGGGGTGGCGCGGGCGGCCTCTTCCCACTCGTCCCGCCGCCGGTGAAGCTCCTCGCCGAGGACGATCCGCTTGTCGGCGACGAGCCGCTCCAGCGCCGCCAGCCAGTAGTGGTAGTAGCGCCGCCCGTCGTCCCCCTCGCCGCGGGCGCGGGCGGCGGCGATCTCCGTGGCCAGCCGGTCGGCGAACTCCTTCCAGGCGAAGTGGCCGCGTTCGTGGAGCGTCACGGCCATGGCGAAGGCCTGGGCCTCCCAGGGTGCCCGGAAGACGGGGCCCTCGTCGTCGCGGGGCAGGCCGGGCAGCACGCTGGGGTCGGGCGCCCTCACGCCGGCTCCAGGTAGTCCTCGAAGAGGTCGATGTAGACGACGTGCCGCTCGGAGGCTTCCGGCCCCCACAGCTCCCGCGCGGTGAAGCGGACCGAGTAGCAGTGCTGCGACTTCGTCCCCTGACCGGCCGCGCGCGCGTCGGGGAACGCCCACACACCATGATCCTGGTCGATCACGCCCTGCCGGCCCCGAGCGTACCGCGGCAGGCGCGTGTGGCCGAGCGGCTGCATGTTGCGGGTGGTCACCGGGTCGCCGGGCTTGAAACGGGGCGCGATGGAGTCGTCCACGCGTGCGGTCGGCCACTTGCTCAGGGCCGGCGCCACCTCCGCGGCTTTGAGCATGCGCAAGCCCGGCGGAGGCGCCGATGTCCGCGACGGACGGCGATTGCCCAGGCGCGCGTCGAGCTCCTCCGGCGTGACGAATCCGGCGTCGTGGAGCAGCTTCTCCAGACCCCAGAGCCAGTGCTCGTAGTACGAGGTGGCCAGGTACTCGGCCGGTGGCATCAGCTCGCGCGAGTGGCGCCCCATGTCGATGTTCCACTTGCCGAGGGCGGCCGTGGCCAGGTTCAGCGCAAACGTCCGGCTCTCCCACTCATGGTGGAAGACCGGCTCGTTCTTGTCGTGGACCACGGGGCCCATGCCGTGCATGCCGCCCATGTCATGGACGCCGTTCATCGCCGGGCTCCGGAAGTCGGGGCGGTGACTTTGCCCACTCCGATCATGGCGTCGCGGCTGACCAGCGCCGCCAGCTCGTCTTCGCTCATCCCCTCGGTGTCCCGCGGCCGCTCGGGCAGGACCATGTACCGGATCTCGGCCGTCGAGTCCCACACCCGGACCTCCACGTCGTCGGGCAGCTCCAGGCCGAACTCCAGAAGGACGCTACGGGGATCGAGCACGGCCCGAGAGCGGTAGGGCGCCGACTTGTACCAGACCGGCGGCAACCCCAGCACCGCCCACGGGTAGCACGAGCAGAGCGTGCATACGACGACGTTGTGAACCTTGGGTGTGTTCTCGAGCACGACCAGCCGGTCCGTCTGCCGGCCGACGAAGCCGAACTCCGCGGCGGTGGCCGTAGCGTCCTCCAGCAAGCGCCGCTTGAAGACGGGATCGACCCAGGCCCGGGCCACCACCTTGGCGCCGTTGCGAGGGCCGACCTTGGTCTCGTAGGTGTCGATGAGGACGTCGAGCGCGGCCGGGTCCACCAGGCCCTTCTCCACCAGCAGCGACTCCAGCGCCCGCACCCGGAGCTCGACCTCAGAGAGCGGGGCGTCGTGTGTCCGCCCGTGTTCGTGATCGTGCTCGTGGTCGTGGCTCATAGAGCCCTCATTCTACCCCGCCGCGGACGGGCGATGCTGCGCCCACGGGCGCGCGGCCTCGAAGGCCGCCGAGGCGCGGAGCACGGTGACGTCGGCGAAGCGACGCCCGACGACCTGAAGCCCGATGGGCAGGCCGTCCCGCGTGAAGCCGCAGGGCACGGAGGCCGCCGGCTGCCCCGTCACGTTGAACGGAAACGTGAAAGCGCTGCCCGCCTCGCGGTCCACCTTCTTGCCGTCCACCTCCGTGGGCCAGAGGACGCCGAGCGGAAACGCGGTCGTGGCGACCGAGGGGCAGAGCAGCAGGTCGTACGTCGCGAAGAACGTCCGCGCGTGCTGTAGCCAGGCCAGCCGCTCGAACCACGCCTGCACGTACGCGGTCGGCGGCGTCTTGAGGAACTCTTCGATGGTGGGCAACAGCCCAGGGTCGATCTCGGCACGGCGGTCGAGGTAGGGGGCCAGACGCGTGGCGATACCGCCGAGGAAGATCATCCGCCAGCACTGGAAGGGCGAGGGCCAGCCGGGGTTGACGTCGTCTACGCGGCAGCCGAAGTCGCGGAACACGCGGGCGGCCCGGGCCGTGGCCTCGCGGACCTCGCGATCCACCGCCGGCGCGAAGCCCAGCGTCTCGCTGTAGGCCACGCGCAGCCCTTTGAGGCTGCCTTTGAGCGCCTTGACGTAGTCCACGCCGTCGGCGGGCAACGAGTACTGATCGCGCTCGTCGGGTCCGGAGCAGGCGTTCATCATCAGCGCCGCGTCCTTCACGGTGCGCGTCATCGGGCCGACGTTGGACACGCTCCACGCCGCGCCCTGCGGGTAGATCGGCCACCGGCCGTACGAGGGCTTGAGACCGAAGATCCCGCAGAAGGCGGCGGGCTTGCGAATGGAGCCCCCGCCGTCGGTGCCGACGGCCAGCGGCGCCAGGCCCGCCGCCACGGCGGCACCGGCGCCGCCCGAGGATCCGCCCGGCGTGCGCCGGAGGTTCCAGGGGTTCGGGGTCACGCCGAACACGAGGTTGTCGGTGATGCCGATCCAGCCGAGGGTCGGCGTGTTGGTCTTGCCGATCATGATGGCGCCGGCCGCTTTGAGGCGCTCGACCGTCGGCGCGTCCTCGGTCGGCACGTTGTCGCGATAAAGCGGGGTGCCGAACGTCGTCCTCACACCCTTGGTGATGACGAGGTCCTTCACCGAGAACGGCACGCCGTGAAGTGGCCCCAGCCTGGCGCCTCGCTTCATCAGCGCGCGTTCGGCCGCTCTGGCCGCCGCCCGGGCGCCGTCGGCGTCCACCGTCACGTAGGCGTTGAGATGCTTGAGCTTATCGATCCGCCCCAGCACCGCGTCGACCGCCTCCACCGGCGACACCTTCTTCGTCCGGATCGCTGCCGCCAGATCGGCGGCCGTCATCCAGCCGAGCTCCTCACTGGTCATCCTGGCCTCCCCGGTCTATCCTGCCCCCTCGTGGCGCCGGCGCGCCGGGCGCGCCCATCCCGTGAGCGAGGAGGCAATCATGGCTGAAAGCGAAGCGTATCGGAAGGGGGCTGAGATTCGCCGCCGCCTGCTGGGCGACGCCTGGGTCGAGCGCTCCAACCGCACGGCCTACGCGGACCCC
>JBOHPP010000068.1:0-9789 GCA_050731755.1 Candidatus Rokuibacteriota bacterium | reverse complement strand
CCTCGGACGTGGGCAACGTGAGCCAGGTCGTGCCCACCATCCAGCCCTACGTCAAGATCGCTCCCGATGGGACGCCGATCCATTCGCGGGCCTTCGAGGCGGCGGCGGCCGGTCCCCTGGCCCGCGAGGGGATGCTCATCGCCGCCAAGACGATGGCCATGACAACCCTCGACCTCCTCACCGAACCCGCGCTGCTGGCCAAGGCGCAGCAGGAGTTCAAGGCCGCGCGATGAGCACGTCCGCCGATCCCCTCAAGGCCAAGGTCGGCGAGGCCGTCGACGGGCTCGCCGAGGAGCTGGAGCAGCTCTCCCACCGGATTCACGACCACCCCGAGCTGGCCTTCGAGGAGCAGCAGGCCCACGCCTGGCTCACGGAGTTTCTCGAGAAGCACGGCGCCCGCGTGGAGCGTGGCGTGGGCGGCCTGCCCACCGCGTTCCGGGCCACGATCCCCGGCCAGGGGGCGGGCCCGACCATCGCCATCATGTGCGAGTACGACGCGCTGCCTGGCATCGGCCACGCCTGCGGCCACAACGTCATCGCCGCCGCCGGCGCCGGTGCCGGGGCCGCCCTGGCCGGCGCGCTCGGCACTTTGCCCTTCGCCGGTCGCATCCAGGTGATCGGGACTCCGGCCGAGGAGGGCGGCGCCGGCAAGGTTCGTCTGATGGAAGCCGGCGTGTTCCGGGACGGCGACGCGGCCATGATGATCCACGGCCGCTGCGGCACGCAGGTATGGCGCCCGAGCCTCGGCATCATCAAGGCCAAGGCGGAGTTCTTCGGCCGGGCCGCCCACGCGTCGTCCTGGCCCTGGCGGGGCGTCAACGCGTTGAACGCGGTGATCCAGCTCTTCGTAAGCCTGGACGCCATGCGCCAGCACCTCCGCCCCGACGCGCGTGTCCATGGCGTCATCACCAACGGCGGCGCCAAGCCCAACATCATCCCCGAGTACACGAGCGCCGAGTTTTATCTACGGTCGCTGGACAAGGAGTACTGTTACGAGCTGCTCCGGCGGTTCCAGGCCTGCGCCGACGGCGCGGCCGTCGCCACCGGGTGCACGGTCAAGGTCATCGCCGACTCCGTCATCCACGAGCCGCTCCGGCCCAACTCCACGATGGCCGGTCTGTTCGCGGAGAACCTCGCTCGCATCGACTTCCCCGAGGATCCCGACGACGGCCAGGCCGGGTACGGGTCGACCGATTGCGGCAACGTCAGCCAGGCCATTCCCACCATCCATCCCTACATCCGCATCTCCCCCGACGGGGTGCCCGGGCATTCGCGGGAGTTCGCCGAGTGGGCCCGCTCGCCGCTGGCTCGGGCGGGAATCATGGCGGGGGCCAAGACCCTGGCGATGACCGCGCTCGATCTGCTGGCCTGGCCGGAAGCCCTCCGGCGAGCCAAGGACGACTTCCGCCAAGGAGGACACCCATGATCCTGCGTCATTGGCGCGGCTTCTCGGCGTGGCTCGCGGCGTGCGCGCTCTTTGCTGCCTCGGCGGTGGTGGCCGGCGCGGGCGAGATCGTGCTGACCATCGTCAACATCGAAACCCCGCAAGGGGTCAAGATCTGGGAGCCTGCCTCGGTGGTGGCCAAGAAGGGCGACGTCGTCAAGCTGAAGCTCATCAACCGTCACGCCGAGGAGCACGGCTACGAGATTGCCGCCTTCGCGGTCAAGGAAGTCGTCGACGGCAACAAGACCAAGGACATCAGCTTCACGGCGGACAAGAGCGGGATCTTCCCCATCAAGTGCCATCTCCACCCGGCTCACGTGGTGGGGCAGTTCGTGGTCCTCGACTAGCCTCTGGCATGCGCCCCGGGGTGGCGATCCTGGCGACGGGCGGGCTGTTGGCCGCCGCCGCGACCGCCCCCGGGCAGGCAGGCGATCCGGCGCTCGGCCGGCGCGTCTACGAAGACAACTGCGCCGTCTGTCACGGGGTGAGCGGCGACGGCCGTGGCCACGCGACCCACCACTTCGCCACGCTGCCGCGCGACTTCACCAGCGGCCGCTACAAGATTCGCTCGACCGGCTCCGGCCAGCTGCCCACCGACGATGACCTGAAGCGCAGCATCGTCGTGGGGCTCCCGGGCACCGGCATGGTGCCTCAGGACCATCTGAGCCAGGCGGAACTGGACGCTGTCGTCGCCTACATCAAGAGCTTGTCGCCGAGATTCGCCGCCGCACCGGTCTCCACGCCGCTGGCCATTCCGCCGGCGCCGCCCCGGACCGCGGACGCGATCGCGCGGGGGCGTCAGGTGTACGACAAGGCGGAGTGCTTCGAGTGCCACGGCCGCCAAGGGCGCGGTGACGGACCATCCGCCAAAGATCTCAAGATCAAGCCCTCCGATCTCACCCGGCGACCTTTCAAGAGCGGCCCGGTGCCGCAGGACATCGTCCGGGCCATCGTGACCGGTCTCGACGGTACTCCGATGCCCTCCTACCATCTCATCCTGGAAGACGCCGAGTTGTGGGACCTCGCCTACTATGTCGACTCGCTCGGGGGCGGGCCCGAAGTCACCGACGATGAGCGCGCTGGGTGGCACGTGGTGCGCCACCACCAGCGTGGGAGGCAGCGATGAACTCTCGGGTCCAGGTCGTCGGAATCATCCTCCTGGCCGCAGGGTGCGCGGGCGTGCTGCGGCCGTCGGGGGGCACCGCCACCGCCGAGCTGAGAAACACGCAGGGCCAGTCCGTCGGCACGGCGACGCTGACCGGGGTGAGCGGCGGCGTGCGCATCCTCGTCGAGGTGCGCGGCCTGCCCCAGGGCGACAAAGGCGTGCACATCCACGACGTGGGCAAGTGCGAGCCGCCGGGATTCACGTCGGCCGGCGAGCATTTCAACCCGGGCCAGCGGCAGCATGGCCTGCAGAACCCGCAGGGTCCGCACGCCGGCGACCTGCCGAACATCCGGGTGGACGGCGACGGCAACGGTCGCCTGGAGACGATGACGGAGCGTGTGACACTGGCCGCCGGCCCGACCTCGATCCTCGACGCCGACGGCAGCGCCCTCGTCGTGCACGGGGCGCCGGACGACTTCAAGACGGATCCCACCGGCAACAGCGGCGCGCGCATCGCCTGCGGCGTCATCGAGCGCTCGCGCCCGGGAGCCACGGCGTCGGCCCGGTCAGTGCAACTGTGGTAGCACCCCGCGCGAACGGGGAGGTTTGGAGGGGGCGGTCGCTGCCCCCTCCAAGTTCATGATTCCTCCGGCCGCGCGTAGGTGACGGTGTGGTGGGTCAGCAGCCGGCCGTCGCCGCTGACGCATTCGGCCAGGCCGTAGATCAGCCGCCGTCCCAGCTTCAACACACGGGCCGTGCAGTAGAAGTCTTCCCGGCGGGCGGCGCTGAGGAACGTCGTCTTCAGATCGGCCGTCACCGACATGTCGGCTGGCCCGAGCCGGCTCAGGATGGCCAGCCACATGGTCACGTCGGCAGCGGCCATGAAGGCCGGGCCGCCGACCACCCCGCCCGGGCGTTCCAGCGCCGGCGTGAATGGAACGTGCACGGTACATTCGCCGTCGCCGACCGCGTGAACCCGGAACCCGTGATCGCGGGCGAAGACGGCCTGCGCCATCAGCACGCGCAGCTCGGCCTCGGTGGCGGCGGGATTCATTTGGCGGCCAGCACTTTCTTGGCCTGGTTGAGATGATCGAGCACGTGGAGTCGCCACACCAGCGCGTACGCCTTCCAATCCAGCTCCTCGACCCACTGGATGGGCGTCACGCCGCCCTCAGGGCGAGGGGCATTGATGACCATGACGAGCGGCGCCCGCGCTTCGGTGGCGAAGTCGGCAGGAACTCCAGCCAGCGCCCTCAGGATGTCATCGTGCACGCGCTTGAGCTCCGCCCGCAGCCCGGGCCAGGGCCGCAGCGTCGGCGCCTTCGACTGCAGACTCGCCGGGATCGGCTCGCCGGGCGGCCATTGTCCGGCCAGCAGACAGCGCAGCTCGTCGAGGCCCGGACGGTGAGTCTCGACCAGATGGTCGGCGATCTCCTGGATCCTCCACTCGCCCGGAATGGTTTGGCGTGCCACCACTTCGGCCGGCACCGTGTCCAGGAACGTTTCCAGGGCCGCGAGCGCCGCGCCGACCCGCTCGTGAATGACAGCAGCGCTGGCCAGCGTGCCCCGCGTCCGCAGATAGTCGCGCGCCCGCTGGCGCAAGGGCTCGTGCTCGTCCATCGTGGTCTCCTTCACCGGGCGAGGTAGCGCTCGAGCGCGTTCTCGCAGAAGCGCGCGGCCGCCGCGACGCTGAAGGCCCGGGGATCGAAGGTGAGCTGCAACGCGACGCCGTCGAGGAGGCCGAGCACCACCGCGGCGGCCGGTACTGGATCGACGCGCCGGAAGCGGCCGACGCGGACGCCCTGGGTGACCAGCGCGCCGATGAGCCTTCGCATCCGCGTATAGAGGTCGGCGTTGATCGCGCGCAGGCGGGCATCGTGCATCATCTCACCCCAGAACTCCACGAAGACCACCCACACCTCACGCGCCTCTACGGCGGCCTCCAGGCTGGCCCGGACCAGCGCGCGGAGCCGGGCCTGCGGGTCGCGGCCGCTGCGGGCCTGAGCCGCGGCCACCCGACGGTCGAGGTCGGTCATGACGGTCTCCAGCGCGGCCACCAGGATGGCGCGCTTGTCCGCGAAGTAGTAGTGGAGGATGCCCTGGCTCACCCCGGCCTGCCGGCTCACTTTCTTCATCGTCAGGCCCGAGTAGCCTTCGCGGGCCAGGCAGCGGATGGTGGCGCGCACAATCTGCTCGCGCCGGAGAGGGGCCACGCCGATCTTGGGGCTCAGCGGGCACTCCTTTCTTGATTGGGCGACCAATTATGAACGAAGCCCGGCGGCCCGGCCAGGGGTCGATGGTGGGCGGCTCAGCCGCGGCCAGCGACGATCAGCGGCACGACTCCGTCCCTCTGACTCACGGCCGGGACCGGCGACGCTCGGCGGCCCGCTCGGCCTCCAGTCGTTCCAACTCGACCTCCGAGTGATCGGCGAAGCTCATCGCCGCGGCGATGGCGTGGTGCCCGGCGCGCTCGGCGATCAGCCGGTGCATCGCCTGGCAAATCCGCCGGTACGCCGGATGCCCCTGCGGCGCGCTGCGCAGCTCGATCACGTGCAGGGCCTCGCGAGCGTTCATCTCCATATAGAAGCGGACGCGACAGGCCATGGCCACCGCGTAGGAGGCGACGTCGGGCAGGCCGGCGGCGGTGACGGCGTCATAGAGCGCGGCGGACTCCTCCATGGTCCGGCGCCAGTCGGCGGCCGCGCCCACCTCGTCCACCGCCTCGGGAAGGACGTACCCGTGACGCGGGGTGAGCCGCTGCCACTCGAGCGTGAGCAGGCGGTGGCGCTGCAGGTCGCGGAAGGCGCCGTAGTCACCGAGGACGTCGAAGCGATAGGAGGTACGCTCGAAGGCTCGGCCCGGCTTGTGCCGCCGGTTGCGCCGGCGTCCCACGTAGGCCTGGAGCACGGCCAGGCGCTCCTCCCGGCTCATCCGGCGGGCCGCGGCCAGGAGCTGATCGTCGGCCAGACTGGACACGGCATAAAGGGCGGCCGCGACCACCTTCACCTCGCCTTCGGGATCGAAGTCGGTGAGCATCACCTCCGGACGCGGCGCGGGCTCGACGTCGGCCAGCACACGCTCGGCCGCCTTCTGGGTCGCCTCCCGCGTTTCCGCCAGGTAGTCCGACCACACGCCGCCGCGGTCGGGCAGGTCCACGCGCCGGAGGAAGGCCGGGATGACCTTTCGCAGCTCGGCCAGCATCAGGTCGGCGCAGTGCCGGATCTCGGCCACGGGATGGGCGCGCATGCGCAGCAGGAGTTGCTCGTAGGCCTGGCCGGTGCCGTAGATCCCCACGTGCGAGGTCGTCGCCGCCGGAAGCAGGCCGCGCAGCGTATCGAGCGCCTTGGCTCGGATGGTCATCCGGTACACCGTCTCGGAGTCGCCTGGGGCACGCGGAAACTTCACCTGATAGAACTCGCGAAGGCGCGGCAGCCAGGTGGCGTACCTCTCGAAGGCCCGGTCCAGCGTGGCGACATAGCGTTCGCGCAGCGCGCCTTCGAGCTCGGCCGGGACGTGGTAGCGCCAGCGCCCGCCGGGGCGGTCGTCGTAGGGCACGTAGCGCGTGGACTGCTCGAGGTAGGCCATGAGCCGGCCCCACTCGAGCACCTTGGTGAGAATGTTCGACGCACCCTCGCAGGCCAGATGCACGCCGCCGAGCTGGGCGACGGAGTCGTCGCCGTACTCGAAGAAGACGCGCTCGTACAGCTCCTCAGCCCGCTTGGTGCCGCGGTTCGGAACGCTGGTAGCACCCCGCGCGAGCCGGGGGGGAGACGGGGGGGGCGTCTCGCCCCCCATGTCGTTCATAAGTGGGGATGGGGGGGGGGCCTCACCCCCCACATCGTTCACAAACTCGTCGAGGAACAGGCGACGGAGTGACTTGGGTGAACGCGAGTAGCGCGCGAAGAGCGCACCCTTTACGACCTCGGGAAGATTGATCAGCGCGAACACCGGGCCGTCGAGATTCGTGAAGTACGGCCCTAGGGCCGCGCGCTCCTCGGGCGTGAACACCTCGATCATCTGCGCCGATAGTACCTCATCCGACCGCGCGGAGAAGCGCCACGATCGCCACGGCGGCGGCGACGCTGACGAGGAGGTTCACCCGCAGAGCGGCAAGGACGAACACGACCACCGCGCCCCAGAGCTGCGGGCTGGCGACGCCGAGGGTCAGGCGACTCCCGGGAGCCAGGACCAGCGGGACGGCCAGCGCCGGCAGCACGGCCAGCGGGATGAGCCGGAGCCAGAGACGCAGGCGCGGGGACAGAGGCCGCCGCGCCAGCGCCAGAAGCATCGGCGCCCGCGTGAGGTAGGTGACAATCGCCATCCCCAGGATGGTGAGCGCCACCGTCGGCCTCACACGCGCTCCGTCTCATCCGGCCGGCCCAGCAGGGCACCGGTAGCACTGGCCACGAGGCCGGCGACGACGATGTGCCAGTTGCCGGGCAGCCTCACCGCGATCACCAGCGCCAGCGCGGCGCTGCCCAGGGCGACGAGCCAGTCACTTCGCCGGCGGAGCTGGCCGGCCACCAGCGCGAGGAACACGGCAGGGAACGCGAAGTCGAGGCCCCACCGCTCAGGGTCGGCGACCAGACCGCCCAACAGCGTGCCGGTGACGACGCCCGCCAGGAACGCTCCGCCGATGGCGGCGGCGCTCCCCAGATAGATCCAGGCGTTGGGCGGATTTGAGCGGGCGACGGCCACCGCGAAGGACTCGTCGTTGATGGCGTGGGCGATCAGCGCCAGCCAGGGGCGCCGAAAGCCACGGAAGGCGGGAGCCAGCGTCGCCGCCATCAGGTAGTGGCGCATGTTGACGACGTAGGTGGTGAGCACGACGGCCAGCGGCGATGCTCCCGCCGTGATCATCGGCACGGCGACGAACTGGGCGGCCCCGGCGAAGACCAGCACCGACATCATCCAGACTTCAAGAGGCGCGAGACTCGCCTGCACGGCGAGGCCCCCAAAGACCGAGCCGTAGACGAAGACGGAAGGCACGAGCGCCAGGGAGGCGACAACCCCCTCGCGCAGGTCGGTCCGGTCAAACGAGACGCCCCGGGAGTCGCCTCCCGGGGCGTTGACGTCAATCACGCCAGTCGACGTTCAGGCGATGGCCACCGAGTTGCCCGGCGACCCGGTCGCGCCCTTGAGGGGGAGCGGATTGAACGACCAGGCGAACTCGTACGCGCGGTCCGTCGAGAGCTCTTCCAGGTCGAGGTTCTCGTTGATGAAGATACCGTTCATGGTGAGCCAGATCGTGTGGCAGGCGAACGGCAGATCGTTGTCCTCGCCGGGGACGGCCTCGACCGGCCACGTGTCGGCCCCCACCACGGCGATCTTCCGCTCGGCCAGCCACCGACCGACGGTGATGCCCGGGCCCGGGCAGCCCTTGTTGAACTCGGCGTTGTCCTTCTTCCACAGCTTGCCGTGGCCCGTGCGGAACAGGACGGCGTCGCCGTCACCCGGCTCCCGGGTGCCCTGGCGGCGCAGCGTCTGCGTCACGTCGTCCATGGTGATGACGTAGTTGATCGGGAGCCGCTCGCCGCCCTTGAGGGCGAGCACGTCGAGCAGGATGCCGCGCGTGAAGAACGGGCGGAGGTGCTCGACGCCGAGCTTCTTGAGTCCATAGGCCGCGCCCACGTCCTCCTGAGGGAATCCGTTGTAGTAGCGGATCTTGCCGTCGCCGGCGACCATGCCGATGTGGCCGAGGCCGTCGAACTGCGAGCCCGCCTGGCCGATCTCACCGACGAACAGCTCATCGTGGTAGTAGAGGCGCTGCTTGCCGAACGGCCCGCCCGTCGGCGTTCCCGGGAGCACGACGTGGGCGCCCAGGCGCTCGCCGAAGAGCGGGATACCTTTCTCCAGGACGCGGCCGAGCTGGTAGACCTTGCCCTTCTTGATGAGGCTCGCGGCCTCGACGACCTTCGCCGGGGTGATGCGGTTGTTGGCCCCCCGCTGGTCCTGAGGGCCCCACGGCGAGGGCCACCACTGCCCGCCGAGCGGGTTGGGCTGGGCGGCGGGTTGAGCCTGGGCCTGCGCCACCATCGCCCCGCCGGTGATTCCTGCGGCCATACCGGCGACGACGCTCCCCTTCATGAAATTCCGCCGGGAGACGCTGCCGGTGGTGCTGCCCGCCTCGGTGTCGCCCGTGGACGCACAGGCGGCGTCACAGGGCTTCCAATACTGTTTCAGCCATCCGGGTTGCATGGCACGTCCTCCAGGCTCGAGCGGTTCACCGCACTCGTACGCCCTGCGCACACGGGACACAGCGGCCCGCGGCCGCCAACGCCTCCACCTCGAGGTCGGCGGCCAGCATACAGATCTTCTTCTCGATGCGCCACTTGGCCGCCGCCGGCGATCCGGCGGGGGTGATGACTCAGGGAGAGCTGGTGACCCCTTCGATCAACGCCAACAAATTGTCGATCTGATAGTTCGGAATGGTCACCACAGCAGACGTTCCCACCCTCAGCACGTAACGGCTCAGCGCATTCGGTGCGATGTCGCCGATCGCATACTGGGCAAGCGGTTGCCGGTCATTGGGGCGGTAGACCAGAATGAACATCCCGGGCATGCCGACACCGTACTCCGCTGCATTCCGGTCGAGCGCGAGTCGCCGCTCGATTCGCGTCCGGCCGAACGCCGCAAACGCCGACTCGATACGCGCCGCCATGGACGGCTCGGCCTGATGCACGTGGGGTCCTTCCGATTCCGAGTGGGCGCTGTGGTAGGACCACAGACCCGCCGCGTTACGCTCGAAGCGATGGATCGTCCTAGCGTGGCCTATCTCGATCGCGCCGAGTTGGTCCACCGGCACGGGCAGCAGCATACGCGCGTCGGGAACGACCTGGCCGTGGCTGTCGGGCCCCGGCGTTGGCCCCACGAGATCGGTGAGCTCCAGGGCAACGATCGCCACCATGAACCCCAACAGCACCAGCCATACGGCCAGCAGCCGGGTGCGCGTCCCCGCTGCGCTCACCGCTGCTTCCACCACACGGCCGTGCCCACCACGGCCAGCACGGCGGGAATGAGGATCACCGCGAGGAAGAAGGTGCCTTTCATCTGCCGGTTGGTGAGGTGGACCCGGGGCAGGTCGTAGGTGCGCGGCTTGATGCCGATTAGATTTTCCTGGGCGGCCAGGTAGTTCACCGTGTTGAGGAACAGGTTCCCGTTGCCAAAGATATGAAAGAAGGAGTTGGTGGCGAAGTCCGAGTCACCGACCACGGCGATGCGCGATCGGCCGGTGACGCCC
>JBOHPP010000067.1:0-13877 GCA_050731755.1 Candidatus Rokuibacteriota bacterium | reverse complement strand
GTTGGAGGGGGCAGCGGCCGCCCCCTCCAAACCTCCCCGTTCGCGCGAGGTGTCACAACGGGCCCCCTCCAAACCTCCCCGTTCGCGCGAGGTGTCACAACGCGCCCCCTCCAAACCTCCCCGCTCGCGCGAGGTGCGACAACGGTTGCGGCGGCAGAGCCGGCGCTCGAACCAGAGTCCCGCACCACGCGGCGAGCAGTCATCGCAGCTTCAACGTGCTCAGCGCCAGCAAGGCCAGGGCAAAGGAGACGATCCAGAAGCGCACGACGATCTTGGGTTCGGCCCAGCCGGCCAGCTCGTAGTGGTGATGGAGCGGCGCCATGCGGAAGACCCGCCGGCCAGTGAGCTTGAAGCTCAGGACCTGGATGATCACGGAGGCGGCCTCGACCACGTACAGACCGCCAATCAGGGGCAGCAGCAGCTCCGACTTGGTGAGCACGGCCAGCGTCCCGATGGCGCCGCCCAGGGCCAACGAGCCGACATCCCCCATGAAGACCTGGGCCGGATGGCAGTTGAACCAGAGGAACCCGATGGCGGCACCGATGAGCGCGCCGCAGAACACCGCCAGCTCGCCGGCGCCCCGGACGTTCAGGATCTTGAGGTAGTCGGCGGCCCTGAAGTTGCCCGTCAGGTAGGCGATGACGCCGAAGGCGCCCCCGGCCATGATGATGGGGCCGATGGCCAGGCCATCGAGCCCGTCCGTGAGGTTCACCGCGTTCGAGGCGCCCACGATGACCAGCATCGCGACGGGAATCCACCACCAGCCGAGGTCGAGCAGCCAGCCCTTGAGGAAGGGAATGGCCAGCACCGGCGTCCATGCGTTGGCGGGCGGCTGCCAGAACACGATCTGGAGCAGGGCGAAGGTCAACAGCAGCTGCAGCCCGAACTTCATGCGCGCGGACAAGCCCCGACGGGCCCGGAGCTTGCGAAAGTCGTCGGCGAACCCGATGAGGCCGAAGCCCATCGTGGCCAGGACCACCACCCAGACGTACCGGTTGAGAAGATTCACCCACAGGAGCGTGCTGAGCAGCAGCGACACCAGGATCACCAGGCCGCCCATCGTGGGCGTCCCCTTCTTCATGCGATGCCGTTCCGGCGTGTCCTCCCGGACGGTGGCCCCGCCCTGCTGCAGCGCCCGCAGCCGCTCGATGAGCCAGGGCCCGACGATGAGCGAGATCACCAGGGCCGAGATCAACGCCATCAACGACCGGAACGTGAGGTACCGGAAGACGTTGAAGATGATGTGCTCCTGGGCCAACGGAACGAGCAGGTGGTACAACATCGCCCGTCCTCATGTCTCCCCGGCCCTGCCGAGGCGGGCGGCGAGCGCGTCCACGACGCGCTCCATCCGCATCCCACGCGAGCCCTTGACGAGAACGAGGTCGCCCGGCTGCACCCGCTTGAGCAGGTGCGCGACGGTGTCCTCGAACGTCGTGGTGTGGTGTGCCCCGCTCAACCCCTCCGCTCGAGCCGTCTCAACCGCCCGGCGCATGTGTGAGCCCAGGCCGACGAACTCGGCTGCGCCGGCGGCGGCCACCTGCCGGCCCACCTCGCGGTGGGCCGTCTCGGCGATGTCGCCGAGCTCCAGCATGTCGCCGAGCACGACGAGCAGGCGGCGACCGCCGAGGTGGGCCGCCGCGTCCAGCGCCGCTTTTACGGAGGCCGGGTTGGCGTTGTAGGTGTCGTCCAGGATCCGCACCCCGCCCGGGGCGGACCGCCACACGCACCGGCCCTTGACCGGCCGGGCGCTCTCCAGGCCCCGAGCGATCTCGCCCGGCGCCAGGCCCAGCGCGGTCCCGGTGGCCGCGGCGGCCAGCGCGTTCGTCACGTTGTGTCGGCCCACGAAGGCCAGGCTGACGGTCGCCCGCTCGCCGCCGACCTCCAGGGTGAAGCGCACGCCGTCGGCCGTCTCGGCCGCGTCGCCCACGGCGCGGACCGCGGCGCCGGAGGCGTGGCCGTAGGTGATCACGCGGGCGGCGGTGTCACGGGCCAGGCCGGCTACGCGAGGGTCGTCGGCGTTCAAGACCGCCCAGCCCTCCGCGCCCAGCGTCCGCACCAGCGCGGCTTTCTCTTCGCGAACCCCGTCGAGCGAGCCCAGGAACTCGGTGTGGACGGCGGCGATCGTGGTCACCACGCCCACCGTGGGAGCCGTGAGCCCGCTGAGGTAGGCGATCTCGCCGGGCTGGTTGGTTCCGATCTCTACGACGAGCGCTTCGTGCTCCGGGCCCAGCCGCAGCAGCGTCAGCGGCAGCCCCCACTGGTTGTTGAAGCTCGACTCGGGCTTGAGCACGCGCCAGCGGATGGCGAGCACCGCCGCGATCATCTCCTTCGTCGTCGTCTTGCCATTGGAGCCGGTGATGGCCACCACCGGGCCCTGGAACTTCGCGCGATGGGCCGCGGCCAGCCAGCCCAGCGCCTTCGTCGTGTCCTCCACGAGGACGAGCGGGACGCCGGTCGGGATCGGGTCGGGCACCGAGTGGACCACCAGGCAGGAGGCGCCACGGCTGGCCGCGTCGGCCACGAAGTCGTGGCCGTCCAGGCGGTGACCGCGGATGGCGAAGAAGGCCTCGCCCACGCCGAGCGTCCGGGAGTCGATGCTGATCCCGCTGACGGCGACGGCCAGATCGCCGACGACCAGCGCTCCCTGCGAGGCCCGCACGATCTCCTGCACCGTGAAGGTGGGCATGGCGCTCAGCCCCACCGCTCCCGCAACACTTGCCGGGCGACCTCGCGGTCGTCGAAGGGCAACACGGCAGTGCCCACGACCTGATAGGTCTCGTGTCCCTTGCCCGCGATCACGACGGTGTCGCCGGCCGCCGCCCACGAGAGCGCGCTCACGATGGCGGCCCGGCGGTCGCTCTCGCCCACGACGCGGCGGGAGTCGCCGCCCGCGGCCCGCACGCCGACCATGATCTCCTCGATGATGGCCTCCGGCCGCTCCGAGCGGGGATTGTCTGAGGTCACCCAGACCTGATCGGCCAATCGGGCGGCGATGGCGCCCATGATGGGCCGCTTGCCGCGGTCCCGATCACCGCCGCAGCCGAAGACCACGCCCAGCCGACCTTGCGTGAGCTTGCGGGCCGTCGTGAGCACGCGCTCCAGCGCGTCCGGCGTATGCGCGTAGTCCACCACGACGAGAAAGGGCTGGCCGGCTCGCACCCGCTCGAAGCGTCCGGGCACCGTGCCCACGGCGCCGAGCGCCGCGGCGATCGGATCAGGGGCCAGTCCCAGCGCCAGGCCGACGCCGACAGCGCCCAGCAGGTTCATGACGTTGTGCTCGCCGATCAGCGTCGAGCGAAGCTCGAGTGGCCCCCGCGGCGTGCCGGCGCGCAGCCGGATGCCGTCGAGGGTCGACGCCCACTCGAGCGCCCGGACGGCGGCACCCGGGCCGAACCCGAAGGTCAGCACGGGGACCGTGAGCCCACGCGTCATCTCCGAGCCGGCCGGATCGTCGCCGTTCACGACCGCGGTGCGTCCGGGCTTGGGGGAACGCTCGAGCAGCTCGAACAGATGGCGTTTGGCGCGCCGGTAGTCGTCGAAGGTGCCGTGGAAGTCCAGATGGTCCTGCGTCAGGTTCGTGAACACCGCGACGTCGAACGTCAGCTCGTCGACGCGGGCCAGCGCCAGCGCGTGCGACGACACTTCCATGGTGACCCCGCGCACGCCCTGGGAATACATGCTCGCCAGCATTGACTGAAGCTCCAGTGCCTCCGGCGTGGTCTGGCCTGCGGGCAGGGTCTGGTCGCCGATGCGGTACTGGATGGTACCGATGACACCGGTTCGCACCCCACGAGCCTGCAAGAGCGCGTTCACCAGATAAGACGTCGTGGTCTTGCCGTTCGTTCCCGTGATGCCCACGATCGTGAGCCGCCGCGAGGGATGACCGTAGTAGGCGTCGGCCAGCCGACCCAGCGCCGTGCGCGCCGACGGCACGAGCACCTGCGCGATGGGCAGCTCGGTCAGCGGCGCGCCTTCGGTGATCACCAGCGTCGCGCCCCGCCGCACCGCGTCCGGCACGAAGCGCCGCGCGTCCTGGCGCAGCCCCGGCACCGCGACGAAGCAGTCGCCGGGCTCGATCTTCCGCGAATCGTCGCGCACGCCGGTCACCGTCGCCGGCGGCGCGCCGACCACGCGCTTCTCGGATAACGCCGCGAGCAGCTCGCTCACCGGCATCTCTCGTTCCATGTCATCGAGCCGAATCCCTGGTCGCCCCCCGTCGGGCGGGAGTCCCTGGCGGCGGCGCCAGCAGGAGGCGGACCGTCGTGTCCGGCTCCAACTCGGCCTCCGGCGCCGGCCTTTGCTGCACGACGACGCCCCGGCCCGCGACCTCCACGCGCAGCCCGAGCGGCTCCAGGGCGGCGAGCGCGTGTCGCAGGCTCCGGCCGCGGAGATCGGGCATGAGCGGCGGGCCCTCCACCACCGGGCCCGCGCCGGCCGTGCCCACGAGCCGCACGGGCAGGGATAGCTCGATGGCGGGCTCGCTGACGACATGGACGGGCGGCGTGTCCTGGGGCGGGACGTCCAGGTGGCGCACGATCTCCTGTCCGATGGCGCCGAAGATGGGCGCCGCCGCCTCGCCGCCCCATCGCGCGGTGCGCGGCTCGTCGAGCAGGACGAGCATGACGAAGCGCGCCGCGTCGGCGGGCGCGAAACCCACGAACGACAGCACGCTGGCGCCCCGGGAGTAACGCTGGGTGATGGGGTCCAGCTTCTGGGCGGTGCCGGTCTTGCCCGCGACCTGGTAGCCGGCAATGGCGGCCCGGCGGCCGGTCCCATTCTCGACCACGCGGACCAGCAGCCCGGTGAGTGTCCGTGCCGTCTCCAGCGAGATGACCTGGCGGATGGCTCGAGTCTCGAAGCGGCGCATCTCGCGTCCCTGGGCGTCGAAGACGGCCCGGACCAGCCGGGGCTGCATGAGCGTGCCGGCGTTGGCGATGGCGCCGAAGGCCGCCACCATCTGCAGCGCCGTCACCGACACCTCCTGGCCAATCGACATCGTGGGCAGCGACAGCCCCGACCAGCGTGTCGGCTCCCGCAGGAGCCCTCGGCTCTCGCCGGGCAGCCCGACGGCCGTCGGCGCGCCGAAGCCGAACGCCGTCATGTACCGGTGGTAGCGGGCCGGCCCCAGGGCGAGCCCCACCTTGATGGCGCCGACGTTGGAGGAGTTCTCGAGCACCTCGGCGAACGTCAGCCAGCCGTACTTCTTCCAGTCGCGGATGGTGGTCCTGGCAATCGTAATCGCGCCCTGCTCGGCGAAGATCAGGTCGTCGGGGCGCACCACCCGCTCCTCGAGCGCCGCCGCGGCCAGGATCGCCTTGAAGGTGGAGCCCGGCTCGAATGGATCGGTGATCGCCCGGTTGCGCCACACCTCGCGCGAGGGCACGTCGAGGAAGGTGTTGGGGTTGAAGGTCGGCCTGAGCGCCAGGGCGAGGATGTCCCCGGTCCGTGGGTCGAGGACGACGGCCATGGCGCCCTTCGCCCCGGTGCGGCGCCACGCCGCATCGATCTCCCGCTCGGCCGCGTGCTGGATGTTGGTGTCGAGCGTGAGCATCACCCCGTGGCCCGGCACCGGCGGCTGGAGCACATCCGGGGTCGCCACCTCGCGCCCCAGGGCGTCCCGGCCGACGACGGCCTTGCCGGGCGTGCCGGCCAGCTCGCTGTTCCAGGCGCGCTCGATGCCTTCGAGGCCCCCGTCCACCCCCTCGAAGCCCACCACGTGGGCGGCCAGCTCACGATTGGGGTAGAGGCGGAGCGGGTCGGTGACGAGCCCCAGGCCCGGCTCGCGCAGAGCCCTCACCTGCTCGGCGAGAGCCGGCGGCAAGCGGCGGCGGAGCCAGACGAAGGGCCGCGAGCTCACCAGCGCTGCCCGGAGCTCGGCTTCCGGGAGCTGGAGGATGGGAGCGAGCCTGGCGGCGACCCGCACGGGGTCGCCGACCTGACGCGGTTGGGCGAACAGCGACTCCGCCGGGCTCGACACGGCCAGGGGCTGGCCTTCGCGGTCCACGACCGGCCCGCGCTGGGCGTGGAGCACGACGGTCCTCGCGTACTGGCGCTCGGCCATCGCGCCGAGCTCGGCATGGCGGACGAGCTGAAGCTCAGCGAGCCGAACCGTCACGCCTCCGAAGGCGGCGGTGAGGAGCGCCGCCACGATGAGGACGCGCAGGCGCAGGCCCGGGAGGCTCACGGCTGAAGCGCTCGACTCGCCGTCGCCTCGGTGCGGGCCGGCGCGCCGAAGGCGGCAACGCGGTTGCGCTCCGCGGCCAGGCCGGTCGTGCCCGGCACGAACTCACGGGCCAGACGGACCTGCTGTGGGCGGGGTGTCGTCAGGCCGAGCTGGCGGGCTCGCCCCTCGATCCGCCCGGGGGACCGGAGGGTCGCCACTTCGACCTCGAGTTGCCGGATCAACACTTCCAGGCGGACGCGCTCGGCACGCAGAGCGTCGAGCCGGTAGGCGAGGTGCACCTGCTGCACCCGCAGGCCAACCACCGCCAGACCGCAGAGCACGAGGAGGAGGGACCCGGCGAGCGCCACCGTCAGGGTCCGGCGCACCCGCGGGTCGTGTTCGTGACGAAGCCGCTGTCGCTCTCTCACGGCACCCGCTCCAGCACGCGAAGCTTCGCGCTCCGGGCGCGGGGGTTGGCCCGCACCTCGTCGTCCCCGGGCTCGAGAGGCGACGGCTCGACGACGGCGTACCCGGCCGCCGCGAGCGAACGGAACGCCCGCTTCACGATGCGATCTTCGCCCGAGTGAAAGGAGATGACCCCGAGCCGCGCTCCGGGGGCGAGCAGCGCCGCCGCCTCGGGCAGCGCTGTCTGGAGGGCGCCGGGCTCGTCGTTGACGGCCATGCGGACCGCCTGGAACGTCCGTGTAGCGACGTGCCGGCGGCGGGGCCAGGCTCGCCGCGGCACGGCACTCTTGACCGCTGCCACCAGGTCGGCCGTCGTCCGGAGCGGCCGGCGCCGCACGATCGCCCGGGCGACGCGGCGCGCGTGCGGCTCCTCGCCGTACTCGCGCAGCAGACGGGCCAGCTCGGTCTCGGGCAGCCGGTTCAGCAGCGCCTCCGCCGTCCGGTCGGCATCGGGGTCGAGCCGCATGTCGAGCGGCTGCTCACCCGTGAAGGAGAACCCGCGGCCCGACGTCTCGAGCTGGAGCGAAGACACCCCGAGGTCGAGCAGCACGGCCTGGGCCTCGGCGATCCCCTCGGCGCGGGCCACCGGCTCGAGGTCGCGAAAGTTGGCGCGGCGCAAGCGCACGCGCTGGCCGTAGCGGCTCAAACGAGCCTCGGCCCGGGCCACGGCCTCGGGATCGACGTCCAGCCCCAGCAGCCGCACGCCCGGCGACGTCGTTTCCAACAGTGCCTCCGCGTGTCCACCCATGCCCACCGTCCCGTCGATCACCCAGCCCTCGCGCCGCGGCCGCAGGAGGAACGCGACCTCGTCGACGAGCGCGGGAACGTGAACCGCTACACTCCCAACCGCGACAACCGCTCGAAGAGCGACGGCAACCCGTCGCCGTTCGTCCGCTCGTACTCCTCGAACCGCCCGCGGTCCCAGACCTCGAAGTAACGGCGACCCGGTCCCAACAGCGTCACGTCCTTGCCAAGGCCCGCCTGCTGCCGGCTGTCCGACGGCAGCAAGATCCGGCCGGCGCTGTCGAGCTCGACGTCCTTTGCGCGCGAGATGTAGAGGCGCCCGAGCTTGCGCACCTCGGGATCGAACTGGGATTGCTCGTTGATGCGGTTTTCCAGTCGCTCCCACTCTCCCAGGGGATGCACTTCCAGGGCGTTGTCGTTGGGCACGACGATCAGCGCTCCCTCGTACTGGGCCAGCACGTCCCGGAACTTGGCCGGCACGCTCAGCCGTCCCTTCGGGTCGATCGTGTGCTGATACCGCCCTCGAAACATTGATCACCCGTAGGAGGTGGGAAAACCACTTCATCCCACTTCCCCCCACTTGCTTGCCGAGATTACATTTGTCAAAAAGGGCCTGTCAAGGGAAAACGACGATTTTTTAAGGGATTCGGGGCAAGAGACGGCCGACGACATCCTGGGGTCGTAATACCGGCCTCCCACCGTGGGTGGGGCCGGAGGGGGGTACTCTACCTGGGTTGGTAGTGCTGCAGGGCCTCCGGGATCCAGCCCTCGATCTGACGGATGCGGGTCTCCGGGGCGGGGTGGGTCGAGAGAAACTCGGGCGGACGAACCTGGCCCCGCCCGACCTCGGCCATACGCACCCACAGATCACGCGCCGCCGAGGGGTGGTAACCCGCCTTGGCCATGTAGACGAGGCCCAGGCGATCAGCCTCCGATTCCTGGGCTCGGCCCCAGGGCAGCAGCAACCCCACCGTGGAGCCGGCGCCGAGCATGGCGGTGACCGCCTGGACCGTTCGCGGGTCGTTGCGTGCGAGGGCCGCCTGCGTGGCCGTGAGCCCCACCTGCACCACGAGCCCCTGACTCACCCGCTCGCCGCCGTGGCGCGCCACCGCGTGGGCCACTTCGTGGCCGAGGACGGCGCCCAGTCCGGCGTCGTCGCGCGTGATCGGCAGGATGCCCGTGTAGACGGCCACCTTGCCGCCGGGCAGGCAGAACGCGTTCACCTGCTTGTCCTCGATGACCTTGAACTCCCACGTGTAGTCCGTCTTTCCCGTCGCGTCGGCGATGCGCCGGCCCACGCGGTTCACCTGGGCGTTGACGTTGGCGTCGCTGGACACTTTTGCTTTGGCCAGAACCTCACGATAGGCGTCGAGCCCCATCTTGAGCTCGGCGTCCTCCGGCAGCAGCATGATCTGGCCGCGACCGGTGAGGGGCGCGGTGGCGCAGGCGGCACAGGCCGAGCCGATCATCCCGAGCACCGCGCGGCGGGCGAGATCCACGGACAGATTGTAGCGCAACGGCGTCAGCGGTTTCGCAAACGCACCTCGGTGGTGAACGTGGTGACCCCTCGCCGCGCGGGGTTGACGGCGACGTCGGCCGCTTCGGTCGTCAGCACGATGCGCACGGCGCGGACGTCGGCGGGCACCGACGTGACGCGGCCGTGGGCGTCGAAGTACATCAGCACGAGGTCTCGCACGCCATTGACGATCGGCTGGGCGCCGCCGCCCGCATCACGCCGCAGGATGCCCGCGGCCAACCGCCAGGTGATCATCTCGCTCCGGGCGGCAGCGACACCATCGCCGTCCACGTCGATGTGGAGCACGATGCGCGATCGCTCGGCCACCGAGATGGCCGGCCCGTCGTCGCCGGACGACCCACGGCCGGCCTGCCGGACCTCTCGCGCCAGGCGGTCGAGGGCGATGCGGGCGTTCTGCTGCGCCTCCAGGCGCGCCGTGCTGAACGTGGACACCTGCACACCCTGCTGGAGGAACGTGACGGTCGCCCCGAGCACGAGCCCGACGACGGCCAGCGCGCTGAGCAATTCGACGAGCGACACGCGCCCAGGGTGCGGTCACGCGCGTCGCCCGTCAATGTCCGAGATCGTCGACAGCCGGTCGAGGCTTCTCGTGCACGCGAGGCCCACGGGGCGTGGGGCAGGGGTCTTGGGACCACGAAGCACGCGTCCGCTGACCCGTTACGGCTGGGCTCCGCCGGGAGACTCGGGCGTCCGTTGCCAGTAGGCGGGAACGGGTCCCGCCGACCCCTGCCCCACGCCCCCTCTCACCGCATGCGCCCGCCGGCCCGGAGCGTGAAACCCAGCAACTGTGCTCGAACACCGGCATTGACTGCCCATCGTTCCCCGCTATAGTCAGGCCAGATGGTGGTTCGGCAATACCGGGAGGAATCCATGAGCAAGGACAAGACATTGACCGAGCGAACGATACGACCGCCAGATCCACCGAAGAACCCGAATCCTCCGCCGCCGCCCAAGAAGTAATCATGCGCCGCCGCGCCCGACTGGCGTAGAACTCGCGATGCCAGCCACGCTCGAAGCCCTGCTGATCCTCCTTGTCTTCATCATGCCAGGCTTCATCACTGTTCGGACGAAGCAGATGCTGGTTCCCGGCGTGAGGAAACCCGACGCTGTCCAGACGACGCTGAGCAGCATCACAGTGAGCCTGCTCTATCTCCCCCTTTGGCTTGTCGCTTCGCGTGACCTCCTGCTGCTACAGAGCAGGCTTACGAAAGTCGCGGAAGCGCCATCAGTCGCCAGCGTCTCGCTTTCTGACCGTGCCGTCTTTTCGTTCTTTGCACTCGCGCTCCTTCTTCCGATCAGCATGGGGATACTCTGGGCGATCGGCTCATGGAACGACTGGTATCCAAGAATGGCGGAACGAATCGCCCCTCGAGTCGGACTGCGAGCCCCGACGCGTGGCGTGGGGGATGATCTTTGGGACAAGCTCTGGCTTAATCGGCTGAGGCAGCCGTGGCTCACGGTTTATTTGAAAGATGGACGCGTCTATGTGGGTCGGGGAGTCGAATTCTCGCTGAGCGCTTACGGACGGGACCTCGTGTTGGGATCTGATACAAAGATGTTCGAGGGTGGGGAGGAAAAGAAAGACCTCGCTACCACGGCCGGTGAGTGCATATGGGTGCCCGGCAGCGAGGTCTCATCGATCGACGTCCACGAGTAGCTTCCAAAGAGGCTCACCGTTCGCTACCCAATTGGCGGTTTCCGCCCCGCCCACGGCCGGGCGCGCTCGAAGGCGGCCGCCGCCTGCAGGACGGTGACGTCGGCGCCGCGCCGGCCGACGATCTGCAGCCCGATGGGCAGGCCGTCTCGCGTGAACCCGGCTGGCACCGACGCCGCCGGCTGGCCGGTACAGTTGAACGGGAACGTGAACGGGATCCAGGCGTAGGGCGGCACCGGCGTGCCGGCGATCTCGGTGGGGTTGTCGAGTCCCACCGGGAACGGCGGGCAGGCGATGGTGGGCGTGAGCAGCAGGTCGTAGGTCTCGAAGAGCGCGCGCGGGTGCTGCCACCAGGCCAGACGGTCGAACCAGGCCTGCACGTACTTCGTCGGCGGAGCTTTCAGGTACTCCTCGATGATCCGCAGCAGCCCCGGATCGATGTCCTGGCGCCGGTCGAGGTACGGCGCCATCCGGGTGGCGATGCCGCCGCAGAAGATCACGCCCCACGGCTCGCGCGGCGACGGCCAGCCGGGCTTGACGTCCTCGAGGCGGCAGCCCAGCTCCCGGAACGACCGGGCCGCCGTCGCACACACCTGCCGCACCTCGGGGTCGAGCGCTTCGGTGAACCCCAGGTCGTCGGTCCAGGCGACGCGCAAGCCCTTCACCCCACCCTTGAGCGCTTTCGTATAGTCGGCGCCGTCGGCCGGCAGCGAGTACTGGTCGCGCTCGTCGGGCCCGGCGGCGGCGTGCATCATCAGCGCGGCGTCGGCCACCGTGCGGGTCATGGGACCGATGTGAGAGAGACTCCAGGCGCCGCTCGGCGGGTAGGTCGGGATCCGGCCGTACGACGGCTTCAGACCGAAGATACCCGTGCAGGAGGCGGGGATGCGGATGGAGCCGCCGCCGTCCGTGCCGACGTGGAGCGGCCCCAGCCCGGCGGCGGCGGCCGCCGAGGCGCCGCCCGACGATCCGCCCGGCGTGCGCTCGAGGTTCCACGGGTTGCGGGTGATCCCGAAGAGCGGATTGTGGGTGGCGCCGATCCAGCCCAAGATCGGGGTATTGGTCTTGCCGAGCATGATGGCGCCGGCCGCCGTGAGGCGCTCGACCATCGGTGCGTCCTCGGTCGGCACGTTGTCCCGGTAGATCGCCGTGCCGAACGTGGTCCTGACGCCTCGGGTGATGACGAGGTCCTTCACTGAGAACGGCACGCCGTGCAGCGGGCCGAGGGTGGCGCTGCGCCGGGCCAGCGCCCGCTCGGCGGCCTTGGCCTGCCGGCGGGCGGAATCGGCGGTGAGCGTCACGAAGGCGTTGAGCTTCGGGTTGAGCTTGGCGATGCGGTCCAGTACGGCGTCGACCACCTCGACGGGAGAGACCTTCTTCTTACGGTACAGTGGCGCCAGCTCGGTGGCGCCCAGCCAGCACAGCTCGTCCTTGGCCATTGGGGTTTCTCTCTACGATCCCAGGTGGAAGACCACCATCTTCAGCTCGGTCATCTCCTCGATGGCGTAGCTCGGCCCCTCCTTGCCGAAGCCCGACTCCTTGAGACCCCCGTAGGGCATGAGATCGGCCCGCCACTGCGGTCCCCAGTTGATGTGCAGGTTGCCCGACTCCACCTCGCGAGCGAACTTCCAGGCCCATTCGAGGTTCTCGGTGAAGATGCCGGCCGACAGCCCGTAGTTGGTGTCGTTGGCCAGCGCGATGGCCTCGTCGATGTCGGTGAACGGGGTCACGGCAACAGCGGGTCCGAACAGCTCATCGAATGAGATTCTCATGCTCGGTTTCACGTCGGCCACGATGGTGGGCTCGTAGAGGGCGCCCTGCCGCTTGCCGCCGGTCACCAGGCGGGCGCCGCCGGCGACGGCCTCCTTCACCCACTCGTCCACGCGCGCGGCCTCGCGCTCGCGCACCATGGGCCCCACCTTCACCGACTCGTCGAACTGGCTGCCGAGCTTGAGCGCCTGCACCCGAGGCTTCAGCGCCTCCAGGAAGTCGCCATAAATCTTGCCGGCGGCCAGCACGCGCTGGGTCGAGATGCACACCTGGCCGGCATTGGCGTAGCCGGTGGCGGCCACCGCGGTGGCGACTTTGTTCATATCGGCGTCGGGCATGACGATCACGGGAGCATTGCTGCCCAGTTCCATCGTGACGCGTTTGATTCCCGCCATTTTGCAGATGTGCTCGCCCACGTCGCGGCTGCCGGTGAAGGTGATCTTGCGCACGCGGCGGTCGGCCACGAGCAAATCGCCGATCTCACCCCCGCTACCGGTGAGCGTGTTGATGCCCTCGGGCGGCAGCCCGGCCTCAAGCAGGATCTCGGTCAGCTTGAGGGCGCTGAGCGGCGTGTCGGTAGCCGGCTTGACGACGACGGCGTTGCCGCCGGCCAGGGCCGGCCCCACCTTGTGGCAAACGAGGTTGAGCGGGAAGTTGAAGGGGCTGATGGCCACGACGACCCCGCAGGGCACGCGGATGGTGACGCCGAACTTGCCGGCTCCACCCGGCGCGCCGTCGAGGGGTACCGTCTGCCCGTGCAGCCGCTTGGCCTCCTCGGCCGAGCCCATGATGGTCTCCACGGCCCGGTTGGCCTCCAGCCGGCCCTCGGCGATAACCTTGCCTTCCTCGGCCGAGATGACGCGCCCGAGGTCCTCCTGGCGGGCCGCCATCAACTCGGCCGCCTTCTTCAAGATCTTCCAGCGGTCGTAGCCGGAGAGCCGGGCCATGGCCTTGGCCCCGCGCTCGGCCGACTGCAGCGCGCGCTCCACGTCGCCCCGGTCGGCCCGAGGCACGGTGTCGATCACGGAGTCGTCGTAGGGGTTGCGGACCTCGATGGTCTGGGGCTTGCCGATCCATTCACCGGCGACGTACATCTTCATGGCTGAACCTCCAACTGTTGGAATGGGCACGGGTACACACGGGACGCAGTCCTAGCTGCCCCGCAGGCGCGGATCGAGTGTATCGCGAAGGGCATCGCCCAGCAGGTTCGAGCC
The DNA here is from genome assembly GCA_050731755.1 of Candidatus Rokuibacteriota bacterium. Taxonomy (GTDB): domain Bacteria; phylum Methylomirabilota; class Methylomirabilia; order Rokubacteriales; family CSP1-6; genus JBOHPP01. The sequence continues at coordinate 330 of JBOHPP010000067.1, read as the reverse complement.
GAACACGGCCAGGCTGATGGCAATGCCCGGGAAGAGCACCAGATGGGGCGCCTTCTGGGCGTACTCGGCGGCGGAGACCGACAGCATGCGTCCCCATGACGGGTACGGCTCGGGGACGCCCAGACCGAGGAACGAGAGCGTGGCCTCCACCAGGACGGCGCTGCCCAGCTGGGCGGTGCCCAGCACGATGAACGGCCCCATGGTGTTGGGCATGATGTGGCGGAAGGCGGTGCGCAGGTGGCCAATGCCGAGCGCGCGCGCCGCCTCTATGTACTGCATCTCGCGGATCGAGAGCACGCTGGCCCGGATGACGCGCGCCGCCCGCGGGAT
>JBOHPP010000066.1:0-11335 GCA_050731755.1 Candidatus Rokuibacteriota bacterium | reverse complement strand
GGTCATGGGCGTCTCCGTCGCCGAGCTCTACGCCTCGTGCTTTGGTCCCGGGTTCCTCCTGGCCGGCATCTTCATCGTCTACTGCCTCGTCCGCTGCTTCATCAACCCCCGCCTGGGGCCACCGCTGCCGCCCGAGGAGCGAACCGGGAGCGTCAAGGAGATCGCCATCGAGCTGGCGCTGGGGATGCTGCCGCACGCCATCCTCATCATCGCCACCCTCGGGACCATCATCTGGGGGTGGGCGACGCCTACCGAAGCGGCGGCCATGGGCGTCGTCGGCGCCGCCTTCCTGGCCGTGATCTACGGGCAGTTCACGTGGGCGCGGCTCAAGGACGCGGTCTACAACACCCTTCTCCAGGCCAGCACCGTCATCTTCCTCGCCGTGTGCGGCAACGTGTTCGGCGCGGTATTCTCGCGGCTGGGGACGGCAAAGGTCGCGACCGACGCGCTCCTGTCCTGGCAGATTCCTCCAGTGGCGATGCTGGCCGTGATCATGGTCGTCATCTTCCTGCTCGGCTGGCCGTTCGAGTGGCCGGCCATCATCCTGGTCTTCGTGCCCCTCATGCAGCCGGTCATCGCGGCGATGAAGATCGACATGCTGTGGTTCGCCACCCTCATCGCGGTGAACCTCCAGACCGCCTTCCTCTCGCCGCCGGTGGCCATGTCGGCGTACTATCTCAAAGGGGTGGCGCCCAACTGGAGCCTGGGTGACATCTATCGGGGGATGAGCCAGTTCATGGTGCTTCAGCTGATCGGTCTGGCCCTCTGCATCATCTTCCCCGAGATCGCGCTCTGGTTCCCGCGCTTTCTCTTCGGCAAGTAGCGGTAGGATCGGGCCGTGCGCCACGGAGGTGGCCAAGGTCATCACGTTCGACCCATCGAGGAGGGAGAGGCCATGAGATCAAGGACAGTCGTCATTGCCTGGATCGCCTTCGCGCTGCCTGTGCTGATCCTCGCGGGGGTCCTCTGGCACGGGCCTGGATCGGCGAGTGCCCAACAGCGGATCGTCTGGAGGGTGCAGAGCGCCTGGCCGGCGACCAATCTGTTGCACCTCTCCGCCGTCGAACTCGGCAAGATGGTGGAGGAGATGTCGGGGGGGCGCCTCAAGTGGGAGATGTCGGCCGCCGGCACGGTGGTCGGGACGTTCGAGGTGCTCGACGCCGTCAACCGTGGCCTGATCGACGCCACCCACGCTTGGCCGGGTTACTGGGCGGGCAAGAATTCCGCGGCCGGCCTCTTCGCACCCGGGCCGGGGGGCCCGTTCGGCATGGACCGTGAAGAGTATCTATCCTGGCTCTACGCGGGGGGCGGTCTGGAACTCTACAACGAGTTGCTCCAGAAAGAGCTCAAGATGAACGTGGTGGTGCCCGCCTTCACCACCAGCCTGCCGTACTGGGAGCCGCTCGGGTGGTTCAAGAAGCCGTTCAACAGCCTCGACGACCTGCGCAAGATGCGGTTCCGGACGTCGGGCCTGGGCATGGAGATGATGAAGACGATGGGGATCTCGGTGGTGACCCTGGCCGGCGGAGAGGTCATCCCGGCGCTGGAGCGGGGGGCGGTGGATGGGGCGGAGTGGGCCATCCCCAGCCACGACATCATCATGGGCTTCCAGAACGTCACCAAGTACTACTACATGCCCGACCTGCGCCAGCCGGCCTCCTACCAGGAAGTGGCGATCAACAGGAAGAAGTGGGACGAGCTGCCCAAGGACCTCCAGGCGATCGTCAAGTGGGCCTGCATGGCGGAGATCATCCGCATGACCGCCTATAGCGTGGACCTCGACAGCAAGGCGGTCGAGGACCTGGAGAAGAAGCACGGCGTGCAGATCCGCAAGACGCCGGACGACGTCCTCAAGGCCCAGGTGGCGGCCATCGACAAGGTCTACGAGGTCGAGGCCCAGAAGAACCCGTTCTTCGCCAAGGTGCTCAAGTCCCAGAAGGAGTTCGCCTCGCGGGCGGTGCCTCACGCGCAGCGCATCCGTCCGCCGATCGAGATGGTGGTCGCGCACTACTGGAAGAGGTAACCGAAAAGACAAGGCGGCGTTGGCCGGGAGGACATCCCATCACTCCGTTCCGGCGGACGCTCTTCCTGTACCAGGACGGGGTGATCCTCACCGCGACGCTCTCGGCCCTGCGCGAGCGCAAGGTGATGGATCTCCTGCTGGGAAGCCGGAGCTTGACGGTTCGGGAGCTCGTGCGCTACTCCGGGGCCAACGCCGCCTACCTCCAGGTCGTCCTTCGCTGTCTGGCCTCCCAGGGCTGGCTGAGTCGGCACGGCCGGCCGGGGACGGATGACCTCCGCTACGGGATGACGGAATGGGGGCGCCTCGTCTCCACCGTGTTTCCTCTCTACGAGCACGCCGGAGGTTTCCTCCGCACCTGTTTCCCTTTCGACTGGCTGCTGCGCGGCCCGACTTCGCCTGCCGCCGTCGACGCGTTCGCCGATCTCGTTTATCAATCCGTCGATGGCTGGGACCTGGCGCTCCGCCTGCACGGCGCGCCGGCGTGGCTGGTCGACCACGTTCGCCATCATCTCGACGGCGCGCTCGTCACCCCGGTGATGCTGGCGCTGACGACGCTCGACGACGCCCGGGGCCCGGGCCCGAATGCGTCGGCTTCCCAGGCCCACCCTCACGTCCTTCGTTTGCTCAGCGTCCTCGGTTGGTACGACAGCGACCGGAACCAGTGGACCGCGGCGGGGAAGGTGGCCCGTCACTACGCGCTGCACTACGGGTTGGTGGGCTCCTACTTCCCGATGCTGGCGAGCCTGCCGTCCCTGCTCTTCGCCGGGAGGGCGGCGCTTCCCCGCGTCGCGCCCGGGCAGCCCGAATCACACGTGGACCGCCGGCTGAACGTGCTGGCCAGCGCCGTGGCTCACCGGCGGTACTTCGAGGATGCCGACGCGATCTTCCTGGAGCTGTTCGATCGCGAGCCGCTCGAGGCCCAGCCGGACTTCGTTGCCGATGTCGGCTGCGGCGACGGCTCCTGGCTCAGGCACATCCATGAGCTGGTGAGCAGCCGAACCCGGCGCGGCCGGGCCCTGGCCCGCCACCCGCTGACGATGGTCGGCATCGACTACAACGCCGCGGCCCTGGAGGTGGCGCGCCGGACGTTCGAGGCGGCGGGCGTGCGCCACCTCGTCCTGCCCGGCGATATCACGCATCCGGAGCAGCTCGCGGCAACCCTCGCGCGCCACGGCCTGGACATCGCCCGCGGCCTCCACATCCGGTCGTTCATCGATCACAACCGTTGTTATCAGCCGCGGCCGGGCCGGCCGCGGTCCGCCGTCACCGTCGAGCCGTCGGGCGCCTATGTCACGGACGACGGCGAAGTACTCCCGAACGATCTGCTCCAGCAGGACCTCGTCGACTTCCTGGGGCGGTGGGCGCCCTACGCCAGGGACTACGGGCTGGTCATCCTCGAGGCTCACTGCGTCGAGCCTGGCCTGGCCTCGCGCCACGTCGGCGAAACGCACAGCGTCAGCTTCGACGCCTACCACGGCCTGTCCCACCAGTACCCGGTCGATTTCGCCTGCTTCATGCAGGCGGCGCGCACGGCCGGGCTGGAGCCGGTGCTCTACCAGCACCGGCGCTACCCATCATGCCGTCCGTTCGTGGCGATCAGCCTCAATCGGTTCCAGGCGCCGGCCGACGGAGAGACGGCGCTGGCTGGCCCCGCGCTGCTCCGCCACACGGCTGAGTGGCAGCCGGAGGCCGGCCAGGACCGGGAAGACGGCGAGGCGCTGCACCGGCTGCTCTACGACGGCGGCGATCTCCGCCGCCCGCGGGCTTGGTGCGCGTACCCCACGGGTGTCCTCGTGCGCAGCGCGCTCGACTGCATCGCGCGCCGGCTGGACGAGATCGAGGATGACCGGCGGGCCGACGGCATCACCGTGATGGACTACGGCACCGGCACCGGACTGCTGGCCATCGAGCTCCTCAAGGGCTGCCGGGAACGCGGCCTGCTCGCGCGCATGGAACGGCTGGCGATCGGCTTCGAGCTCTGGCTGCTCGACATTCCATCGGGCTGGTTCGCCAAGGGCCACGCCCTCCTGCGCGATTGCCGCTATACCCGCTTCTTCTCCATCAAGGACGAGGCCGGTGACTTCCGGCCGCTCGGCCAGGTCCTGCCCGTGGCCAGCGTCGACCTCGCGGTCGCCAGCATGGTGCTGCACTTGGTGCCCCCGCGCGCCCTGCCCGCCGTCTTCGAGGGCCTCGCCGGCGTGCTCAAGCCCCATGGCCGGTTCATCTGGAACGCTCCCGATCTCGGTCCCCCCTTGCCAGACTCCGTGGCCTTCCACGAACCGAATCGCAGACTCCGGCGCCGCGCGCTCGAAATTCTAGAGGACCCCGCCCGTCTTCGTTCGCTCCTGGCGACCCGGCCCGGGGCTGAGCGAGCCTTGTACGACGGCCTGGCCGAGGCGCTCGAGCGGGCCCGCGCGGATCTGTCGCCCGCCGAGCGCCTGCGGGCGGAACGAATGGCCGCACGGCAGATTCTCCCGGAACCCACCCCGATCGCCGTCGTGGAGAGCGGCCTGCGGCGTTTCTTCGAGGGCAGCGTGTCCATGAGGACGTTCGAGATGACGGTGCAGGACGCCCTCGACGCCATCCTGGTCCCGGCCAACCAGCGATACCTCGCCGAGTTCGTCGACCGCGCCGTCCGCGAGACGTTGATCCGGCTGCTGATGACCCACGACGTGCTGCCCGCGGTGGTCGCCGGTCCGGCCGGGACCGCCGCCGGCTTCAGTGTCTGCTGGACCTTCGGCGATTTTCGACCGCCGGCCGACGAAGAGTGTCAGCGAATGGCGAAGAGTGTCAACGAATGGGAAAACCTTTTCCTATGTCGGGCTCTTGATCGTTGACGACAGGGAGCGGGCTGGTACACTGAGACCGACAGGACTACAGCCGTTGGACACGTCTTCCTGGAAACCGCTCCTCCGCAGGCCCGAGCCGCGCGATCACCTCATCCAGCTCTACACCGACGAGGCGTTCCTCGCTGCTGCCGTCACTCACTTCCTGGGTAGCGGCCTGGCCGAAGGCGAGGCCGCCGTCATCATCGCCACGCCCGAGCACGTCGAGCTGTTCACCCGGGGGCTGACCGCCCAGGGCTTCGACGTGCGCGGCCTCGCGAAGCATGATCAGCTCGTCGTCCTCGACGCCCGCGACACGCTGGGGAAGTTCATGGTGGACGGGATGCCGGAGCCCACGACGTTCCTGTCGCTGATCACGGGCGTCCTGGATCGGATCCGCGCCGCCGGTCACGCGGACGTTCGCCTGTACGGGGAGATGGTGAACCTGCTCTGGAACCACAACCTCGAGGCCACCGTACAGCTCGAAGCCCTCTGGAACGAAGTCCTCGCCGAGCGCGGTGTCTCCTTGCTGTGCGCGTACGGCATGGACGCCTTCGATGCGCGCGCCTATGGCGGCGTGCTCCACCGGATCTGCCGTAGCCACTCCTACCTCATTCCCGTCGACGACTACGAGCGTTTCGACCACGCCGTCGACCGGGCCTTCGCCGACGTCTTCGGCCGCGACGACGCCGGGCGGCTTCGCGAGCTGATGGCGTCGCGGAACGGGTCCACGGCACGCATGCCGGCCGCCCAGGCTGCCCTGTTCGCGTTGCGCGATCTTCCCGCGAGCGTGGGCGAGGCCCTTCTCGATCGCACGCGCCACCACTACCGCAACGGTGGGAACGGGAAGAATGGCGCCGAGCCCACCGCGCCGAACAGCAGGTAAGGTCGCGCCCGTCTCCGGCCGGCCCCTCGGGCCGGTGTTCTCCCCCGGCCCCCGCGATTAGGGAAAGAAGATCCGCAGGCCGACGGCGAAGAGGAACGAGTCGAGGTTCGCCGTGCCCTCCCGGCCGCTCAGCCGGATCTCGTGCCCGCGCGAGAGCAGGTACTTGGTCTCCAGCCCGATCGCGATGTTGTCCGCCACGAAGTACTCGATGCCCGTGCCGAGGGTCGCCACGACGGCGACTGACTCACCGCCGACGTCGAGGTCGAAGTCGAAGACGGGCTCCTTCTCGTCGTTGAACTCGTTGACGCCCACACCGACGCCGCCCAGCGCGTAGGGGGTCAGCCGTCCGCCGAGCAGCGGGTAGCGGACGCGCAGCTGCGGCACGACCGTGTAGACGGCGTACTCGCCGACCGTGTTACCGCGGGGCAGCCCCCGCACGCGGAGGTTGAGCTCATAGCCGTCGCCGGCCAGCTCCACGCCGAAGTGCCGGCTCAGGTTGACGCCGAGGCTCACGCCGAGGAGTTGCTCGGCGCGGGTGGACTCCATGCTCGGGCGCACGCCGGTGTCGAACTGGAGCGCGCCTCCGAGCCGGAGGTGCAGGTACCCGCGGACCGTGTCGCCGTCGGCCGCGCCGGTTGCCTCGGGCAGCCCGAGCGCGACGATCAGCCCGGCGGCGGCGAGCCACGTCCTCACACCAACCCGAGCCCGATCCGCACTCACGTGGATCATCGATCAACACGCCCGCGCAGCATGCCGACACCTCCAGCGCTCGGGCAGGCTACTCGGGGTTTCGCGGAGCGTCAACACCAGCGCCGGCGTCTTTCCGCCCGGCCGCGGCGGCGCACCTTGACTTCGGCTCCGAGGCGAACTAGCGTTCAGCACACGACCGCAACCTGGCGGCGTTCGCTTTCCAGGAGGTGTCCCGTGGACGGCAACGGTCATCTCAGCCCCGCGCAAATCCGAGCCCGGCTCAGCCATCCCGTGATCGATGCCGACGGCCACTGGCTGGAGTTCGGGCCGGTGGTCAGCGAGCAGCTCCGCCGCATCGGCGGCGATCCGGCCGCCGAGGGTTTCTTGTCGGTCGGCCGCCAGGTGCGTGAAGCGCTCTCGATGTCGGTGGGTGAGCGCCGGCGGCGCCGCATTCCCCAGGAGGCGTTCTGGTCGTCGCCGGCCAGGAACACGCGCGACCGCGCCACGGCCATGCTGCCGCGGCTCCTCTACGAGCGGCTCGAAGAGCTGGGCCTGGACTTCGCCGTGCTCTATCCCACGGTGGGCCTCCGCGTCCCCCGCATCGCCGACGACAAGGCGCGCCGAGCCACCTGCCGCGCCTTCAACGTGCTGACCGCCGACTACTTCCGCGACTTCGCCGACCGCATCACGCCGGCCGCGGTCATCCCCGTGCACACGCCCGACGAGGCCATCGAGGAGCTGGAGTACTGCACCGGCCAGCTCGGCTTCAAGGTGGCGATGTTCGGCAGCCTGGTTCCCCGCCCGGTGCCGGCCATTGCCGCGCCCGAGGCCGAGGCCACTCGCTTCGTCACCTGGTACGATCCGCTCGGCCTCGACAGCGACTACGACTACGATCCTCTGTGGGCCCGATGCGCGGAGCTCGGCATCGCGCCGACGTTCCACACCGGCTCTCGCCGGCAGGGCCTGCGTCTGTCGCCGACCAACTTCACCTACAACCACATCGGCCACTTCGCCGCCGCCGGCCACGCCGTCTGCAAAGCTCTGTTCATCGGCGGCGTGACGCGCCGATTTCCCGGCCTGCGCTTCGCCTTCCTGGAAGGCGGGGTGGCCTGGGCGTGCATGCTCTACGCCGATCTCATCGGCCACTGGGAGAAGCGCAACCGGACGGCGCTCGAGCACACCGACCCGCGGGCCCTCGACCGCGCGCTGCTCGCCGAGCTGGCCCGGAAGTACGGCAGCGAGGAGGTGGTGGCGGCGCTGCGCCAGCGGGACGGCTGGCCGGACCCGGACGCCGTGAGCCTCACCGGCGGGCTCGAGGACCTCGACGACTACGCCGCCTGCCGGATCGAGCGCAAGGAGGACCTGCACGATCTCTTCGCGCCCCGGTTCTACTTCGGCTGCAAGGCCGACGACCCCATGAACGCCTGGGCCTTCGCCGGCCGCCTGAATCCCTTCGGCGCCCGGCTCAATGCGCTCTTCGGCTCCGACATCGGCCACTTCGACGTTCCCGACATGCGAGAGGTGCTGCCGGAGGCCTACGAGCTGGTCGAGGACGGCGTCATCACCGCGGGCGACTTCCGCGACTTCACCTTCGCCAACGCCGTCCGGATGTGGGGCGCCGGCAACCCGCGGTTCTTCGAGGGGACGGCGGTGGCCAAGGCGGCGGCCGCGCTGCTGGCCGGGTAGGTTCAGGTGTGCCGCAGCGCTTGCACAATCGGCATCCGAACCGCGCGCCAGATGGGGAGCAGGCAGCCGGCCCCGGCGGTCCCCACGCACAGCGCGAGGACTTGCAGCGCGTGCTCCAGGCGCAGCTCGATGAAGATGCGGAAGCTGCGGGTAATTCCCGGCGCCGGTGGCATGGCAATGCCTTCTCGGAGAAGGAACGTTGCGCTGGCCCAGGCGACGAGGATCCCCATGGCCCCACCGGCGAGCCCTAAGGCCGCCGCCTCCAGCATCTGCCCCAGGGCGATGTCCGCTCGGCCGTCGCCGTTCGCGCGCAGCGTGCCGAATTCCGCCGTGCGCTCCATCACCGTCATGGTCATGACGTTGAACGTCCCCAGAAAGACGACGAGCAGCACGATGGCGCGGATGAAGCCGAACTGTGCCTCCAGCCACTCGACGCCGTGCTTGTAGTACACGATGTCGATGGCGTCGAACGGCATCGCCTGGAGAGCAGGCAGGGCGGCTTCGGCGGCGCGAGCAAAGGCCGGCCACTGGTCGAAGCGATCGAGCGCCACCTGAATCGTCTCGACCCGGTCGGTGCCGACCAGCCGCTGGGCCAGGTCCAGCGGAAGCCGGAAGGCGCGTTTATCGAACTCGTTCTGTCCGGTGTGAAAGATGCCCACCACCCTAGCCTCGGCTGAGGTGATCGCCCCCAGCGCGTCGCGGGCGTAAAGCTCCACCCGATCGCCCACGTGAACGCCGAGCCCCTCGGCCAGCCCGCGACCGATCACCAGGCCGTCCGGGCGGCCCGGGCCCTCATCGCCGGCGACGACGTTCAGCTTGTCGAAGAAGCGAGCCTCGGCCGCGACGTCGACGCCGAGTCCCTGCCCCGTGACGGCGGTCTCCCCGAAGACGAGCATGGCGCCGAAGGACAGACGCGGGAAGACGTCCTTCGCTCCGGGCAGGCGTCGCAGCGTGGCCAGCACCGCCTGGGTTTCGGCGATCCACATCTCCGAGGGCCGGGGGTGAGCCCGCCCCCAGTAGCCGCGCACGTGGACCTGGCCGTGGCCGAGGTGGGCGCGCACCGTGTTGTCCCGGTACTGGCTCATGAGGCCGGCGTTGAACCCCGAAAAGAGCAGGAGCCCGGCGGCGCCCACGCCGATAGCGGCCAACGCGCAGGCGGTCCGCCGTCGGTTGCGGAACAGGTTCCGCACCGCCAGGTGCCCGAGGAGCCACAGGCGGCTCACCGCTGCACCGTCCCGTCTTCCAGCCGGACGACACGGTCCGCGGCGGCCAGCACCTTGGGGTCGTGGGTGGAGAAGACAAAGGTCGTTCCGCGTTCGCGATTGAGCCGCTTCATCAGATCCACGAGGGCCAGGCCGGTCACGTGGTCCAACGCGGCGGTCGGCTCGTCGGCCAAAATGACGTGGGGATCGCGCGCCAACGCTCGGGCGACGGCCACACGCTGCTGCTGGCCGCCCGACATCTCCCGGGGCCACCGGCGCGCCTGGGCGGCGACGTCCACCGCCTCCAGCGCGTCCATCACCCGGCGCCGGGCCTCGGCCGCGGCGACCCCGGCCTTGCGCAGGAAGTATTCGACGTTCTCGTAGGCCGAGAATACCGGGATGAGGTTGAAGGCCTGAAAGATGTACCCGATGCGCTCTCGGCGTATGCGCGTCCGGGCACGCTCGTCGAGGGCGGCCACATCGCGCTGCTCGAAGCGCACCGTTCCAGCCGACGCGGTGTCGATGAGCCCGAGCAGATTGAGCAGCGTCGTCTTGCCCGACCCCGACGGGCCGGCCACGGCCAGGAACTCACCCCTAGCTACGTCGAGGTCCACGCCGCGCAACGCCGGCACCGGCTCCGGCCCGCACGGGTAGCGCTGCCAGACGCCCCGCAGCTCATAGAGCATAGGGAGCGCCTCCCGTTGCCGGTGGCCCGCCCGCGCTCACAGGCATTGCTCGTACAGCGCGTACTCGTGGCGCCAGGCCTGGACGCGTTCGTGGCGCGCGGCCAGGATCGCGCTCGTGCTGTCGGTCTTCACCAGAGCGGCGATGGCCCGGTGCAGGCCGCGCGCTGCGGCATCCCTGAACACGAGGTGCATGAGCGCGGTCGACACTTTCCGTCCCCGGAACTGCGGGCGCACGGCGATGGTCTTGATCACCGCGTAGCCCCGGTCGATGAAGGCGAAGACGAAGCCGGCTTCACGCCCCTGCGGGTCGAGCACGAAATGGATCAACGGCTCGGCCAGCCGCGCCACGCCGGCGACATAGAGGGCTCGGAAGACCTCGAGCGGGATCGGCTCGAAGAGGAAGTTCTCGCCGAAGGCCTCCATGCTCAGCGCGTAGAGGACGGCCAACTCAGCCTCCAGGCGCGCGGCGTCGAGCGGCCGGAAGCTCAGCCCCTTGTCCCTGGCCTGGTCGTGGGCGAGGCCGGTGGTGGCGACGACGAGGTCCACCAGCGCCGGGTCGTCGATGCGGAACCCCACCGAACAGTAGCGCTCCGCCTCGCGAAAGCCAGCCTCGGCGAACCAGCGCGCGTACTCCGGAGGGTTGACGGGCTCCCAGGCGAATGACGCCTCGGCCTCCTCGTCGGCGCTGCCCTCCGCCGGCACCCGGAAGCGATAGTTGAACCAGGTGGCGAGATCGAGCGGACCGTAGATCGTCCGCACGCCGCGTTCGCCCAGCCAGGCCCGTGCGGTGTCGAGCAGCGCCCCGGCCACCGCATCGCGCGCCAGGTCGTTCACATCGAGCTCGAAGAAGCCCAGGTAACCCGTCGCCGGAAAGGTCAGCGAGAGCGACGCGCCCACCCGTCCCACCGCGCGTCCACCGGTCTCGGCGATCCAGAACTCACGCGGCCGCGGGAGATCCAGCAAGGCCGTCCACCATGTCGCCGGCGGCAACCCGGCCCGATACGGGTCGCGGCGCGCACGCCCAGGCAGTTCGGCGAAGACCTCCACGAAGTCCGCCTGGTCCGGCGCCCCCGACCAGGGGAGGAGCCAGAGGTCGCTCATGACAGGATCCTCACTTCCCCCGTGCCCCCGTCCATGCGGACGCGGCATCCGGTCTCGAGCTTGTGCAGAAGGCCGCCGGAGATTCCCACGATGGTCGGCAGCCCTAGCTCCCGGGCGACCACCGCGGAGTGGGACAGCGGGCTGCCGCGCTCGACGAGCAGGCCCGAGCAGCTCGGATAGAGCGGCACCCACCCGGGGTCGGTGCGCTCGGCCACCAGGATCTGGCCGCGCAGCCC
>JBOHPP010000065.1:0-33824 GCA_050731755.1 Candidatus Rokuibacteriota bacterium | reverse complement strand
GTCGAAGAGGCCGGCGATGCCGAGCCCGTCGCTGAGGCGCGAGCGCAGCGTGGCGTCGGCGTTGCTCACGACGGCGAGCCGATAGGGCGGGCGGAGCGAGCGGATCAACTCGACGTTGCGATGAATGGGGCCGCCGGCGCCACGCCATTCGGCGTGCAGCGGCGGAAGCGCCCGCCCGGCTTCGGCTTCCAGCTCGGCGTGGGCGCCGGCCAGCCAGACCTCGCGGTCGCCCCGGCCACACTCGACCTCGCGCCACACCGGCGAGCCGTAGAGGGTTTTGAAGATCGCGCCGCGCGGAAGGCCGTGCGCCTCCTCCAGAGCCCGGGCGACGTCCCACCGCATGTCCCAGATGACCCCCCCGAAGTCGAACAGCACACCGCGGGGCGGGACGACGGTCACTTAGTAGCGGGGCGTGGCCGACCGCGCGCCCGGGGCGTCGGACTTCTCGGGCCGGAGCGGGTTCACGCTGACCCAGCCCCGGGCCTTCATGCACGCTTCGTCGAGGACGCGGCTACGCGTGCACTCCGCGACGTCGCGCCGGAACTCCGCGGTGGAGTACGGCTGGTTGAGCTTCAGCCACTCTCGCTCGGGCTGGGCGCAGCCCGCGAGCCCGAGGCCCAGGGCAAGCCCGGCCAGGACGCTATGGATCCGCATTTCCCGGGCATTGTACCGGGTGTATGGTCTAGGGGGAACCCTCATGGACACCGGGTGGAGTCGGGGAGTCTGGACGGCGCTGCTCGAACTTCGGGACCGCCTCGCCGCCATCGTGCCCGGGCTGGCGCTGATGGTCACGCTCATCGCCCTCGGGCTCGCGCTCGGGTGGCTGGTGCGCCTGGTGCTGGCTCGGCTGGGGCGCGCCGTCGGGTTGGACGACCAGATGGAACGGTGGGGCGTGGCGGCGTCGCTCCGGCGGGCCGGCATCCTGCGCACTCCCGCCGACGTCCTCGGGCTCCTCGCCTTCTGGGCCGTGTTCATCCTCTTCGCCAGCCTGGGCGTCGACCGGCTGGCCGGCGCCCAGGGTGGTACGGCCACCGCGTTCGTCTTCTCGCTGGTACCCCCGCTCTTCGCAGCCTTGCTCATTCTGATCGCCGGCTGGCTCGTGGCCAACTTCCTCAGCCAGGGGCTGCTGATCGCGGCGGTGAACGCGGGGCTGCCCGAGGCGCGGCTGCTGGCCCGGGCGGCGCACTGGGGCGTGCTGCTGTTCGCCGGGGCCACCGCGCTCACCCATCTCGGAATCGGCAAGGAGATGGTCCTCGTCGCGTTCGGAATTACGTTCGGCGGCCTCGTCTTCGCGCTGGCGCTGGCCTTCGGGCTCGGTGGGCGGCACATCGCGCGCGAGCTGTTGGCCCGCCGCCTCCGGCGCGAGGCGCCCCCGGAACGGGAGCGGCTCACGCATCTGTAACTTCTCGCAAGTCGGTCACCCGTCTTTGCTCGGAGGTTGGTCAACCCCCTTTATTTGATACTGGAGGGGGCAGCGGCCGCCCCCTCCAAACCTCCCCATCACGCGGGGTGCAACAACCCACCGTTCCCGCCGCTCGATCCGCCCTTGGACGGGTTGCACGTCAGCGTGCTCCGGGTTTGAAGAGGACGTAGCCGACGCCGGCGCGCTCGAGCCACACGCGGCTGAGGTCGGCTCGTCGGTACCGGCGTCGGACCGACGCCGCGTCCGGCGCCGCCGGATCGTTGACCAGGACGTCACCGCCCTCGTAGCCGGTGAGCACCAGCAGATGTCCGGCCGTGGCGGCGATCGCCGCGCCGCTGAGTTCGCCCGCCGCATACCGCACGGACGCGATCACGGGCAGTCCGCGCTCGAGACACCACGCCGTCGCCGTCCAGTCGGGGAAGCGCAGCAGGTAGCCGAGCACTCCCCGACGCGCCGCCGCGCAGATGGCCGCTGGCCACACGCCATAGATGTCGAGCGCGGGATGGAACATCTCGGCCGCGAGACGGCCGACGTCGCCATCCGCCCCCAGGTAGGCCAGTACCATGGCCACGCTCGTGGGTGAGCACACCCGGGCGGCAAGCGCGCCGCCTTCGGCCATCTGGCTGAGCGCGGGCACCGGCAGCCGCGCGGCGCCGGCGCTGGGCGCGGTTTCCAGGGGGCCGAGATCACACGCCGACAGCGTCAGCAGCCAGGGAGCGGCCAGCAGCGTTGCGGCATCGGCCGCGCCCAGGCGCAGGCGGAGCTTCACGCTCTCGACCGCTACTGGCGCGTGGAAGACATCGACGTCGACTTCCAACCCGGGAGCGGACGCGGCGAGTGGAGGAAATTCGGCCCGGCCGATGGTGGCCGTGCCCACCCACGGCGACCATTCGCCCACGGCGAGCACCGACAGCTCGAACCGCGCGCTGTAGTCGGCACGAGTGAGCACGCTGAACGCGGGCAACAGGTGCCGCGCCCCGCGTCGCGGCCGCCACGGCCCCACCTCGACGAGCGTATCGTCGCCGTCGCGACGAGCCCTCGGCGGACCTTCGACCGGTCGGCGGCACGCGGCAGGGATGACCTCCGTCACGTCACCGGGGGCGAGTCCGGAGGCGACGACGAAGAGATCCGTGATCACGGAGAGGGAAGCCTCATCCGCGAAACGCAGTATAGCCCGCCGACTGGTTTCCTACGGCATGCCGCTTGCAACCCTCAGAGGCCGTGACGTTCGGGAAGTGTGTGTGGAACGGCTGTACCCGCCACGCCGTGAAGGCGTCGACCGGGGCCTGTCGCGTGCATCATCCCCTCGTTCGGGATGCCCGCTGCACACAGTGTGCGGGGCCTCTCCGCGCCACCCAGGAGATCGACAACCGGATCTGCCGTCACTGCAGCGTCGGCCGCGCCGCCTGAGCGTCTCCGCAGGCGTGGCATCGGCGTTGCAGCCTGGACAGAATGATGCCACCCGAGCCTGACTGGCCGATCGAGGACCCCCCGGGTGTCGTCATGCATCGCTTTACCGTTAACCGGGGCATGATGATCGCATTCGTCATCGAGACGCCAGACTGGTACTGGGGCCTGTTGCAGGCGGCGGCGGCCCGGGTGCGCATCGAAGGGCTGAACTGACCACTGTAGCGGGGGCCGCGAGGCCGGTTTGGACCGTGGGTGGCCTGAGCGAGGTGCGCAGGGCTCCATCTGTCCGGGGGCGTGGGCGGGGTGGCCCGCCCACGGGCTCCCCTTCGTGTGCGCAGCGTCACGCTGCGCGTCCCAGCAAAAGCCGGGGCTTAGTCCTGGAGCGGTCCGCTGGCGCCGTTCGGGGCTGCTAGCAAGCGCCCGCCCGGCGCGGCCGCTAGGCCCGGTGGGGTCTGCTCCATACCCGCTCCTTCCGGAGGTCCGGAGGTACTTCCACTACGGTGCGCGGAGAACCAGCCTGCGCACCGTACCTGTCGTGTACTCCGCATCCCGGTACCCGTCAAGCCGTTCGTAGCGCGGCGCGCTATCGGCTTGTACTCTTCGCCACAACGGCCAGCGCTTCGTCGAAGACGCCGAGCGTCGCGTCGACGTCGGCGTCGCTGAGCGCGAGCGAGACGTAGATCTTGTTCACGGCCTTGACGACGCCGCGGCGCAGGCACTCCTCGTTGAAGCGGCGGATGCGATCACGGTCCGCGGTGAGGGTGGCCCGGTAGTCGACGATCTCCCGGTCGGTGAACAGGATGTCGAACACCGGAGGCTCGCCGCTGACCTGGGCGGGCAGCCCGTGGCGGCGAGCGGCGCCGGCCAGCCCGTCACGCAGCCGCGTTCCCATCCGATGCAAGCGCTGATACGTGCCGGGCTTCCTCATTTCACTGAGCGTGGCCAGGCCCGCCGCGGCCGCGATGGGGTTGCCGTTCAGCGTGCCGGCCTGCCAGACGTAGTCGGGCGTGCCCTCCAGCGTGGGATCGAAGTGGCGCATGATCTCGGCCGGGCCGCAGACCGCCCCCAGCGGGAAGCCGCCGGCCAGAACTTTTCCGTACGTGGCGATGTCGGGAACGACGCCGTAGTACTCCTGGGCGCCCCCGTAGGCGAGCCGGAAGCCGGTGACGATCTCGTCGAAGATCAGCGGCACGCCGTAGCGCCGGGTGACCTCCCGGAGCCCGGACAGGAACCCGGGGGCCGGCAGGATGGTCCGCTGGTAAGGCTCGATGATCACCGCCGCCAGATCGCTGTGATGCGTGGCGATGAGGGCCTCCGTCGTGGCCAGGTCGTTGTAGGGCGCTACCAGCACGGTATCGGACACCGCGTGCGGGATCCCTGCGGAATCCACCGTCGGCGCGGGGAACGCCTTGGGCGAGCGGGTGCTGACGCTCATCGCCCCGTAGTCGTGCGTACCGTGCCAGCCCCCTTCGAATTTCAGGATCTTGTCCCGCTGGCGGTACGCGCGGGCCAGGCGCAGGGCGAAGAACGTGGCCTCGCTGCCGCTCGACGTGAAGCGGACCTGCTCGCAGCAGGCCACCGCCCGCGCCACCTCCTCGGCCAGCTCGATGATGGGCTCGTTGAGGAGCATGTACGTGCTGCCCCGGTCGAGCTGGCGTCGCACCGCCTCGACCACCGCCGGATGAGCGTGGCCCAGGAGCATCGGCCCCGAGCCGAGCAGGTAGTCGATGTAACGCCGGCCCTCGGTGTCCCAGAGGTAGGCGCCGCGCCCTTCGCGCACGACGAACTCGAGGCCGGGGCCGTGCCGATGACTGCCGAGCACGCCGCCGGGGAAAACGCGGGCCGCCCGCTGGACGATGTCGGGAAGATCACTCATGAACGCTCCTCGCGCGCCGGTTCGATGCTCCGAGATGATCAATCGGTCTAGAGTCACGCAGCCAGACGTACCTCGAACAGGCCACTCACGATCGTAGCCGGGCTCGCGGACCCCGCTACAAAATCTGGCGCAATCATACTCGATCGGGCACCAGGACGCCGGAGCCGGCCAGGCCTCCGCGCTTGAGCAGCCCGAGCGCCCGGTTGGCCTCCCCGAGGTTAAACGTCGTCACTGCCGGGCGGATGGGGATGCGTGCCGCCTCGGCCAGGAGCTCTTCGCCATCGGCCCGCGTGTTGGCCGTCACGCTGGTGATGGTCCGCTCGCGGTAGAGATCGGCGTACTCGAGGGCGGGCACGGCCGTCATGTAGATGCCGGCCAGGACCAGCCGCCCGCCCGGGGCCAGGTTGCGGAGGGCGCGCGGCACCAGTTCGCCGGCGGGCGCGAAAACGATGATGCCGTCGGCAGGGGCCGGCATGGCGTCGGCCAGGTCGCCAACCCAGACCGCGCCCAGCGAGCGCGCCAGGGCCCGGTGCGCCGCGTCGCGCGTGCAGACGTAGACCTCGCTGTCCCGCGCCACCGCCACTTGCAGCGTGATGTGGGCCGAGGAGCCGAACCCGTACATCCCGAGCCGGCCCTTCCGGCCGACACCGCTCAGCCGGAGCGCCCGGTAGCCGATGATCCCCGCGCAGAGCAACGGTGCCGCCTCGACGTCGCCGAAGGCGTCCGGGATCGCGTAGGCGAAGACGTCGGGGACCACCGCGTACTCGGCAAAGCCACCGTCGGCGTGGTAGCCGGTGAACGCCGCCCGCTCGCACAAGTTCTCCCGCCCGCTGCGGCAGAACGGACAGGCGCCGCATGTCGACCGGAGCCAGGCGATGCCTACGCGCTCCCCCGGATGAAAGCGCGTGGCCCCCGGGCCGACCTCCTCGACCCGCCCAACGATCTGGTGGCCGGGCACGAGGGGCGAGCGCACGAGGGGCAGGTCGCCTTCCACCAGGTGCAGGTCGGTGCGACAAACGCCGCAGGCGCCGACACGCACCAGAATCTCGCCGCGATCCGGCTCGGGAACGGGCCGCTCGCCCGCGGTGAGCGGGCAGGCGTCGACCGGCATCGGGGCGTGGAGCACCATCGCCCGCATCGCGGGCGGCTCAGGGCACGGTGACGGTCACGCCGGCGGGGCTGGCTCGCCCGCGCGGGTCAGGATCTTGAGGGCGCGCGCCAGGTGCGGCGCGTCCACCATCTGCCCCTTGAAGGCGAAGGCGTAGACCCCGCGCCGCCGGGCGTCTTCGAACGCGGCGACGAGCGCCCGCGCCTCCTCGACGGCCTCGCGGGCCGGCGTGAAGACCTCGTTGATGACGGGCACCTGGTTCGGATGGATGGAGATCTTGCCGGTGAAGCCCATCTGGACGGCGTCGTCGCACTCGCGCCGGAGCCCATACAGATCGGCGATGTCGGTGTAGACGGTGTCGAGGGCCTCGACGCCGGCGGCCGACGCAGCCACCGCGCACATCACGCGCGCGTAGCGCGGGATGTCCAGGTACCGGCCCTGGACGTCGCGCACGCGCCCCAACCCCATGGCGGCACTGAGGTCTTCCACACCCCAGGACAGGGCGACGATGCGGGGGCTCGCCGCGGCGATCTCGCCGATGTCGAGCAGGCCCGCCGGGGTCTCGGTCGCGATCACCGTGAGCCTCGTGGCCCCCTGATCGATCCCGTGCCGGTGCTCGAGCGCATCGAGAAGTTGGGCCACCGCCCGCACATCGGCCGCCGACCGTGGTTTGGGCACCACGTAGCCGTGGGGCCGCCCGGCGATCGTCTCCTCGAGATCGGCGCGCCCGAAGGCGGTGGCCAGGGGGTTCATGCGGATCCACCGCTCACGCTCGCCGAAGTCGTGCTTCTCCAGCCACTGGCGGACGACGGGTCGCGTGGCCGCCTTGCGCTCGGGAGGCACGGCGTCCTCGAGGTCGAGGATGAGGCCGTCGGCGGGGAGCGTAAGAGCCTTGGCCAGCATCTTCTCGTTGCCGCCGGGCACGAAGTGGAGCGAGCGGCGGCGCACGGTCATCGCACCGGCCCGCCGCCGGCGCGCTCCGCCGACGGCTGGGCGTCGGTCTTGGGGCCCGCCCCACCCCGCGACGCCGGCAGCTTGCGCATCATCGCGTTGCGGCGGGCCAGGGCCACCAGCTCGCCGGTCTGGTTGCGGGCCCGGTGCTCGAAGGTGACGATGCCCCACTCGGGCCGCGACCGAGACTCCCGCTTGTCCACCACCTCGGTCTCCGCGTAGATGGTGTCGCCGTGGAAGACCGGGCGGGGGAACTCGATCTTCTCGAAGCCGAGGTTGCCCACGGTGGTCCCCAGCGTGGTCTCGGCGACCGACAGCCCCACGGCGATGCCCAGGGTCAGGAGGCTGTTCACCAGAGGCCGGCCGAACTCGGCCTGGGCGGCGGCGTGGAAGTCGATGTGGAGCGGTTGCGGGTTCATCGTGAGGCAGGAGAAAAAAACGTTGTCGGCTTCGGTGATAGTGCGCCCGGGCTGGTGACGGAAGATCTGACCGACTTCCAGTTCCTCGAAGTGCTTGCCGGCCATCAGCCCTCCTCGGCCCGGCTCCGGGCCGCGTGCTTCCAGGCGTCGGCCTGGCGGAACTTCTCGTGCTCGCCGGGCGGCGAGAAGGTCCAGGTGAGCTGAACGTGCCCGCCCGACGTGTTCACGAAACCGTGCGGCGTGCCCCGGGGAACGAAGATCGCCGTCTCCGGCCCCACGTCCACCTCCTGGTCGCCCACCCGGGCGCGCCCGCCCCCCTCGTAGACGAACAGGATCTCTTCGGCATCGGGATGAACGTGCACAGGGATGCGGCTGCCCGGGTCCACGGACTCCGTGCCCATGGCCAGGTGCTCGCTGCCCGCCGTCGCCGGTTCCACCATGATGTGCACGTCGCGCGGATGGCCGTCGGTCGCCTCGCGGTGCTCCGCGTTCCTCTTGGTGAAGATCCGCCGCATGGGGTCTCCTTCCGGGAAGGGCTGCCGCCCGGCATGCTTGACAGCATGCCGGCGATGGTACACCACGCCCGGCATGCTTGACAGGTGCCGCCGGCGCCCCTATCAATGGTCGCCATGTCCGATCGATACGACCTCGCGATCGTCGGGGGCGGGATCGTGGCGCTGGCCACCGCTCACGCGCTGAGCGAGCGCGCGCCGCGGGCCCGCCTCGTCATCCTCGAGAAGGAGACGCGCCTGGGCCAGCACCAGACGGGCCACAACAGCGGCGTCCTTCACTCCGGCATCTACTATCGGCCCGGGTCCTACAAGGCGCGCCTGTGCGTGGAGGGGGCGCGGCTCATGGCGGAGTTCTGCGCCGTCCACGGGATTCGCGTGGACCGTTGCGGCAAGGTGATCGTGGCCACGCGCGCCGAGGAGCTGCCTCGGCTGCACGCGCTCTACGAGCGCGGCACCGCCAACGGCGTCCCCGGCCTGGCCCTCATGGACCCCGCGCGGCTCAGAGACCTCGAGCCCCACGCCGCCGCGCTCAAGGCCATCCACTCGCCGAGCACCGCCATCGTGGATTTCTCGGAAGTGGCGGCCGCCCTGGCCCGCGATCTGACGGCGCGCGGGGTCAGCATCGAGACGGCGGCCAGGGTCACCGCGATCGCCCGGACCGGCGAGGGCCTGGCGTTGGCCACACCGCGGTTGACGGTGCGGGCGCGCGGGCTCGTCAACTGCGCCGGCCTCTACTCCGACGTGATCGCCCGCCGGGCCGGCGCCGTCCCCGACGTGAGGATCATCCCCTTCCGCGGCGAGTACTATTTTCTCCGGCCCGAGCGCCGCCATCTCGTGCGGGGGCTCATCTACCCGGTGCCCGACCCCGAGTTCCCGTTTCTCGGCGTGCACTTCACCCGGACCGTGCACGGCGAAGTGGAGGCGGGGCCCAACGCGGTCCTGGCCTTCGCGCGGGAAGGCTACCGATTCGGGCGGATCCACCCGGGCGAACTGCTGGGCACGCTGGGCTACCGCGGCTTCTGGGCCATGGCCCGGCGCTACTGGCGGACCGGAATGTTCGAGATGTATCGCTCGTTCTCCCGGCGCGCCTTCGTGCGCGCGCTGCAGCGCCTGGTGCCCGAGCTGAGGTCCGAGGACGTGCGCCGGGGCGGCGCCGGCGTGCGCGCCCAGGCCGTGGCCCCCGACGGCGCGCTGGTGGACGATTTCCGGATCGTGGAGGGGTCCGACGCCATTCATGTGCTCAACGCCCCCTCGCCGGCGGCTACCGCATCCCTGGCCATCGGCCGTCACATCGCGGGCCTCGCGGTGGAGCGCTTCGGGCTCAAGTAGGCTGCGCACTTGCTCGCCGGTGTGGATAGCGGTGGAAAACTGCGGGTAGTGGGCCGGCCGCCGAACGAGACGACCTATTGTGGCGAGGCCAAAAACGCCTCTATTGACACGTACTTGTGAGTCATTTACCCTATGGTTCCGATGATTACGGTGCCCGCGCGCCGCATCAAACAATTCGGCGTCGAGTTCTACCAGGCGGGGCTGAGCGCCAAGGACATCGATCGCCTCGTCAAGTTCGAGGTCCTGGGCTACTCCGGCGGGCCGCAGGACGCCGCCGCGAAGGCCCGGTCGAAAGCGCGGGCGCGCGTGAACTGGGACGCGCTGGAAAAACGCATTGCCGAGAGCGAGACGGCCTACCAGCGGCCCGTCATCCGTCGCAAGATCGACGAGCTCGTCGGCTACTACCGCGAGTGCAAGGACGCGGGGACGCTGCCGCCGATCCCGGGGGCGGTGATCATCACCTCCGAAAAGCGCTTCACGTTCACCCCGATCGCCGGGCACCACGACATCGGCCTTCTGCAGATCCCCGAGGAGCATGGCGTCCTCCGCGTGCTGGATGGCCAGCACCGGCTGCTCGCGCTGCACGCGCTGAACCAGGCCGGCGAGCAGATAGGGATCGAGGTCCCGGCGGTTCTGTTCGACTCACTGGACGCGCGGCAGATCGTCGAGCTGTTCGTGACCATCAATGCCAAGCACACACGGCTCAATCCGTCGCACATCATCAGCCTGTCCGGACGCAAGCTCTACCCGGACCCCAACCAAGCCCTGGCCCACGACGTGATCCGCTCGCTCAACGAGGACGAGACGTCCCCGCTCCACGGCGAGATCAAGATGCTGGGCACGGGCCGGGGCCGGGTGAGCCAGGCGCCCCTGGCCGAGGAGATCGTCGACCTCCTGGAGACGGTGGAGAAGGTAGGCGGCGGCGCCAAGATCCAGGAGCTCCGCCAGGGCGCCAAGCGCTTTTTCCTCAACTACGTGAAAGCGATCTGTTCAACGTTCCCCACGGCCTGGGCCGGCCGCAAGTACTCCATCCAGACGGGCGCCGCGCTGCGCGCCTTCATCCGGGTGACGCCCGACATCATGGCCCGCGCCCGGGAGATGCGGCGGGATCCCTTCGAGCTTCACACCATCCGCGAGGCCATCAAGCCGTGGGCCGATCGCCTGCGCGACCGGCGCTTCGAGACGGAGGGCGAGTGGAAGCTCAAGCTCGCCGGCGGCACCCGCGGCACCGTGGAGTTGCTGGCCCGCGAGCTGAGGGACGCGCTCCGCTAGGACTTCGGTCCGGGGTCGGCCGGCCCGTGCGGTTGGTGGGCGCGCCGGCTCATTCTCCATGCTCGCGGCGGCCTTCCTCGGCTGAGCGATCAGGATCAGCGCAGGTGTTAAGCTTTTGCGCAGTAATGGCGGACTGTATAGCGGGCTGCCGTGAGCCGGGCGCTCACGACCTGCGTAGTAGATATGAGCGATGCCCGCTAACAACCGGTGCGAGCGGGCGGCGCTGGCCGAGGTGACAAGATCCGGGTGAGTGCCGCCGCCGCTCAACCGGAACGTTGGGCGGGACGTGATAGGACCGTGAAGGTTTACCTTGATGCATGTGTAATAGATTGGCTGCTTGACGACGCCCGCTCAGCGGACTTCCTGGCGCTAATCCGAGAGAGACGACTGAAGGCCTTCGTCGGCGGCGACGTTGTGGCGGAAATAGCGGCCACGCCGTTAACCAAGGGTGACAGGCGCCTGAGACTCTTGAGCGTCGTCTTCGGCGGCGTGCTCAGACTCGCACCAACTCGGATTCCCATAGTCGGCGGCCGCCCACCGTTGGGACGCGCTCCGCTGCGCCGCCGCTCCGTGGTCCGGTCAACGCCGGCGCCGCCTGAGGCGGCGGCGCTTCTCCGCAAGTTACGCGCTATTGGGATAAGAAAGCTTGATTCCGTGCATCTCATAGAGGCAGCGCTCGCTAGTGTGGCATCGTTCGTTACTACGGATAAGAAGGATCTCCTCAAGAAGCGTCCGAAGATCAAGGCGGAGACTTGCGTCGACGTCATGAGACCCGAGGACGTTCTCCGCCGGCTCGGGCGGTAGCGCCAATTATATGAGCGGCCTCCGAGGGCAAGGTGAAGTGCTCCGCCGATCTTCGCACAGTGCCGACGGCATGGCCGTGGCAAGCGGCCTGTCTGGGGTGGTGGTTCCGGCCCTCTGCACGATGGTTACGGACCTCGAGAAGACGGCCCACGTAAGAGACGAGCCCGCCTTGTCGAGATCCGCCGAACCGCCAAATGCAGCGGACGGCCGCGGCCCGCCGCCGCTGATCTGCGTTGTTCGGCGGCAGGATGTCGCTGAACGTCAAATGAACTTGTCAGTGTTGAGACCAGTGACCTTTCGAGCGGGGGTGGGTCATGCGACTTCAATGGGCATGTCGTATCAGTGCGCTGATGGTGGGCCTTACGCTGGGAGCTCCCATTCCTGGGCCAACGAGCGAGAAGATCGTCGTTGACGGGTCGACTGGGGTGATGCCGCTGGTGGCGGCGCTCGCCAAGGCGTATCAAGAGCGAAATCCAGGCGCCACGGTGGAGATTGGCCAGGGGTTGGGAACGAAGGCGCGCCTGCAGGCCTTGGAAGAAGGAAAGATCGACATCGCCTTGGCCAGCCATGGTCTGGTTGTCGAGGACCTGACCCGACGAGGAATGGCGGTGCACGAAATCGCCAAGGTGGCCGTCGTCTTCGGCGTGAACGCGAGCGTGCCCGTGACGAACGTCACCGACCCCCAGATCTGTGATGTCTACGCCGGCAGAATCACGAACTGGAAGGAGCTCGGCGGACCCGACATCGCGATTGCTCCCCGCACTCGGCCAGTCTCCGAGGTTGACGCCGAGGTCGTCAGGGGGAAGCTCGCATGCTTGAAAGATCTGCAGATGCCCCAAGGCGTGAGGGTGATGCCGCGCTCCGGAGACATGGCAAAGGAGCTCGCCGCTAGCGTGGGCGCCATCGGAATGACGACGACCACCGTCGTGGAGCAGAGCCAGGGGCAGATCAGGGCGTTGTCGCTCAATGGCGTCATCCCCAGCGCGGAGAACGTGGGGCGCAAGGCCTACGTCCTGACGCGAGACTCCTTCCTGGTCACCAAGGCCGCGGCCGCTCCCGCTGTCTCCAGGTTCGTCGAGTTCATTCGCAGTTCCGCCGGCGCGGCGGTGATCGGCGCCAACGGTGCGGTGCCGGTGAAGTGAAGCGGGGCTGCCCGAACGAGCACGATACGAGACCCAAGAGGACAGGGAGGTCTCGTGATAGCTTTCCGGTATGACTAAGCCAGCGCGCGAACTCGAATCCCAGGCCCTGAGACTGTCACGCAGGGAACGCGCTCGCCTCGCGCAACGCCTCATCTCCAGTCTTGATCAGGAAGTAGATGCCGATGTCGAGAAGCTTTGGCTCCAGGAAGCGGAGCGTCGGCTGGGCGAACTCAAGTCCGGAAAGGTCGCTGGGATTCCCGCCCAGAAGGTAATCCGGAGAGCCCGCTCCACGCTTCGGTGAGAAGCGTTGAGTTTCATCCCGAAGCACAGGACGAGTTCATTTCGGCAGCTCGGTTCTACGAGGGCCAAACAGAAGGGCTCGGACTCGACTTCATCACGACGGTTCAGCACACGTACGAACGGCTGGTCGAGTTTCCGGCCTCTGGCCCACCGTTTGGCCGCCGCCTCAGGCGTCTTCTGGTTCCGAAGTTTCCCTACGGTCTCCTGTATCGCGTCGAGCCTGAGCGTATCTATATCATCGCGGTCATGCACCTTCACCGTCGACCAGGCTACTGGCGGTCACGGCTCTGAGACGTTGCTGCCCAACAACGCGGTCGAGCGGACCGCTGGCTCGCCTTCGCTCGCAGCGGCCGCTCACCGCAGGCGTGAGCGAGATTGTGTTATTCAGCGGGCGGAGTCTACCGAAGCCGGTCTGTTCACCGCTGACTTCCTTCCCAGGATCAAGGTGCGAGTGCTCGCCCCTGAGATAGTGACAAGGAAGTCCAAGGACATGGGTTACACGGTTCGGGATTCAGCCGCCCGCTTCGCGTGTCGATTTCACGTCTGTCCACGACCGGGGTTGTAGAGGGCGCCCGACCTTCCTCAAGGAGGCTTTCATGGCCGTCGATCGCTCATACGTTGCCGAGAACACCGCCCAGCGCGAGCGCCTGCGGGCCCTCGTCGACCGGCTGAAGGACGAGGACCTGCGCCGCCCGCTGAACGCCGGTTGGACGGTCGCCGGTGTCCTCGGTCATCTGGCCTTCTGGGACGAGCGCACCGTCGTTCTCCTCGAGCGCTGGGAGCGCGATGGCGCAGCCCCCCGGCCACTCAACAGCGAAGACACCGACTGGATCAACGACTCGGCCAAGGCCCTCTGCCTCGCCCTGCCCCCGCGGGCGGCCGCGCAGCTGGCGCTCAGCGTCGCCGAAGCGGCGGATCGCAAGGTGGCCAGCCTCTCCGACGATCGCCTGGCCGCGAACGCGACGGCCGGGAGGCCCATCAACGTGCTTCGCGCCGAGCACCGGCGCGAACACCTCGACGAGATCGAGCGGGCGCTGACCGGGCGCCGATGACGCCGGGCGACCGCCGGAGGCTCAGGGAATCAGCGCGACGAACGCTTCCACGATGCGGCTGGGCACGCCCGCATCGCGCCGCGCCGGGCGTCCCCAGCCGAGATCGTGTCCGGCGCCCTCGACGGTGAGCAGCGCCGTGGGCGCGGGGATGAGCGCGCGCGCGGCGTTCAGCTCGGTGATCGAGCCGAAGGGATCCTGGGTGCCGTGCGCGAAGAGCGCCGGCGTCCTGAGCTTCGGCAGATGTGCGGTCCGAAGCTCCGCAGGCCGCCCTGGCGGGTGGAGCGGATAGGAGAGCAGGAGCAGGGCGGCCGCGAGTCCTGCCTCGTCGGCGGCGAGCAGACTGGCCTGGCGACCGCCGTAGGACTGGCCCCCGAGGTACACGCGACCTCGGGCGATCTCGCGCATGGCCTGCAGAGCGTGGCGTAGCCCCTCGCGATCACGGGCCGCCGTGCCCGGCGACGGAGGGCCGGATGCGCGCGCCTGGCGGTACGGAAGATCGCAGCGCAACACGATGAGGCCCTCCGCAGCGAAGGCGACGGCCAGGGCCTGGAGCAACGGGGTATGGCAGTTACCGCCGGCGCCGTGGGTGAGGACGAGACCCTCGCCGACGGCGTTCGCCGGTCGATGGAGGTAGCCGCGCACCTCGGGGCGGCCATCCGCGCGCGCCTCAAACCGCTCGGCGGGCTCGGACGCCCCCAACGCGTCAGATCACGCCGTCGTGGCGGAGGGCGGCGATCTCCTCGCGGGAGTACCCCAGCTCGGTGAGGATCTCATCCGTGTGCTGCCCGTGCTCGGGCGCCGGCTGGCGGATCGCTCCCGGCGTCCGCGAGAGCGCGACAGGCAGCCCCTGAATTCGCATTTCCCCCCGAGTCGAGTGCTGGACCGATTGAGCCATCCCCAGGTGCTTGATCTGCTCGTTCTCGAAAACTTCTCTGATGTTGAAAATTGGCCCGGATGGGACGCCGGCCTGGTTGAGGATCTCGATCCACTCGGCGCTCGTGCGCTTGACGAGGACCCGATCCAGCTCGGCGTTCATGTCCTTGCGGTTGCGCGAACGGTCGGCCAGGGTGTGAAAGCGCGGATCGTCGATCAGCTCGGGGGCGCCGATGGCCGCACACAGCCGGCGGTACATGACCTGGCCCGAGGCCGCGATGTTGATGTGGCCATCGGCGGTGGTGAAGACACCGGTGGGAATCCCGGTGGGATGGTCGTTGCCCGCCTGCGGCGGGATCTCCCTGTCAATGAGCCAGCGGGCCGCCTGGAAGTCCAGCATGGTGACCATGGCCTGCAGGAGCGACGTGTGCACCCATTGGCCGCGGCCCGAGCGCTCCCGCTCGAGCAGCGCCACGAGGATTCCCTGGGCCAAGAAGATCCCCGCAGTGAGATCGGCCACGGGGATTCCCACGCGCACCGGCCCCTGACCGGGCAGCCCGGTGATCGACATGAGGCCGCCCATCCCCTGGGCGATCTGGTCGTAGCCGGGACGGTCGCGATAGGGGCCGGTCTGCCCGAAGCCGGAAATGGAGCCGTAGACCAGACGGGGGTTGAGCGCCGAGAGTGCCGCGTAGTCGATACCGAGCCGGTGCTTGACGTCGGGCCGAAAGTTCTCCACCACGACGTCGGCGCGAGCCACCATCCGCTTGAGGAGCTCCACGCCGCGCGGATGCTTGAGGTCCAACGTCATCGCGCGCTTGTTGCGGTGCAGGTTCAGGTAGTCGAACCCGAGGTCGGTGGAGTCGCCCTCGACGACCTCTCGCGTTTGCACCTTGATCACGTCGGCGCCCATGTCGGCGAGCTGGCGCACGGCAGTGGGGCCGGCCCGGGCCCGCGTGAGGTCGATGACCCGGATATGGGCGAGGGGCAGGCTCATCGGCGTCGCTCCGCCAGCTCCGGCGGCAGCACGGCGGAGGCCGACTGCGACGCCGGATTGCGGCGGCCCCAGCGCCCCGCCTCCACCGCGGTGAGGAAGTCGAGCACGGCGCGGTTGAACGCCTCGGGCTCCTCCAGGTTGATCGTGTGGCCAGACTTGGGCAGGAGCACCAGTCCGGCCGTGGGAATTTTGCGCTTCATGAAGACCGACGGTTCCAGGCAGGGCTCGTCCTCATCGCCGGTCATGATGAGCGTGGGAACCTCCAGCCGCTCCAGCCGTTCGCCCAGGTCGAAGATCGAGGGCCGGGTCATCTGCACCCCGCGCAGGGTGAGGGCGTGGCCCCTCGCCGACCCGGCGGACAGGCGGTCGAAGAATTCTCGCCAGCCCTGGGGGTCCTTGTCGATGAACTGCACGCGCGCCGGCCCGCGTCCGTAGTATTCGGCGAAGGCCGCCATGCCCTTGTCCTCCAGAGCGCGCGCGTTCGCTTCCGAGTCCTGGCGGAAGCGCTCGCGGTCACCGGCGCCGCTCCCGTAGCCGGCGCCGGCGACGACCAGCGACAGCGCGCGCTGCGGGTGCCTGAGCCCGAAGTGCAGCGCGGCGTAGCCGCCCATGGAGAGCCCGCACACCTGGGCCTGGGGGATGGCCAGCGCGTCGAGCAGCCCGCGGATGTCTTCCACCGCCCGGTCCTGCGAGTAGGCGGCCGGATCCTCGGGGACGTCGGACGGGGGATAGCCGCGCGCGTTGAAGGCGATCGTCCGGTAGCGCCGCGCGAAGAAGCGCACCTGGGGCGCCCAGCTCGCAGCATCGCCGGCGAACTCGTGGACGAAGACCAGCGGCGTGCCGCTCCCGACCTGCTCGTAGTACAGATTGACGCCGTCGTCGACGCGAACCGTGGGCACGGTCAGCGGGATGGTCGGGGAGGGGTGGGCACGGTGTCTAGTCCATCCAGAGAAAGTTGACCTTCACGATGTCGAACGTGCGCCGGCCGCCGGGCACTTGTGCTGTCACCCGGTCGCCCACACTCTTGCCGATCAGCGTGCGGGCCAGTGGAGCGAGCACCGAGATCCGGCCCTTGGCCGGCGCGGTCTCGTCGGAGCCGACGATCCAGTAGCGGTGCTGCTTGCCGGTCTCGTCTTCCAGAAGCACCGTCGAGCCGAAGGTGACGCGGTCCCCTTCGCTCGGAGGCTCGATCACCTCGGCGGCGCCGACCTTGCCTTCCAGTTCGGCGATGCGCCCCTCGATGAAGGACTGCTTCTCCCGCGCCGCGGGGTACTCGGCGTTCTCGCTGAGATCACCGTGCGAACGGGCCTCGGCGATGGCCCGCGAGATGGCCGGGCGGTCCTCCCGCTTGAGTCGATCCAGCTCGGCGGCGAGCTTCTCGTACCCGCCGCGCGTCATGGGCGTGCGCTGAATCGCCATGGGACGTACCTTAACATGGCCCCCGCGTGCCGGTGTATCCTGTGCGGGTGACCTCCGCGCACGCGACGCTCCTCGTGGTCCTGCTGGTGACCGCCGCGGCCTGTAACCGGTCGCAGGCCGACGCGCCCGGTGGGGGGCGGCCGCGCGAGAGCGCCGCGCCGACCATCAAGGCCATCCCCATTACGACGGGCCGCGCCGAGTCCCGGACGGTCCAGCGCACGGTGGAGACCTCGGGCAGCCTGCTCGCCTGGGAAGAGGTGGTGGCCAAGTCCGAGCAGCCGGGCACGATCGCGCGCCTCCGGGTCGACCTGGGCGACCGAGTGGAAGCCGGCGCCGTCCTGGCCGACTACGACCGGCGCGAATTCGAGCTGGCGGTCGAGCAGGCGCAGGCCGCGGTGTCGGTGGCCAGCGCCGGGCTGCGCCGCCAGCGAGACACGCTGGCCACCTTGGAGGCGGAGGTGGCCCGCGCCCAGTCGCTGTTCGAGTGGGCCAAGTCTGAGTTCGACCGCTCGCAGCAGCTCTTCGAACGCCAGCTCATCGCGGCCCGCGAGGTGGACAATGCCCGCAACGGCCAGAACGTGGCAGCGTCGCATCTGGCCGCGGCCAAGGTGGCGCTCGCGCAGCACCCCGATCAGGTCCAGTCGGCGGAGGCGGAGCTCAAGCGGGCCCAGGCCGCTCTGGGCATTGCCCAGAAGCGGCTGCAAGACACGACTGTGCGCGCGTCCATCGCCGGGCTTGTGGCCCGGCGCCACATCTCGGCCGGAGAGTTCGTCAACCAGAACACCGCGCTCTTCACCCTGGTGATCGCTAACCCGCTCAAGTACGTGGGCAGCGTGCCCGAGCGCCACGCGCCCGCGCTGCGGATCGGCCAGCCCGTGCGCCTGAGCGTGGAGGCCTACCCCGGCCGCCAGTTCGGGGGCGCCGTGCTGCGGGTGGCCCCGGCCGTAGACGTCCAGACGCGCACACTCGCGCTGGAGGCGCGGGTCCCCAACGAGGGTGCCGTGCTGCATCCCGGCTTCTTCGCCAAGGGCAGCGTGCTCACGGCGGCGAACGCCACGGCCGTCTTCGTGCCGGCCGAGGCCGTCATCTATGTCGCCGGGCTCAGCAAGGTCTTCGTCGTCCCCAGCGGGGGCAGCTCAGCCACCGCCGAGGAGCGTCTGGTCCGGGTGGGCGAGCGCCAGGGACCCTGGCTGGAGATCGCCGAAGGCGTCCGGGCCGGCGAGGCCGTGGCCACCTCCAACCTCCCGGCCCTCTTCAACGGCGCCCCCGTTACCGTCGCCAGCACCCGCTAGCTCACCGCGATCATGACGGCATTAGAGGTTTTCGTTCGGCGCCCCGTCTTCACCACGATGCTGATCACCTCGCTGGTCGTGCTGGGCATCGCCTCGTTCTTCCAGCTCGGGCTCGACATCTTCCCCAAAGTCGATCTGCCCACCATCACCATCACCACCCGGCTGCCCGGCGCCTCTCCGGAGGAGATCGAGAGCCAGATTACCAAGGTGATCGAGGAAGCGGTCAACACCATCGCCGGCCTGGACGAGCTGCGGTCCTCCTCCATCGAGGGCCAGTCCCAGGTCTTCGCCACCTTTGTGCTCGAGCGCAACGTGCAGGAGGCGGCCAACGACGTCCGGGAGAAGGTCTCGGCCGTGCTGTCCCGGTTCCCGCCCGGCACCGAGATGCCGGTCGTCGAGAAAGCCGATCCTGATTCCGCTCCCGTGCTGGCCGTGGTCGTGTCCGGCCGGCGCTCGGTCCGCGAGGTCACCGAGATCGCCGACAAGCGCGTGAAGCGCCAGCTGGAGACGGTTAAGGACGTGGGCGCCATCACCCTGGTCGGCGGCCGCAAGCGGGAGATCCAGGTCTTCGTGGACCCCGACAAGCTGGCCGCCTACGGCCTGAGCATCCAGCAGGTGCGCGACGCGCTGGCCCGCCAGAACGTGGAGATCCCCGGCGGCCGCCTCACCAGCGGCGCCCGTGAGGAAGGGGTCCGCACGCTGGGGCGCATCGAGTCGCCCCTGGGGTTCGAGGAGTTGATCGTCGCCGACCTCAAGGGTGGGCCCGTCCGCATCCGCGACATCGGCGTGGTGACGGACGGCGAGGAGGAGGCCCGCACGCTCTCCCGTCTCGACGGCAAGAACGCCGTCTCGCTGGTCATCCGCAAGCAGTCGGGTACCAACACGGTCGCCGTGGTGGACGCGCTCAAGAAGAAGCTGGCCGAAATCCAAAAGGGCTTGCCCCAGGACATCCGCTTCGACGTGGTGCGCGACCTGTCGCGCTTCATCAAGCGCTCCATGCACGAGGTCAACGACCACCTGCTGCTGGGGGGGCTCCTGGCCAGCCTGATCGTGGCCGTGTTCATCGGCAACCTCGTGTGGTGGGAGACGGCGGCGGTCGGCCTCATCGTCGGCGTGGTGGGCACCGCCTTCCTGACCGGCGACCCCGACCTCCTCCTCAAGGTGACGGCGGGGGCCTGCGTGGTCACGATGGTGTGCTTCGCCTCCGTCCGCAAGCTCCGCCCGGCCTTCGTGGCCGCGCTGGCCATCCCCTGCTCGATCGTGGCCACCTTCACCCTCATGCGCATGGCCGGGTTCACCCTCAACAACCTCACGATGCTGGGACTCTCGCTGTCGACGGGCATCGTCATCGACGACGCTATCATCGTGCTGGAGAACATCTACCGGCACATCCACGAGGAGCGGCGGTCGCCCTTCGAGGCCGCCATCACCGGCACCCGCGAGATCGCCCTGGCCGTCCTGGCCACCACCCTCTCGCTGGTGGTGATCTTCCTGCCCGTGGCTTTCATGGGTGGCCTGGTGGGCAAGTTCTGGAACTCGTTCGGGCTGACGGCGACGTTCGCCATCATGGTCTCCTTGCTGGTGGCCTTCACGCTCACGCCCATGCTGGCGGCGCGGATCTTCGCGCCGCGGGCGGATACCGCCGGCGGGGAGCCGGAGCGCGGAGGGGGCCACGCCGCCCGGTCCGGACGCCTCTACTCCGCGCTGGAGCGCGGCTACGAGTGGCTGCTCGGCTGGTCGCTGCACCACCGGTGGGTGGTCCTGCTGGCGTGCCTGGCCATCCTCGGCTCCGGCTACTACTTGCTGACGACGTCCAAGCTCGAGTTCGTCGTCAACGACGACATGAGTGAGTTCGAGGTCGTGGCCGAGGCGACGCCCGGCTCGTCGCTCGAGCGCACGGCCGAGATCATCGCCCGCATGGAGGACGAGATCCGCAAGCTCCCCGAGGTGGTGACGCTCTTCTCCACCGTCGGCGTGCGCGGTCAGGCCCAGGCCAACGTCACCGACATCTCCATCTACGTCGGG
Source organism: Candidatus Rokuibacteriota bacterium (assembly GCA_050731755.1). Taxonomy (GTDB): domain Bacteria; phylum Methylomirabilota; class Methylomirabilia; order Rokubacteriales; family CSP1-6; genus JBOHPP01. Next base: position 13,620 of record JBOHPP010000065.1, on the reverse strand, counting down.
CTCAGCCATCTCTCCCAGCGCGCGCGCACGCAGGACGAGCTCAAGCAGGAGGTGCGGCAGCGGCTGGCCGCCTTCCCGGGGATGCGGGTCAGCGTGCAGAACATCAACCTGATCGGCGGCGGCGGCTTCCGCCAGACCGAGTTCAACCTGATCCTGCGCGGGACCGACATCGCGCGGCTGGAGGACTACGCCCAGAAGGTCATCGCCGAGCTGCGCGCCAAGCCGGGCTTCGTGGACCTCGACACCGCCCTGGCCTACCGGCAGCCGGAGGTGCAGGTCCAGATCGACCGCCAGAAGGCCTCCGACCTGGGTGTGCGCGTGGAGGCCATCGCCTCGGCGCTGCGGATCCTGGTGGGGGGCGAGGAGGTCGGCTTCTACCGCGAGCTCGGCGAGCAGTACGACGTGCGGCTGCGGCTGAAAGAGAACTTCCGGGCGAATCCCAGCACGCTGCCCAATCTCTACGTGCCGGCGGGCGACGGGCGCCTGGTGCGCCTCAGCAACGTGGCCACCCTGGGCAGCGGCATGAGCCCCGGCCAGATCGAGCGCTACTCCCAGGAGCGCTCCATCACGATCGTCTCCAACCTCTACCAGAAGCCGCTGGCCGAGGCGTACCGCGAAGCGTACGCCGCGGTGGCCCGGCAGCAGATGCCGCTCGACTACGGCATCATCACCACCGGACGCGGCAAGCTGCTGCAGGAGTCCATCCAGAGCTTCCTCATCGCCCTGGTGCTCTCCCTGGCCTTCATCTATATCGTCCTGGCCGCCCAGTTCGAGTCGTTCATCCACCCGGTCACCATCATGATCTCGATGTTCCTGTCCATTCCGTTCGGCTTGCTGACGCTCCTCCTCGTCGGCAAGACGCTCAACATCTACTCGATCATGGGGCTGTTCCTGCTCATGGGCGTGGTGAAGAAGAACGCGATCCTCCAGGTGGACTACACCAACGTGCTGCGCGCCCGGGGCCTCTCCCGGTTCGAGGCCCAGATGCAGGCCGACCGCGCGCGGCTCCGCCCCATCCTGATGACGACGCTGGCCATCATCGCCGGCATGCTGCCGGTGGCGCTGGGACGGGGCGACGGCTCGGCCTCGCGGGCCTCGCTGGCCACCGTCGTCGTGGGCGGGCAAGCTCTTTGCCTGCTGGTGACCCTGGTGGCCACCCCGGTGATCTACTCGTGGTTCGACGACCTGCGCGGGTTGCGGGCCTTCTCCTGGATCCGATTCCCGCGGCTGCGCCGGACCGCTGTCCGCCGCGCCTGGGAGAGCGCCCGCACCCTGCCGTTCTCGTCGAAGGGGGCCTCAACGGCCCCCTCCGAGCCTCCCCCAGGGCCGGTTGCGCGGGCGTAGGCTCCAGCGCGTTCCTAGGAGCGAGCCCTCGACGCGGGCAGGCGTGTGGAGACGTCGATCTTGGCGCCCTGGCGCGCGGCGCCGACCCACGACTCCCAGGCCTGACTCTGCTTGCGGGCCAGCACTTCGCTGGCGAGCTTGTCCCGTTCGCCGGCCAGACCGCCCGGGCTGGGGGCGATGCGCTCGAGGGTCTTGAGCACGTAGTAGCCCTGCTGGGTCTTGACGGGCTCGGTGAACGCACCGGCGGGCGTTCGGAGCGTGGCCAGCATCGCTTCACCGGGCAGTCGCTCGGCCGGCTTGGTGCGTGAGAAGCGCGGAGTCTCGCCGTAGCTGGCGCCGAGCTTGCGGGCGGCGGCGGCGAGGTCCGCCGTCCGGGCCTCGGCCGCGAGCTGCCGGGCCTTGTCGAGCCCCTGGGCTTCCGCCTTCTGGCGCTTCACTCCGGCCGCCGCTTTGTCCCGGATCTCGCCGAGCGGGGGTATCGCGGCAGGCAGCGACTCGACGTGCTTGAGCACGAGCCACCCCGCCGGCGTCTTGACGAGCGCCGAGACCCCACCCTGCATCAGCTCGAAGGCCGCCTCTTCCAGAGGGTCGGTCTGAGCGAAGGCCAGCGCTCGCTCGCGGCGCGCGATGGTGGTCTCCACCGGAGTGGCGCCCAGCTTGCGGGCCTCGGCCATGAAATCAGCGGCGCCGAGGAGCTTCGCGCGGATCTCTTCCGATTTGTCTCGGGCGCTGCGATCGGCCGCCTCGCCGGCCAGGCGCTCGCGGATCTCCGCCGCGACGTCCTTGAGCGGCTTCTTGCCGCCCTCGCGGATCTCCATCACCTTGATGGCGTGGAAGCCGAACGGCGTCCGCACCGGCTCGGGCGAGATCTCACCTTTCTTGAGGGCGAAGAGCGCCTGCTCGAACTGGGGCACCGTCTCGCCCTTCTTGAGCAGGCCGATGTCCCCGCCCTGCTGGGCTGAGCCGGGATCCTGCGACTGCTCGCGGGCGAGCTTCGCGAAGTCCGCGCCGGCCTTGGCCCGGCGGATGGCCTCGGCCACCTTGGCCCGGGCCTGATCCTCGGCCTCGCTACCCCCCGTCTCGGGCACGCGCACCAGGATGTGCGCGGCTCGGACCTGCCGCGGCTCCTCGAACTCGGCGCCCCGCTCGGCGTAGTACTTCTCCACCTCGGCGGCGGAGACCGCCGGCTTGAAATCCTTGGGGTTGACGGCGACGTACTGGACGCGACGTCTTTCGGGCTGGCGGAACTCGTCGCCGTGGGCCCGGTGGTAGGCGACCAGCTCCTCGTCTGTGGGCGTGACGGCGGCGGCGAGCGGCGCGAGGTCCACCAGCGCCCAGGCCGCGCGCACTTCCTCACGGGCCTGCACGTAGGCCTGCTCGATCTCGGCCTCGGACACCCGCACACCGCCGCGCACCGTTTGCTCGACCTTCATCCGTGTGAGCCGGCGCCGCATGTCGTCCTCGAACGCGCCCTTGGCGACGCCGATGCGCCGGAGCACCTCTTCGTAGCGCTTGAGGGTGAAGCGGCCACCCTCGTGGAAGGCCGGGATGGCGTGGATCTGGACGTTCAGCTCCTCGTCGCTGGCGGCAAGCCCCTCGGCGCGGGCGCGCTGCACCACCAGCTCCTCCTGGACGAGGTCGTCGACGACCTGCTGGCGGAGTCCCATCTGCTCGGCCATGCCTGGCGAGAACCGCTCCCGGAGGATCTGGGCGTAGGTATTCAGGTACTCCTGGTAGCGCCGGTGGTAGCGCTCGGCGGAGATGGACTCGCCGTTGACGGTGGCGACATGGTCGCGGGCCGCGCCGTCGGGGCCGGTGGCCCCGAAGATGAACAACGAGGCGACGAAGGCGGCGATCACGATGAGGAGCCCCACCTGGAGGCTCCGGCGATACCGACGCATGAACGTGATCATTCGGGTCGATCCTGCTCCGCGGGCCCGAGGCGCGGCGCTCGTTGGCGCCCTTCCTCGGGCACGACCCGCCGGGCGACGGTGATGAAGCCGGTGTGGGCCACCATGCGATGGAACGGGCGCACCGATTGGCCCTCGATATTCCAGGGGCGCACGAGCGTCTCGAACGTCTCGACCAGCGCCCAGGAGGACTCGCGCAGCAGGGCTTCCGAGAGCTGCTGCGACTGGATGATGGTGGGCACGTAGGCGAGCAGGATGCCCCCCGGGCGAAGCACGCCGGCGACCAGGCGCGTCAGCTTCCAGGGCTCGGGCAAGTCCAGCAGCACCCGATCGACCGGTTCCTCGTCGGCCAGACCGTCTTCGACGGGCCGGAGCCGGACGGTGAGGTTCTGCACCTCGCCCATGCGCATGTGGATGTTGGCCAGCGCCCGCCGCGCGAACTCGTCGCGCTGCTCGTAGGTGATGACACGCCCCTCGGGCCCCACGGCACGCAGCAGGGCCAGCGTGAGGGCCCCCGAGCCGGTGCCCGCCTCCAGCACCCGGCAGCCGGGGAAGATGTCGGCCCAGAACAGGATGATCGCCAGGTCCTTGGGATAGATGACCTGGGCGCCCCGCGGCATATCCAGCACGAACTCGGCCAGCGTCGGGCGGAGAGCGAGATAGCGAAGTCCGAGCGAGCTGCGGATCCAGCTGCCTTCGGGCTGGCCGATCACGGCGTCATGGGGGATCCAGCCGCGGTCGGAGTGAAAGGTCTCCGACTTGCGGAGAAAGAGCAGATGGCGCTTGCCGCGCTGGTCGATCAGCAGCACCTGCTCGCCATCCTGAAAGGATGAACCTTCGTTCACTGTAGCGAGGTCCGCGAGTTCGGGTCCAGTCGTGGGTGGCCTGTTCTAGGCGCGCGTGGCTCCGTTCTCCTAAATCGATTTATCATCTCGAACTCCACTGGCTCCGTCACGCCCGCCCATCGGTTGGCGTGCCGGGGGCAGCGCTTTTCACCTCTGAGCCTGGGGCGGGAAGCAGCAGCGCGGCCACGAAGCCCGCGAGCGGCATGAGCGCGCTGATCCAGAGCGCGGTGAGCAACCCCCAGTGGTCGGCGATCCAACCCAGGAGCGTGACGCCCAGGCCGCCGGTGCCGATGGCGAAGCCCACGATGAGGCCCGAGGCCATGCCGGCCTGGCGGGGCATATAGGCTTGACCGAGCACGATCGACACGGTGAACGTCGAGACCAGGACCGCCCCGAACAGGCCCAGAACCACGAAGGCCAGCACGCCGCTGGTGCTCAGGAAGAGCGCGCCGAGCGGCGCCGCGGCGACGAAGACCCACGTCATGAACTGCCGCGGCCCCCACCGGTCGGCCAGCGGGCCCGCGATGACGGTGCCGAGCGCGCCGGCGCCCAGGAAGACGAAGAGCAGCGGCCCCACCAAGCGCGGGTCGGCCTTGAGGTGATCCACGTAGTAGAACGGCACGAAGGTCGTGAAGCCGAGTTGGGTCCAGGAACGGATCGTCACCACCACCACCAGCAGAGCCATCGCGCCCGGCATGTTGACCCCGCGCGCCGGCGCTCCGGCTTTCGCGGCCGCGGGCGTCAGCGGGCGCGAGAGCACCGGCAGCGACGCCAGCAACAGGACGCCAACCATGGTGGCCGGCACGACCATGCCCAGGCTGCCGGCGATGCCGATGCTCGTCACCAGCGTGGTAATCAGGGGAGGGCCGAGGGCGATCCCGATGTTGCCGCCCAGCGAGAACCACGACAGCCCCGTGGCTTTCCGGTCGCCGGCCATCGCGGCCGCCGTCTTGTAGCCCTCCGGATGATAGGCGGCCACGCCGAGCCCCATGAGCACGACGAGCAGCAGCAGAGCGCCGTAGCCGGGCGCCACGCCGGTGAGCCCGAGCCCCAGCCCCGACACGAACACGGACAGCGGCAGCAGCCAGCGGCGCGCCGTCCGGTCGGCGAGATATCCGAACAGCGGCTGGATGACCGACGAGGCGATGCTCGCCGCCAACACGATCGCGCCCGCCTCGGTGTATGAGAGGCCGTGCAGGTTCTTGAGGAACGGCAGGATCGCCGGTAGCGAGCCCTGGTTCACGTCGATGACGAGGTGGCCGAGGGCGAGCAGGCCGATCAGCTTGGCGTGGGGTCGGACTCGCTCGGCGGCGTCGACGACAAGCGGGGACGCGGCGGTCTCTGTGTAGGCCGCCGGCTTCGAATCAGCCATGACCCAGCAATGGTACACTACCCGCCGAATGCAGACACCGTCGCGGCTCAAAATCCGCGAGCTGGGACACATCTCGCTGTTCGTCCGCGACCTGGAGGCCTGCCGCCGGTTCTACCGTGACGTCCTCGGCCTGGCCGAGACGGGCACCGCCAAGAGCGGCCGCATCGTGTTCTTCTCCGCCGGCCGCCATCATCACGACGTCTCCTGCGAGCTGGCCCGCGCCGAGGGTCCAGGGCCGCAACCCAAGGGCGTGCCCGGTCTCTACCACATCGCCTTCGAGGTCGGCGACTCCGCAGCGGAACTGGCCGCGGCCCGCCGCTGGGTGGAGGGCCACGGGCTCAAACCGTTCGGCGAGCAGGACAACTGCTTCTGCGTCCGTGACCCCGACGGTCACGAGATCGAGCTGTACGTGGACCTGCGCGCGGGTGGTCGAGACTCGACGCTCAGCACCGTGAGGGAAGCGCCATGAAACTCGCTGTTATGACTGATGATGGGCGTATCATAGCGCTCTTCGAAGATGCCGAGGAGATGGACTACCTGGACTACAGCGCGGAGCTTGACGCCGCCATTGCCAAAGCCGTTGTCGCCGAAGGCACAGAACTTCCTGCATGGCTCCGGCCTCCGCCAACCCCGGACGCTGAACAGGATTAGAACTCAGTCGCCTTTAGCGCGTCTGTACCATTCAAAGACTTCCCTATACTCCAGAAATGTGCACTTCTCAGTCAGCCCGCTCCGCTGGAAAGTAGGTCGACGTAGTTGTTTCATGAAGACAGAACGCCGCACATCGTTTGAGACGATCGCCAGCCGCGGCTCGTAAGTCAGGGTCAAGCGAATATCGTTCAGACGCAACAGCCCAGAGTAGATCGGGGTCGAGTGTTCCACTTCATACAATGCAACGAGCTCGTTTGACCCACGCCGAAGCCACATCGCATCTACGGCATCGAGCAGAGCACAGGTTGTCCGCTCATACGGCAGCGCCCGAACGCAAGAGAATCTCCTCGCCATGGACCAATCCAACGCTTCGCGATCTGCCAATGGAATCCAGACATCGAAGTTCTTGAGTGCTCCGATCGCCCCAAGGAGCGTCTGAATCTGAGGATGCGTCAGGTCAGGGATATCGGCTCGTCGTGCGCGGACAGCCCGCTCCATGCTTTCCCAACCGATATGTGCATCTACGTTAAAGCGCCCCGCTCTGGCTATATAAAGCTCAGTTCCCTCCTCGCTGATGTAGATCTGAGTCTTGTACTGACGATCCCTGGCCGGCGTCGTATCGTGGAACACTTCCTCGTAGTCAGCAAACGGCACGATTAAAGGCGCCGTCTGACCCTCCCAGAGAAAAACGACAAAGGAGAGTCGCCCTTCCAATTCCCGCAGATCGTCTTGCCGAAGGCCATAGAACGTTCGCCCTTGGCCATGCACTCGAGAGTATCTGACGTAGATACGGCATAAGTTTTCGCCAAACTCGAGCAAAGATTGGCTACCCTGTAGCGATCGCACTCGTCCAAACCTTGACTCAAGCTCCGTGACGAATGAAGCTCTTTCGGCCTTATTCAGGGAACGAGTCCTCACGCATTGAGCCAAGCACCTGCCAAATTCTAGGACATCCTCGACCTTCGCAGGTCCGGGCGCACGCGCCACATGGCGGTGAGTCCGACGGCCAGCGCCGCCACCGCAATGACGAAGGCGCCCAGGTAGCTGCCCGTCCGGTCGAAGATCGCCCCACCGATCCACGCGCCCAGCGCCTCGCCGGGGCCGCCCGCCAGCGTCAGCCAGCCGTAGATTGTCCCAAAAGAGGCCCCGGCGAAGACGTCGACCGCCCGGGCGGAGCCGACGATCCCGCTCGAGCCCTGGGCCAGTCCGAAGAAGACCACGTAGAGGGCCAGCCACAAGGGCGACTGCGTAAAGGCCAGCAAGGCGAGGCAGCCGATGCCGACGGTTGCGCTGGCGTAGGTGATCGTCAGCGTGGGCGCCCGGCCGATCCGGTCCGACAGCCAGCCGGTGGCAAACCGTCCAGGAAGGCTCACCAGGCTGACGGTGCCGAGCGCGGCGGCCGCCGTGGCCGGCGCGATTCCGTGATCAATGGCGTGGGCCACCATGTGGGTGTTGAGGATCGGGAAGGCACACGCCGCGCAGACACGCGTGAGGGCGAGCCACCAGAAGGCGGGCGATCTCACGGCGAGCTCGAGCGTCCACCCTGAGGCCTCGACCTGGACCTCGCGTCCCACCGGCACCACGCGCTCGGGCAGGCGCTGAAAGGCGTTGAGCGGGATCACCACGGCGACGAGGAGCCCGGCCCAGACGAGCAGCGTGCCGCGCCAGCCGATCGCGTCCACCAGGATCTGGGCCAGCGGGACGAAGCAGAAGGCGCCGAAGCCCGTGCCGAGATCGGCCACGGCGATGGCGCGGCCGCGGGCCGCGGGGTACCAGAGCGCGGCCACGATCATGTTGGCCTGGCTGCCGAGCATCGCCAGACCGAGCCCGCCGACGACCCCGTAGACGAGGATCAGCGCCGGCAGCGACGCGACCCGGCTCGCCGCGACGAACGCCGCGGCGGCCAACAGCGCGCCGGCCTGGAACAGCCAACGCGGCCCGAGCCGGTCGAAGGCCCAGCCGACGAGCGGGCCGCCGAAGCCGCCCAGTAAAAGCACCGCGGAGTGCACGGCGGCCACCTCGCCCCGCGAGCCGCCGAACTCCGCGATCAGTGGCAGGTAGAGGACGGCGAAGGCCATCACGATGCCGTTCTGGACGGCGAGGGTGGCGGCGGCGATGCCGACGGAGAGCGCCGCGCGGCGGGAGGCGGCGCTCAGGTGACGCGCTTGCGGAGCCAGGCCGACCCCGCCTCCGAGGCGGCGACCACCGCCAGGACGATGACGAGGATCATGCCCACCCGGCTCCATTCGAGCCCCAGGATCGCCTCGTTGAGCGCGAAGCCGATGCCGCCGGCGCCCACCAGGCCCAGCACGGTGGACTCCCGGATGTTGATGTCCCAGCGGTAGATGGCCACGCCGGCGAACACCGGGCGCACCTGGGGCACGACGGCGTAGAAGAGGACCTGCCAGCGGCCGGCGCCGGTGGCGGTCACGGCCTCCACCTGGCCGGCGTCGATCTCTTCGATACCCTCGGCGAGCAGCTTGGAGACGAATCCGATCGAGCGCACGGCGATGGCCAGCACGCCGGCCAGCGAGCCGGGGCCGACCGCGATGATGAACACGAGCGCCCAGATCAGCGTGTCCACCGAGCGGCTCAGGACCATGATCACGCGGGCCAGGCCGTAGGTGGCGCGGTTCGGTGTCGTGTTGAGCGCGGCCAGCAGCGCCACCGGCAGGGAGAGTGCGATGGCCAGGGCCGTGCCCAGCGTGGCGATGTTCACGGTCTGGATCAGCGGCCCCACGAGCGCGCCCGCCGCCGACCACTCCGGCGGGAACATCCGGCCGAGCAGGTCGCCGATCTGCCAGGGCGCGTCGGCGACGTACTCCCACCGGATGCCGAGCCGGGCCAGCATCCAGACCGCCAGGCCGACCACCGCCACCTGCCCCAGCGTGCGCAGGGCGGCCCCCATCGGCGTGAATCGTCTCCAGGTGCGGACGGCCGCGCTCACTGGGCGGCTCTCCGGGCCACAGCGCTCACCGCCTCGCCTACCAGCACGATGGCCACGATGACGATCAGGATGGCTAAGGCGAAGTCGTAGTCGTAGCGGGAGAAGGCGTTGAGCAGCGTGGCGCCGATCCCACCCGCCCCCACGATGCCGATGATGGTGGACTGCCGGAGGTGGATGTCCCACTGGTAGATGGTGAGGCCGATGATCCGCGGCAACACCTGCGGCAGCACGCCGTAGATGAGGATCTGGGCCCGTGAGGCACCGGTGGCGCGAATGGCCTCGATCTGACCCCGGTCGATGCGCTCGATCTCTTCGGCGAGGAGCTTGGAGAAGAAGCCGACGGAGTTCACGGTGAGGGTGAGCACGCCGGCCAGCGGGCCGAAGCCCACGGCCTTGACGAACAGGATGCCCACGATCAGCTCGTGGAAGGTGCGCCCCAGCGTGATCGTCCCGCGCCCGCCCGCGTAGACGGCCGGCGGCACGACAGTGCGGGCGGCCAGCACGGCCACCGGGATGCCGAGCAAGACGCCGAACATCGTCGAGAGCGTGGCGATCTCCACGCTCTCGAGCACGCCGCTCACGAGCAGCCCGGTGCGGGCGAAGTCCGGGGGAACGGCTCGTGCAGCGACCTCGCCGAGCCGGCCCAATCCACGGGCGATCCGATCCGGGTTGATCTCCAGGCTGACCGCGTTCCAGAGCAGGAATGTGCCGGCACCGGACCACACGACCGGCCCCATCCAGGGCCGGGGCCAGAGCGACGGCCGGCGCCAGGCGCGGGCGCTCACCGCGATGGCCTCTCCGCGCTGGTCCACATCCCGCCGTAGATGGTCTCCAGCGCCTCGGCGGTGAGCGCGCTCACGGTGCCCTCGAAGACGATCTCGCCCGCGCGCAGCCCGATGATTCGCCGGGCGAACGCGCGGGCCAGCGGCACGTCGTGCATGTTCACCAGAGCCGGGATCCCGTCCTCAGCGGCCAGCTCGACGATCAGCTTCATGACCGCCTCCGAGGTCAGCGGGTCCAGGCTGGAGGTCGGCTCGTCGACGAGCAAGATCTTCGGGCGCTGCACGAGCGCGCGGGCGATGCCCACGCGCTGCCGCTGGCCGCCGGACAGCTCATCGGCCCGCTTGTTCTCGAAGCCCTCGAGCCCCACCCGGGCCAGCGTCCGGAACGCCGCCTCGACGTCCTCAGCGGGAAACCGCCGGCGCCAGGCCTGCCAGGTCGTGACGTAGCCGAGCCGGCCCGACAGCACGTTCTCCATCACCGTGAGCCGCTCGACCAGGTTGAACTCCTGGAAGATCATGCCCATCGCCTGGCGGGCCGCCCTCAGCGCGGCTCCGCTCAGCGCCGTGATCTCCCGCCCATCGAGCTTCACCGAGCCAGCATCGGGCTCGACGAGACGGTTGATGCAACGGAGCAGGGTGGACTTGCCGGCGCCGGAAGAACCGATGACGAAGACGGCGTCGTGGCCGTCGACGGTGAAGGAGACGCCCCGGAGCGCGGCGTCCCCGGTGGGGTACGTCTTCCGCAGCCCCGTGACCTGGAGCACGCGGCCGGCCGCTACTCGCTGCCTCGCTTTTCGAGCTTCTTGTACTCCGGCGAGTCCTTGGTGAAGGTGACGCCGTTCGCCTCGAGGATGCCGATCACCGACTCCCAGTCCCGCGCGTAGTTCACGGGCAGAAAGCCGGTGCGGTCCTTGAACTCCTTGCCAACGCTCGTGCCCTCGAACTTGAAGGAAACGAACGCCTCCTTGATCTTGTCGACGAGGCGGGGGTCGAGGGTGTGGGCGTAGGCAAAGCCGGCGGTGGGGAACACCGGCGAGGTGTAGATCACCTTGTAGTCGCCGGCCTTCACCACCCCGCGGGCCACCATCCGCTCTAGCACGGTGTCGGCTACCGCGGCGGCGTCGTAGTCGCCGTTGACCACGCCGAAGATGCTGTTGTCGTGCTTGCCGGAGAAGACGATCTGGTAGTCACGGCCGGGCACCACGCCCATCCTCGAGAAGAAGTACACCGGCGCCTGGTGGCCGGAGGAGGACGTCTGGGACACGTGGGCCACCCGCTTGCCCTTGAGGTCGGCGATGGACCCGATGGCCTCGTTCTTGGCGTGGCGGATGACGATCAGGTGATAGCCAGACGGCCCCCGGACGTCGCGCATGATCGCGAAGGGCACCGCCCCGGCCAGGTGGACGGCGTAGACCAGACTCCCCGTCGAGAAGGCGGAGATATGCAGGCGTCCTGAGCGCATGGCCTCGATCTGGGCGGCGTAGTTCTGGAGGCCGAAGTACTTGGTCTTCTTGCCGGTGACCTTTTCCACGTGCTTGATGAAGTCGGCCCATGCGCCTTCATAGACGGCCGGGTCCTCCACCGGCGCGTAGGTGAAGACCAGCGTGTCGGGGCTGACGAGCCTGGCCCGGTCCTTGGGGGGGTCGGCGACGAGGTCGCGGTTCTCGTCGCAATAGAGGGTGTCGAGCTTGCCGCGGTGGGCGCAGGGCTCGGCGGCCAGCGCCGCGGTCAGAGCGACGGCCACGATGGCGAGCGCGAGCGGAAACCGCACTAACCTCACAAGCCTCATGGACGTCCCTCCTGGCGTCGTACTCTAGGAGGCCGACCGCGCCCCGTCAACCACGGCCGGCGTCATCCGAGCGTGCGCATGCGAGGGTCGAGCGCGTCCCGCAGACCGTCGCCGAAGAGGTTGAAGCCCAGCACGGCCAGAAAGATGGCCAACCCCGGAAACGTCGTCAGGGACGGCGCGCGAAAGATGTACTGCCGGCCCTCGCCCAGCATAGTGCCCCATTCCGGCGTCGGCGCCTGAACGCCCAGGCCGAGGAAGCCGAGGCCGGCCGCCACCAGGATGGCGAAGCCGAGGCTGAGCGTCGACTGCACGATCACCGGAGCCATCGCATTGGGCAGCACGTGACGGAAGATGATCACGGACCGCGTCTGGCCGAGGGCGTGGGCGGCCTCCACGTAGACCTGCTCCCGGATGGAGAGCACGGAGCCCCGCACCAACCGGATGAACGAGGGCACGGCACTGATGCCTACGGAGATGATCACGTTCCCCAGCCCGACGCCGAGCATGGCGACGAGCGACAGCGCCAGGAGAAAGCCCGGGAACGACAGCAGGATGTCGGCGAAGCGCTGGATGACCAGATCCGTGCGCCCACCCTGGAAGCCGGAGATCGCACCCAACGGGACGCCGACAGCCAGGCCGATGCCCACGGCGAGGAACCCGATCACCAACGACAGCCGCCCGCCGTAGAGAATGCGGGCCAGGAGGTCACGCCCCAGATGGTCGGTGCCGAGCGGGTGGGACCAAGACGGCGGCCGGAGGGCCCGCGCCAGGCTCTGGCGCTCGGGATCCTCGGCGGTGAGCAGCGGCGCGGTGAGGCACGCAATGACGAGCGCCACCAGGAGGGCGAGGCCGACCACGGCCACCCGATGACGGCGGAAGCGCTGCCAGCCTTCCAGGAACAGGCGGAGCCGGGGCCACTCGGCGGCGAGCGGCGGCGACTCAGCTGTAATGGATTCGAGGGTCGATGACGGCATAGAGCAGGTCGACGACGAGGTTGGTGAGGATGAACAGCGACGAGAAGACGAGCACGATCCCCTGCACCATCGCGTAATCGCGGGAGAAGATCGAGTCCACCAGGAGCAGGCCCATGCCCGGCCAACCGAACACCGACTCGGTCAGCACTGCGCCGCCGAGGAGGGTGCCGAACTGAAGGCCCACCACGGTGACGATGGGGATCAGCGCGTTCTTCAAGGCGTGGCGGACGACCACCGCCATCTCGGCGAGCCCTTTGGCCCGAGCCGTGCGCACGTAGTCCTGGCCGAGGGCCTCCAGCATGCTGGCCCGGGTCATCCGGGCGATCAGCGCCACCGAGAAGGCGGCCAGCGTCAGTGACGGCAGCACGATGCTGGCCGGGGTTTCCGCCCCCGCGGCGGGCAGCCAGTTGAGCTGAACCGCGAAGACGATGATGAGCATGAGCCCGAGCCAGTACACGGGCATGGAGACCCCGAAGAGCGTAGAGAGCGACAGCAGGTAGTCGAACCGCGAGTAAGGCCGCGCGGCGGCCAGCGTGCCGGCGGCGATGCCGAGCAGCGCGGCGATTCCGGCGCTGGCCAGCGCGAGCTGCAGCGTGGAGGCCAGACGAGGCCGCAGCTCGCTCAGGACCGGCTCAGAGGTGCGGGCCGAGATGCCGAGGTCGCCCCGCACGAAACGGCCGAGGAAGATCCCGTACTGGACGAGGAGGGGGCGCTCGATCCCCAACTCCACCCGGATGCGCTGGACGTCCTCCTCGGTGGCCAGGAGCCCGGCGATGTCGCGCGCGGGGTCTCCGGGCAGCTCCCGGACCATCAGTAAAACGATGATCGAGACGCCGAGCAGAGTTATGACCGAGGCCACGAGCCGCTGGGCGAGATACCGCCGCGCGAGCCTCATGGCCCCGGTCGCGCCCTCCGAGTCCGGCGGCTACCGGGGCCGCGCGTACACGGCGTAGAACTTCTCGTTCGGGATCGAGCCGACACCCTGGATCTTGGCCGAGTGCACGAT